>JBIQJX010000062.1:0-8350 GCA_044507105.1 Nitrosomonas sp.
CCAAGCGGGCACAGCTTGTTTCTGGCCAAGCTATATCTGATCAGGAAGGCAGCTGAACGGCACACTGCTTTCTTCAGGAAGCTTGGGCTGCTTTCTTTTCCTTGAGACTGTCTATCCAGAATTGCCCCGGATCATTCGATATTCTGGATCTGCTCGCGCAATTGTTCGATCAATACTTTCATCTCGACGGATACCCGGGTAATTTCACTGGCGACTGATTTGGAGGCCAGTGTGTTGGCCTCACGGTTGAGTTCCTGTGCGAGGAAATCGAGCTGTTTACCAACGACCCTTCCTGTGAGCAGGATATGTTCGAATTCGTTGAGATGTCCCTGCAGGCGTGACAGTTCTTCGTCCACATCAATTTTGTTGGCGAACAACGTGAATTCCTGGCGGATACGTTCGTCTTTTTCGTCGAGGCCGGCTGTCTGCAGACAATTCAGCAGCCTTTCCTGAAAATTTGCCAGTACAGCGGGCAGGGTTGGCAACAGATCCTGCACCCGCTGGCGTAGCTGATGCAGGCGTTCCAGCAGGAGGTTCTTCAGTTTCTCTCCTTCGCGCTCGCGAGCCGTGATCAGTATTTGCAGCGCATTCTGCAAGAGTGCCATACAAGGCGGACGCAATATATCGATCGATATTGGATCGTTGTCGAGTATGCCGGGCCAGCGCAGAATGTCTGCGACAGAGAGATCGCCGGCTGTCGGGAAAACTGCTTTGATATCGTGACTCATCGCCAGCAGTTCATTTAACAGTTCGTGGTTCAGTCGTTGCTGCCGGGCCAGCCCCAGATAAGGAGAAAAAATCAGACGGCAATCGATTTTTCCGCGTGTCAGTCGGGTACCCAGAAAATCACGCATTTCGGGTTCCAGTGACCGGAGCTCATCAGGCAGCCTGAACTGAAGGTCCAGGTAACGATTGTTGACCGAGCGAAGCTCCAGCGCCAGTGATCCCTGCGGAATTTCCCGGGATACTGCTGCAAATCCTGTCATGCTGGCTATCATGAATTATTTCGCCCGATACACGATCCTGCAGCATTCAGGATGGTGCTATACTCGATTTTTGAAGTGTTTTTTTGATTTTTGGAGGTAATCATAATGCGGATACTAACATTTCTGACTCTGGCCTTGTTCGCCTTTAGCCTGACGGCACTCGATGCAGAAGCCCGGCGGGTGGGTGGCAGTAAGAGTATTGGTAAACAGCGCGATTCGATCAATCTTAACCGGCAGCAACAGACTGCACCCCAACCTCAGCAGCCCGGACAGGCTGCAGCGCCTGGTGCTGCCGGAGCTGCGGGCGGGGCCGCTGCCGCCGGGGGAAGCAAGTGGCTGGGGCCCCTGGCCGGCCTGGCAGCCGGAGGGCTGCTGGCGTCGTTATTTATGGGGGGCGCTTTTGACGGGATCAATATGATGGATATTCTGGTGCTGATTGCACTGGCGGCTGCCGTGTTCTTCGGTCTGCGTATGTTACGCAGGTCCTCAGCGGGTGGACAGACAGCGCGGTCAATGCAATATTCCGGCGCCGGAGCTGGCCGGAGTGCGAGCGGTATGCCGTTTCCGCCACGGGAGACCTCTGCCTCTTCCGGCGGAGTGGGAGGTACCGGTTATGGCGGTCAGTCTGCTGCTACGGAGGTTGCCGATATTCCTGCTGATTTCGATGTGGAATCGTTTCTCAAGCATGCCAAGCGCTCGTTCATTGCATTGCAGGCAGCCAATGATGCACGGGATGTGGAAGATATTCGCGCTTACACAACGCCGGAACTGTTCGCAGAACTCAAACAGCAGATCGATGAGCGTGGGGATGCCGCTCAGCAGACTGAAGTAGTGTTCATCGAGGCAGCGCTGCTGGATGTGACGACTCAGGGTAATCAGGCGGTTGCCAGTGTGCGCTTTACCGGTGAACTGCGTGAGGCACCCGATGCGCTGGCTGAGCCCTTCGATGAAATCTGGCATGTGGAAAAAGATCTGAACGATTCACGTTCTGCCTGGCTGCTGGCAGGTATTCAGCAGACTTCTGACGTGAAGCACTGATCGCACAGCGGTTGTTAAAGGAGCATAAGGGGCCGTATCATGCGTATTGCGGTCGTCTCAGACATACATGGCAATCTGCCGGCGCTGGAGGCGGTGGTCATGCATTACAGGCGCTACGGCCCGGATTATGTCATTAATCTGGGAGACTGCCTGTCCGGCCCCCTGCTTTCTCGTGAAACTGCACAATTTCTGATGGAGCAGGACTGGGTTCATTTGGCCGGGAATCATGATCATCAGATATTGGCGTATGGTACCCCGCAATGTACTGATGTTGATGAAATAGCCTATGAGCAACTGAGTGAAAAGCAACTTGCCTGGTTGAAAACATTGCCGGCTGTCAGGCTGGCATGGCGGACAGGAATTCTGTTGTGTCACGGCACTCCGGATGATGATCTCGAATATTTTCTGGAGACAGTGGTGCCGGCCGGTGCCCGTATGGCGACTCGCCAGGAAGTGGAAGCGCGGCTCGGTACCGCACAGGCCCGGCTGATATTGTGCGGGCATACCCATATGCCGCGAGCAGTGCGTACCACTTCCGGCCAGCTTGTGCTCAATCCGGGCAGTGTGGGATTGCCGGCCTACGATGATGCAATACCCTATCCGCATGTCATCCAGACGGGTTCGCCGGATGCACATTATGCGCTACTTGAATATCTGCATGGGGGATGGACGGCTTCGCTCGTGTCCGTCCCCTATGATTATCGCCCCATGGTGAAACTGGCACAGTTACGGCATTTTCCTGACTGGGCGCATGCACTGGCAACCGGTTATGTCTCATAACAGGGTACAACAGGAGCATGTCCCGGTAAAAATGGATTTTGAAATACTGGAAAAGATCGTGTGTTTTCAGGGTTTTTTCCGGATGGAGCGGTACCGCTTGCGCCACCGTAAATTCAGCGGCGAATGGAGCCGGCCGATGACCCGTGAATTATTCGAACGGGGGCATGCTGCCGCGGTATTGCCTTATGATCCGCAAACGGATCAGGTCATGCTGATCGAACAGTTCCGGGCAGGGGCTCTGTCAGCCCCCGGGGGTCCCTGGTTGCTGGAGATCGTGGCAGGTATGATCGAAGCAGATGAAACAGCGGAGCAGGTGATAGCCAGAGAATCGGCAGAGGAAGCAGGCTGCCACATCAGCGATCTGATTCCGCTTTATGACTATCTGGTCAGCCCGGGCGGCACTACTGAACGAATCATGCTGTTCTGCGGTCGGGTCGATATGAGATATATCGAAGGGAATGACAGGATTCATGGCAATGCCGAAGAGGATGAAGATATCAGAGTACATGTCATGCCTCTGACAGATGCACTGATGTTATTGAATACCGGCCATATCAGTTCGGCCAGTGCCATTATCGCGCTGCAATGGATTGCACTGCACCGCGACTCTGTTCACCAGCGCTGGCTGCCGGGATGAGGGACGCGCGGATGTATACGGGTCAGTCCGCGCAATATTTCCGGGTACGATATGGTTTACTGCTGGCGATCCTGTTATGGGTATTAGGGGCCGGCTCCCTTTTCGGGCAATCCGGCAGTAGCGCAACTGGAGCGGGTGCTGGCGCAGGCGCAAAAAATGGTGTGGCTGTCTGGCTGGATGTCAGCGGAGCGATTGGTCCCGCCATGTACGATTATGTGCAACGGGGGCTGACTCGGGCTGTGTCGCGACGGGCGCAAGTAGTCATCCTCCGGATCGATACACCGGGCGGGCTGGATGTATCAATGCGGCAAATTATTCAGGAAATCATCGCTTCACCCGTACCGGTCGTCAGTTTCGTTGCGCCTGGCGGTGCACGTGCTGCCAGTGCCGGTACTTATATTCTTTACGCCAGTCATATCGCAGCGATGGCACCTGCCACCAATCTGGGTGCTGCCACTCCGGTAAAAATCGGCGGTCTGCCTCAATGGCCGGAGGCCCCGGGCGATAAACCGGAGGACGGGCGCACCGGGCAGCCTGATATGCAGGATGCGATGACCCGAAAAGTCGTCAACGATGCGGTAGCTTATATTCGCGGACTGGCCCAGATGCACGGGCGCAATGCCGACTGGGCGGAAAGGGCCGTGCGTGAAGGGGTGAGTCTGCCGGCCAGTGAAGCATTGAACGAGAAAGTCATCGATCTGATGGCGGATGATCTGAATGAGTTGCTGACCCGCATCGACGGGCGAGTGGTTGATATGGGAGGGCAGAAGGTGACATTGTCCACCCGTGCGCTGGGATTGGAACATATCGGACAAGACTGGCGTACTCGCTTGCTGGCGGTGATTACCGATCCCAATATCGCCTATATCCTGATGCTGATCGGTGTCTATGGCCTGATTCTGGAATTTGCGAATCCCGGTACGATCATTGCCGGCGTGATCGGAGCAATCAGTCTGCTGCTGGCTCTGTTTGCCTTCCAGGTGCTGCCGGTCAGCTACGCTGGCCTGGCACTGTTGCTGCTGGGTATCGCCTTCATGGTGGCGGAAGCACTCATGCCGAGTTTTGGTGTGCTGGGCATCGGCGGAGTTGCGGCTTTTGTCATTGGATCAATTATGCTGATCGATACAGAAATCCCCGGTTACGGTATTTCACTCCCGCTGATTGCCGCGTTTGCCCTGCTGTCGGCCGGGCTGTGTATTGTAGTGCTGGGACTGGTCCTCAAATCCAGAAAAAAACCGGTGGTCACAGGCAGAGAGGAACTCATGCGCAGCACGGGTGAAGTGGTGGAAGGATTCGATCGGGAAGGCTGGGTGAGAGTACGCGGTGAATTGTGGCGGGCGCGGACACCTGTTCCACTGATAGCAGGTCAGCAGGTAAAAGTGACAGCGGTACAGGGACTGGTGCTGGAGGTGGAGCCCGCTCAATCAGACAATCCATCAGATAACACAATGGAGAATTGATATGGACATCGATATCGTATCTGTGCTTACGCTGGTGCTGGCATTTTTCGTCTTTTTTCTGGCCAGTGCGTTCAAAGTACTGAGAGAGTATGAGCGCGGCGTCATATTCCTGCTGGGCCGGTTCTGGCGGGTCAAAGGGCCGGGGTTGATTATCGTGATTCCGGTGGTGCAAACGATGGTACGTGTCGATCTGCGTACGATTGTTATGGACGTGCCCAGTCAGGATGTGATTTCGCGAGACAACGTTTCGGTAAAGGTAAGTGCGGTGCTGTATTTCCGAGTGGTCGATCCGCAAAAGGCCATTATCCAGGTCGAAGATTATCATATGGCCACTAGTCAGTTGGCGCAAACAACATTGCGTTCCGTGCTGGGTCAGCACGAACTGGATGAAATGCTGGCCAGCCGGGATAAACTCAATACGGATATTCAGCGGATTCTGGATGAACAGACGGAAGCCTGGGGAATCAAAGTATCCAATGTTGAGATCAAGCATGTCGATTTGAATGAAAACATGGTGCGGGCAATTGCCCGGCAGGCTGAAGCCGAGCGTGAGCGCCGCGCCAAGGTAATCCATGCAGAAGGTGAATTACAGGCGTCCCGGCACTTGCTCGAAGCCTCGCAAATTCTGGTTAAACAGCCGCAGGCACTGCAACTGCGCTATTTGCAGACCCTGACCGAAATAGCAGGTGAAAAAAGCTCCACGATTGTTTTCCCGCTTCCAATGGAATTTCTGACAAGTCTGCAAAAAATGGCAGAAAGACAGTCTGACGATCAGCCCGGCTGATTCACTGACGAATAGCACGATCATCCTATGTAACGGGCAGCTTTCCGGGGCTTGAGACGGGTCAGGTCGACCAGCACCAGACCGTCGACACAATCGGAAAAGCCGGGATCTGTACCAAACGCCAGAAATTGTACGCCTCCGGCCTCGCACAGTTCGCTATATTGTTTATACAGAGTCGGTACGGTCAGTCCCATATCGGCCAGCAGTTGTTTCAGGCGGATAAAGTCAGCTGCATAATCTTCCCCCTGAAAATATTGCTGCAATATGTGCAGCTGTTGGGGCAGCAACTGATAAGGCTGTTTCGGTGCAGCTGTGGAAGCAGCAGCGGGTTTGAAGTAAAGGCTGTAAAAATATACTATCGCGTCCCGAGCCAGGGGCGGGTAACTGTTTGATAAACTGACGACGCCGAACAGATAGCGGAGATGGGAGTGTTGTTTCAGATAAGCCCCAATGCCGTACCATAAATAATCCAGACTGTGTTTGCCCCAGTACCTCGGCTGTACAAAACTGCGCCCGAGTTCGAGCCCGGCAGCCAGATAAGGGTGCATCGATTCGCTGAACTGGAACAAAGAGGCGGTATACAGACCGGAGAGGCCATGCTGGCGGGTAACCTGCAGGCTGTCAGCCAGCCGATAAGCGCCAACAATTTCCAGCTCTTCTCTGTCCCACAGCAGCAGCTGCTGATAATAATCATCGAATCTGTCGATATCACGCCGATTGCCGCTGCCTTCGCCTACTGTACGGAAAGCAGTTTCTCGCAACCGGCCGATTTCCCGCAGAACGGGTGAACTTTGCTGATGCTGATACAGATAAATCTGTTTGTCGTTGATGGTCTGTCCCAGCAGCTGGCAGGTTTCCACCGCTTTTTTCAGGATGATTCGCTCTTCCGGATGCGCAATGGCGCGCTGGGTTATGAACAGTGCCGGTTTATCCTTCGCCAGCCGGTAAAGATGGCGTTTGAACAATTTCACTTTGTCCTGCAGCGCGATATTCAGTCCGGCGAAGCTGTTGTAGGGGATTTGCTCACCGATACGTATTTCGATGTGCTTACGCTGCTGCCTAAACATTTCCTGTACCAGCAGCATTGTTGAGAGCGGTTTGTACAGTACAGAGGCGCCGTAAAACAGTGCCGAATTGCGACCGTCAATATAAATCGGCAGAATGGGGGCTTTGGCGCAGGCCGCATGCTGCAGGAAACCGCTGTGCCATTTGCCGTCACGTATTCCATTCGGTTGCAGTCTCGATACTTCCCCCGCGGGGAACAGAATTAGAGCACCTTCAGCCAGCAGATGCTGCTGAACCCGATCCGCTGCGTTGTATTCGGCAGTATTTTGCATTTCGCTCGCCGGTAATACCAGCGAATCCAGCGGTCTGGCAGCCATTAATAACTGATTGGCCAATACCTTGGCATCCGGCCGGATATCGCTGACGAGTTTCAATAATGCCAGACCGTCGAGTGAGCCGATGGGATGGTTGGCAATAATGATTACCCGTCCGGCAGGGGGAATACGCTCGATTTCGTTGTCACGTACTGTATAGCGGAAATTGAAGTGATCCAGTACCTGTTCAACAAATTCCAGTCCCCGTAAATGCGGGTACCGGGCGGAAAAGTTTATAAAATCCTGTTCACGCAGCAGATAGCGCAGCGCACCTTTTACCGGCTTGTACAGCCAGCGGGAGCTGCTGAGTTTCGGTAACCGCGCCGAAATGACCTGATCGACACTAAACATGAACTTTCTCCTGTCAACGTTTGCTGGATGGCAAGACAGGCTAAAAGGCCCACATGACACGGGAATGTCGGTTCTGTGGCAGTTTATGGAAACTGCAGGTCGACAGTACTTGCTACAGTTGGTGCTTCGATCGATCGGCAGAGATAGCGAAGTTAAATAAAAGTTGCTTTCTGGCGAGCTGAAGGTCAGTATACAGAAGCGTTTCTAATTTTATCCAGGGAGGTAATCATGCAATCAACGGCCGTTCTGAGTCGCGCTGTGCTTGGTATTTCGTTGTACGTTCTGATGTCTGCACCTGTCATGGCTGAAGAAATTGTTTGTCAAGACTCTTTAGGTGATGAAGCTGTCGATAATCTGCGCGTTCCCCCCAATGCCGTGTGTCAGCTCAACAAAACGCGTGTGATGGGTAATATCAAAGTCGAGGCCAATGCAACCCTTACCGCAAGCAGAATTATCGTAGCGGGAAATGTTCAGGGAGAGAATGCCGGGCAGGTCAGTATACTCAACGGTTCCCGTGTCGTCGGATCAGTGCAGGTGAAGCAGGGCGGTGGAGCCACCGTCAGTGACAGTGTCATCGACAGCGATATTCAGTATGACGAAAACGCTACTCCGCTTAAGGTATTACGCAATATTGTAGGGGGGAATGTCCAAGTCGAAAAAAACAGAGGAGGAGTTGAGATAACTGGAAATACTATCGATGGTAATTTGCAATGCAAGGAAAATTCTCCTTCTCCTCTTGGTGGGGATAATATCGTGCAGGGAAATAAAGAAGATCAATGTCGTCAGCTGTCCCCGGCAATAGCAGAGAAGGAATGCACTCAATCGCAACCCTTCGTAACTGAGGGCACCGGTTTCGGCCTCCACATTCCCAGAGTCAGTGTTACCTCGGCGGGTCGAACAGACGTGTATGAGGCTACGTTGCGCTATGCCCCCGA
>JBIQJX010000062.1:8450-11209 GCA_044507105.1 Nitrosomonas sp.
ATCTACGTAAATCCCTCCTGTTAACCGCTTTTGTTCAGCTTAAGCTCCCGGCTGAATGCATCAGAGTATGTGTTCAATGATGGCTTTCAGGTTGAAGCAATGTGTGTTCTCCAACAGACCGGCTTTCATTGAAGTGAGAGCATATTGAGGTACTGTCCTTGAATATCAGAACAGGAGCTGGATAGATAAGGGTGCTCGTATTTTGATAATGGAGATTCCTATGAAAAAGAAACATATTGTATGGTTGAGTCTGGGATTAAGCAGTTTAGGTGCAGGCATGGGCATTGCACTGGCTCAACATGGCAGCGAATTGCTGGCCCAATCGTCTGACGCAGTTTTTAATGCCCAAACAGTCCGGGAGACCCGCGACACCAGGCCGGAACAGAAAAAGAACGAACATGACCGGTCGGATATTTTTGCTGCCTCTAATGCAGCGCCTGCTTCACCCGCATTCCAGAATCAGCCGGACGACGGCAAAATAAAGGGCTTCGATTTTTATCGGGACCCGTTGAATGCAAAAAAACCGATGCAAACCTTCGCGGAGACGATGAAAGCTGATGAAGCACAACGCCCCGAGGTCATGGAAACTCAGCGTAAGCTGCTGCTCGAACGCTACAATCTGACTCCCCGCTTGGATCCGGAAGCTACCATGACCCGTGGCAAGCCACTGGCGGTCGGCCCTACTGCCCGATTGCAAAAGGGAGTAAGCTGGCAGAAACTGGCGGAGATGTCTCCGGAGGAAGTGCGTAGCAAAAATCTCTTCCCCTATCCCGCTTTACCGCATCCAAAGCAGGTAACAGGGGGGCAGGTTTTCCCGCAGGTACAAATCAAAATGTTCCCGAGGCTGGAGCGATTTGACGTAGAGTTTGATTTGCCCGAAGCGTTTCTGCCCGAGTTCCCCCCTGCCATTTTCCTGCAAAACCGGCCTGAACTGGGAGATGTATCGCGCGGCGAAGTAGTATCCATCAACAATTTTTACCGTCTGTTCAAAGATATTCTGACGCCGGTTCAGCTTAACGGGTTGCAGATGTTACTCTCCCCGCTGCCGCAGGAAGAATTCAACCCGACGGACGACCGTAAAAGCGCCCAGCCCAGCTTGGGAGTGACGTGTTTCGACTGCCACATCAACGGCCACACCACCGGTCAGTTTCATCTGAGCCCCGATATACGGCCCCAGGAACGCAGATTCCGGCTGGATACCGTCAGCCTGCGCGGCATGTATGCGCAACAGATTCATGGCTCAAAACGCAGTTTGCGGTCTGTTGAAGATTTCACGGAATTTGAATTCCGTACTGCCTATTTCAACGGCGATCCCATCCACGCAATGAAAAAGGGATTTCCGGTATTCGACCGGATCCACGTAAGCCATATGGCCCAATTCCAGAACATGCTGGATTTTCCTCCCGCACCGAAACTGGATAGCCAGGGACGGCTGGACCCTGCAAAAGCAACTGAAAAAGAACTCCGGGGAGAAATGGTTTTCTTTGGCAAAGGCCAATGCTCAAGCTGTCATCAGCCTCCCGCATTTCTTGATCATCAAATGCATGACCTTAAACTCGAGCGTTTTCTGAACGAACCGGGCGATGGACCGATAAAAACCTTTACGCTGCGCGGTATCAAAGACAGCCCTCCTTATCTCCACGATGGCCGTTTGCTGACACTGGAAGACACAGTTGAATTCTTTAACCTGGTGCTGCAGCTCAAGCTGACAGATGAAGAAAAATCTGACCTGGTGGCTTACATGCGGCAATTATAGTCAACCTGGCTGGACGGTCAGGATCCCGGATCCAGTTAGAAGGGATACCGTCCGGCTGCCCGCAGCATACTGTTTTAAGGAGAATTATTCATGATCCTGGATAAATTTGAAAAAGTTGATGAAGAAATAGCTCCGCAGAAGCAATCCAGACAGCCGGGTATGGAAAACGAGATGTCTCCGGAACCGGTTTATGACGATGAAAACTATAAAGGCTCAGAAAAACTGAAGGGTAAAGTGGCCTTGATTACCGGCGGCGACAGCGGCATCGGGCGCGCAGTAGCGGTAGCGTTTGCAAAAGAAGGAGCTCACGTTGCGATCACTTATCTGGATGAGCATGAGGATGCAGAAAAGACCGTCAAAGCCATTGAATCGTATGGCGTGAAAGGATTGAAGCTGGCGGCGGATATCAGCAAGGTGGAAAACTGCTATCAGGTGGTTGAGCAGGTCATATCAGAATTTGGTCGGTTGAATGTGCTGGTCAATAACGCCGCTAAGCAATTCCCGCAAAAAGATTTCCTGAATATCACTCCTGATCAGTTACGGGAAACATTCGAAACGAATATCTTCAGCATGTTTTATATGACACAGGCAGCCCTGCCGCTTTTGCAAAAAGGCGACAGTATTATTAATACTTCTTCTGTCACTGCTTATCGGGGATCACCCGGACTTATCGATTATTCTGCGACAAAAGGTGCCATCAGTACCTTTACACGATCTTTATCGTTAAATCTGAGCAGCAAAGGTATTCGTGTAAATTCGGTAGCGCCGGGCCCCATCTGGACACCCTTGATTCCCGCTTCATTTGATGCAGAAAAAGTTGAAAAACACGGGGAAGACACACCTATGGAGCGCCGCGGACAACCCGCTGAGCTGGCGCCGGCGTATGTCTATCTGGCCTCAACAGATTCCACTTACGTAACAGGCCAGGCGATTCATGTAAACGGCGGAGATTTTATCAATTCATAACATCTGCGGTTGCCTGGCTGTCAGCGACGGGCGGTTT
>JBIQJX010000063.1:0-906 GCA_044507105.1 Nitrosomonas sp.
CCAACTACTTCGCTTCATGTGGATATGTAAATAAATAAACTAAAAATGCTCTAGTAGCTGCGTCAACAGGAGCTGGTTTAGATCATTCCCACATTCCGGCGTGGGAATGCAGCCCACCCCCGCTCCAGCGGGACATGTCAGCCACCGGGGCGGCAACAACAGCCCCTCACGCTCTCGCACAGGAACCATCAAAACAAAAACCCCGCCCCCTTGTGAGGGAGCGGGGTTTAGAAAAATTACCTCCACTCCTCACCAAGGTAAGGAGTGTTTCGAGGAGAAATTAGGCGATAAAGGTAAAGTCATCAGCCCCCAAATTAATGCTACCCACCAGCGTAGCGACAATAATAGCCTCACCCCCACCAGTGCCGTCCGCATCGTAGCTCAGTGTGCCAGTGTCCGTATTGAACAGGAAAGCAGCCTCAGCAGCAGAAGCCTCAAGATCTCCGTCCGTACCGGTCACAAACTCAACTTTGGTACTACCATCGTTGAAAGTAACTGCAATACCCTCTCCGCTGTAAGCTGCAAAATTGTCCACACTCTTCAAGTCAGCGTCGGAGAACTGCAGCTTATCAGTATTGATGGCAAAGTTAGTGATCGTGTCACCACCTTCGGTCAGGATATTATCGTACACAATAATATCGTCACCCTCTCCCAGGGTGATAGAGTCGCTACCAATGCCACCGGTAATGATATCTCCACTATCACCACCGACAAAAATATCATTGCCGTCACCCAGATCAATCGTCACCGGGGTTTCAACGCCACTAAGATCAACGTTGTCATCCCCAGCGGTACCCGTGGCAGTGATTGCAGTGGCGCCATTTAGAACATCGATACCTGCCGCATCGACCGCAGCAGCAGTGTCAGTGATACTGTAACTCCAGGTATCTACTGTAGTGAGAGCGG
>JBIQJX010000063.1:1006-10513 GCA_044507105.1 Nitrosomonas sp.
TCAGCTCATCATCTTCTACTGCCAGCAAAGCAGCAGCAGTGTCAGTGATACTGTAACTCCAGGTATCTACTGTAGTGAGAGCGGCAAGCTGGCCAACTTCGGCTACTGACAGAACACCGGCAGCATCATCTGCCACGGTGACAGCTGTAGCATTGTTGATCAGCTCATCATCTTCTACTGCCAGCAAAGCAGCAGCAGTGTCAGTGATACTGTAGGTGTATTCATCTGCATTCTCCGCACCATCAATCAGTGTTTTCTGAGTTCCGGCCGGCAGACCATCCACTGCTACATTATGGAACAAGGTAGCGATATCACTGATTGCGTAATTGTCGGCACCCGACACTGTACTCCAACTGGCATCTGCCAGATTGGCCAATGTATCGGTCAGACTGTAAGTGTAGTCGCCTGCATTGTCTGCGCCATCGATCAAGGCCTGTTCTTCCGCAGTCGGCAGACCAGCTACCGCCACATCCTGGAACGCGGTGTCGATGTCACTGATTTCGTAGCTCTCTGCGCCCGCTATAATAGCTGCTGCATCTGGATCACTGATATTCTCCCAAGTATCGCTGATGCTGTAGGTATAGCCCTCTGCATTGCTGGCACCTATAACGGCACTGGCTTTGGCAACTGTGAGATCGGCTAATTCACCTGCTGCATCGGTCAGACTGTAGGTGTAATCTCCTGAATTGCTGGCACCGGCAACGATTTCAGCTTCAGCAATTGTGAGGCCATTCAATGCACCTGGATCATCGGTCAGGCTGTAGCTTGCTGCATCCGAAATTACATCATCAGCCGCACCTGCCAGATTTGCCAGTGTGTCAGCCAAGGTGTAAGTACCGTTGTTCACCGGGATGGTGTCGCCATTCGTGGCACCAGCCACAATGTCACTTTCACGGACTGCAGTAATCGCAGATGCCTGCTGTCCAGCCAAGCCATCGACTGTGACATCCGTCAGGTCTTCGGCTGTCAGCGCTTCATCAGACAAGGTATAAGAAGCTGCATCCGACAGAATTTCCGGATCAGCATTTGTCAGGTTTTCCAGAGTATCAAACAAGCTATAGGCGTATTCATTTGCATTGTCTGCACCTGCAACGATTTCAGCTTGAGCAACTGGGAGATCAGTAAACGCATCGACCTCATCACTCAGGCGGTAGTTTGCTGCATCCGAAATTACATCATCAGCCGCATCTGCCAGATTTTCCAGACTGTCGACCAGGCTGTAAATGTAGTCGCTTGCATTGCTCGCACCATTGATCAGTACTTGTTGGTCTTCACTCGGCAAACCAGCTACTGCTACATCCTCGAATGCAGTGGCAATGTCACTGATTTCGTAGCTGGTTGCACCAGCAATCAGATCAGCTGCCGCTTCCAGATTGGCCAAACTGTCAGACAAGCTGTAGGTGACGCTTCCTGTCACGCCAGTGAAGTTGATGGCTTCGATTTCTGCAACACTCGGTGCGCCGGTAATAGTCAGGTTGCCGGCGCCGCCTATTTCTCCAATTTTCGCCAACTCAGCCGCGGCACCGCTCAGGGTCTGGCCGCTGGCGAGGGTGACTTGGGTAATGTCGTCCAGCGCCGGTTTTGTGGTGGCGGTAATATTACCGCGTGTGAAGGTGGCAACATTTTCATCAGTAGCAAAAGTGATGGGGCCGGTTGCCGTGCCGCCGAATGTGATAACGCCCTCTTCGGATTCGTTCACTGTAAAGGTCCGTGCAGGCGGAGGCGGAGGAGGCGGGAGCGGATCGCCGTCGCCCTTGCCATCTCCATCCCCAGCGTTGCCGTCCAGTTTGCTGGCCAGGGATTCAAGGATTTCTGCCAGTGTGTAAGTTTTGGCACTAATAACGTCATTCAGTACGCTGAGGCCTTCTTCCACGCTGTCGATCTTTGCGTAGTTGTCTGCGTGGACACTGGCAATCTGTACTTTGTTGTCCAGCAGTTGGATGGTATCGGCGAATACCGGCAGGGGATCGCCTTGCAGGTAGTGGATAGCCTCATAAACAATGTGGCCGAGGCTCGCGCCCTCTTCAATTCTGTGGGTGAAATATTCTTCTGCCAGCCCGGCAGCACTGCCGGGTTCTCCCCCGGGGGCCAGGCCGAAATTATTCAGCAGGAATTCCACCTGCTGAGCAGTTGTGGTTTTATCAGCGGTAAGTTCCTTGAACTGATTAGTCTCAGCCAGCAATCTGGCGATTTCATGAACAGGAGCCCCCTTGGCGACTTCCGTAGCCAGCTCATTCAGAATGCCGCCGCCCGGGGCACCATTGAACAAGCCGGCCACTATTTTGAGTATTTCATTTTTCTGTTGATCGGGGATAGCCATATCATATTTCCTTTTGAAATTAAAAGATAAAACCTGATCACGAAAAGATTTCACCCGAGACATTTTTCTTATTGTCCGGCCAGATTTTCCGCTTGCGTCATCGTAGTCGGAAGGGGGGTTATCGAAAGCAACGAATTAACCGGGATAACAAGGGTTATTCAGGAATCATATTCTGGCAGCATGGCTATACGAAAAATCCGGTCGAGATGGCAGCGAGCCATTACCGATCGTTCCTACGCTCCGGCGCAGGAATGCATCCCGAGGCGCTCCAGCGCGTCAGGGTTATTCAAGCTCGGGTGTCTGATAAGCCGCCGGAGCGGCAAAGCCACGGGTTCCCACGCGGGAGCAGGGTAACCATGAAACTTACTGATCGTTCCTACGCGGGAGCAGGGGAACCATGAAACTTACTGATCGTTCCTGCGCGGGAGCATGGGAACCATGAAGATTACTGATCGTTCCTGCGCTCCGGCGTGGGAATGCATCCCGGGACGCTCCAGCGCCTCGCAGGAATCAAACCCAGTTGTCAATCTCGATCAGTCCCGGTAGTCCCAGGTAATTCCGCGCACTCGAATAACGCCAATGTTCTGGTAAATCCACATAGCCGCGTTTCACGGGGTTACGGTGAATGTAATCCAGCTTTTCCCGCATGATCACCTCGTTGAAGATCATTTCCGCATGAGCGCCTTCCTGCCAGAATTGATACTCCCGATCAGTTTTATGTGCTTTCTTGGCAAATCGCAGCCGCGCCAGTAGGCGCTCTGCCTTGCACATTTTCAGCAAGGTGATCAACCGAGCTGCTGTATAGGACTTGAAACGGGCCAGACATTTATCCAGATGCGGTGCTCGCGCCACAAAATGCAGATGGTTTTCCAGCACCACATAACCGAACAATTCCAGGCCATCGTGCTGACGCTGATGCGCCCAGCTGTCGAGCAGGATCTGCACCGCCTCTGGCCGGGTAAATACAGGTAGCCACTCAACGACTGTGCACGTCAGAAAGTGCGGCTTGTCCGGTTCCAGAATGATGTATCGGCTTCGACCCATGAGCTACTTCTGTTAGATTGCGTTCCCACGCGGGAGCATGGGAACGATCGGCTGGTTTTCATGGTTCCCATGCTCCAGCAGGGCAGGCGCTAAAGTGTGGGGGGCATCAAAATCTTGCTTTCATATGCCCAGGGCGTTGCTGTTGATTATTTTCAGCAGTTTTTCGGCATACCGGGGGTCGGTTGCGTAGCCGGCTTCCTGCAAACCCCAGGCGAAAGCCGTGGCGCTGCGGCTTTTCAGCACGGGGGCATAGCGGGGGTTGTTTTGCAGCAATTTCGCATAATCGCGGAAAGCTGCTTCGTAGGAATCGTAGGCCCGGAATTTTTCCCGGATTTTTTGCGGCTTACCGTCGATATATTCTGTAGTGACGGTTTCGACTGCCCTGCCCTGCCAGTTTTTACCGGCCTTGATGCCGAACAGATTGAAGCTTGGCTGATTATCCGCCCGGCGGATCTGATGTTTGCCCCAGCCGGTTTCCAGTGCCGCCTGGGCGATCATGAAATGTTCGGGGATACCGGTTTCTCGCGCCACTTTGCGGGCATGGGGCAATACTGCTCTGACGAATTCGCCGGGCTGATCAGCCGCAAAGGCAACAGGGCTGCTGCTCCGGGAGCTGGAGGCTATTCCGATTCTATCTGTACGTGAAGCCGAGGGAACCGCAGAAAAAGTGGGTTTGACAACCTGCCGATCAGCATTCGACCACAGCTGGCCGGGCAGATATTTCGTTTGTGCAGGTGCCAGCGCGACCAGGGGAGCGGCACTGTTTCCCGTAATAGCGGTCAGCAGGTATTCCGCTCCGCCGACTGCTGTATCCGCTTCCTTCGCCACCTCGACAGCCTGCCCCAGCTGTCGCACGATCATATCTGCCAGGCCGATCCCTTTTTCAGACAGATTCTGGGCCAGTTGCTGATCGAGCATGTGGGTGTAAAAACGTGACTGATCACTGTCGAAAAGCCCTTGCCCGGGTGTTGCGTCACGCATGCTCTTCAACATCATGTCGAGGAACAGGGCTTCAAATTGCCGCGCCGCCTGTTGTAATCCTTCCCGGGGGTTCTGCCGGGCCTGATTGCGCAGCTTTTCTATATTCTGGGTATCGATCGCCAGCTGACCGGAAATATCGGGTGAAGTGATCATGCTGTCATCAGATGATTTCCAGTTCCGCCCGCAACGATCCGGCCGCCTTGAGCGCCTGCAGGATCGCCAGTAAATCCTGCGGTGTGGCGCCGATCGTATTGAGTGCTTTTACCACATCCGCCAGACTGGCCGATCCCGGCAGCAGCATCAGGTTCCCCTCATCCGAGCGGATTTCTATCTGTGATTGCGGCACCACGACTGTTTCGCCCCGCTGCGCGAAAGGTCCGGGCTGACTGATGATCGGTTGTGTATTGATGATTACCGACAGATTGCCATGGGCAACCGCGCTGGTTTCGAGGGTCACCATCTGGTTCATGACGACCGAGCCGGTGCGCGCATTGATGATGACTTTAGCCATCCCCTGGGCTGGCGAGACGGCGAGATCCTCGATCTGGGAAATAAAGGTGACGCGCTGGTTGTTGTTCAGTGGCGCCCGGATTTGAATGACCCGCCCATCCAGCGCCGTGGCGGTTCCGTGTGAGAACCGGCTGTTGATCGTTTCCACGATGCGCCGGGCAGTTGTGAAATCGGTGTCGCGCAATTCCAGGTGGATATATTCTCCTTGACCCAGCACTGTTGGTACCGCGCGCTCCACGATGGCCCCGGCACTGATGCGCCCGGCCCCCAAGTGATTGATCTGGATACTGCTGCCGGCCGAGCCTGCTCCCGCCCCGCCTATCACCAGGCTGCCCTGCGCCACCGCATAGACCTGATTGTCGATGCCCTTCAGCGGCGTCATCAGCAATGTTCCGCCACGCAGACTCTTGGCATTGCCCATGGAGGAGACGGTCACGTCGATATGCTGTCCCGGCTGGGCAAAAGCAGGCAACGTTGCCGTCACCATGACGGAAGCAACGTTACGCAATTGTAAATTGGTACCCGGCGGCAAATTGATCCCCAACTGCCCGAGCATGCTGAGAATACTTTGTACGGTGAAAGGAGTCTGCTGGGTCTGATCACCGGTGCCGTCGAGTCCGACTACCAGCCCATAGCCGATCAGCTGGTTATTGCGCACCCCCTGGATACTGGCCAGATCCTTGATACGCTCGGCAGCACTCAGACCGGGGATGAGCAGACAGCCCAGCAGTCCGATGCTGCAGATCCATTTAGGTAATGTCATGATAATAGGTTCCGGTATTTCGAATGTATTCAGAACGGTGAAACCGACAGGAAAAAGCGTGACAACCAGCCCATGGTCTGGGCTTCATCCAAATAACCGTTGCCGCGGTATTCCAGCCGTGCATCGGCCACCTGCACTGATGACACGGTGTTATGCATGATGTTGATCGGATTGATCACGCCCGAGAGCCGGATAAACTCATGCCCCTGATTGATGCCGATCTGTTTTTCCCCGCTGACCAGCAGATTGCCGTTGGGCAGAATGTCGATCACAGTGACTGTAATCGTGCCGGTGAAATTATTGTTGCTGGAACTCTCGCCCTTGCCATCGAAACTGTTGGAAGAATTGGCTTCCAGTTCAATATCCCGAAAAATGCTCTTGAGCGGCAGGCCGACAAATGACGGAATCGAGAAATCGATCCCTCCGTCACGTTTGACGTTGCTGCCGGTTTTCTTGCTGGCATTGGTGCGCTCGTTGAGCGTGACGATGATGGTATCGCCCAGCCCGCGCGCACGCCGGTCTTCAAACAGAGGAATATAGCGGGTACCGGCCTGATGGCTGAAAGCCGCCTGATAAATCCCGCCGTTGGTCTCGTAGGCGGTAACAGGCGGCAAAGCAGGCGGCCGTAGCGACATAGGCTGCTGCACTTTCGGTTTGGGCGTGATGCCGCACCCCGCCAAGACTGTCGCCACCGCCAGCAGCACGGGAACGAGCAGATGATCAGAATTCTTCATAACACGTTTCCAGAACACCCTGACATTGCCAGGTCGCACACCAGCCTGCGGGTCATCACAACTGAGCCAGCCGCTGCAGCATCTGATCAGAAGTCTGGATCGAACGGGAGTTGATTTCATAAGCCCGCTGGGTCTGGATCATCTCGACCAGCTCCTCCACCACATTCACGTTGGAAGTCTCTACGAATCCCTGATTCAGCAACCCGATACCATTGGTACCCGGAATACCGGGATTGGGCACACCACTGGTCATCGTCTCAAGGTAGAGATTTTCCCCGTAACGCTGCAACCCGGCAGGATTAATGAAAGTCGTCAGTTGAATGTTACCCACTTGTACCGGTGCGGCGACCCCGGGGGTCAGAACGGATACCGTGCCATCGCGCGCAATCGTAATACTCAGTGTATTCGGGGGAATGGTAATGGGGGGCTGGAGCACGAAACCGCTGGAGGTGACGATCTGGCCCTCCTGATCCGATTGAAAGGCCCCGTCCCGGGTATAGGCCAGCGTGCCATCGGGCAGCAGAATCTGGAAGAAACCTTCCCCCTGAATGGCCACATCACGCGGATTGCCGGTTTGCTGCAGATTACCCTGCAGAAAAATATTTTCTGTCGCTACCGGTCGCACCCCTGTCCCCAGCTGGAGGCCGGAAGGCAGCCGGGTACGCTCGGATGACTGGGCACCGGGTTGTCGGATGGTCTGGTACAGCAGATCCTCGAACACGGGACGCATCCGCTTGAAACCATTGGTGCTGACGTTGGCCAGATTATTGGCAATCACATCCATTTTGGTCTGCTGGGCATCCAGGCCGGTTTTCGATATCCACAATGCACGAACCATGTTATTTATCCTTTCCGCAAAATTAAATACACTGGTGAAACCATTTTCAGTAATGCCTCGGGTGTAGCTATAGTCCCCGTCATTACGAGCCTGCAGGGACGAAGCAATCATATAGCTACGGCCTCCGTCATTGCGAGCCTGCCAGGGCGAAGCAATCCAGAACGAGGGCAATCAAGGCACTGGATTGCCGCGCCGCTCCCGCGGCTCGCCATGACGACGGAAGCCAGGAGTAATGAGTGCAATAATTTCTCCCCATCATTGTTCAGCGTTCCTCAGATTCAGCCTCGCAGCACCATGATTTCGCTTGCCTGCTGAGCATTCTGCTGAGCGCTTTCGAGCATTTTCATCTGCATATCGAACTGACGGGCAAGCGCGATCATTTTCACCATTTCGCTGATCACATTGACATTGCTGCTTTCAAGTGCACCCTCGACCAGTGCGACATTGACATTGGCAGGCGCCTCACCCCCCTCCTGCAGTCGAAACAACCCGTCTTCTCCTCTGATAAGCTGCTCCGCCGGGGGATCGACCAGCTTGATCCGCCCGATGATCGATACAGCCGTAATCCGCGGATCGGTCGGCAGGATTGAAACGGTACCGTCTTTGGCGATAGTCACGCGGGTTTCGGGGGGAATACTGATGGGGCCCGCCTCTCCCTTGACTTGAAAACCCTGCCGGGTCATGAGTACTCCAGTGGCATCCACCTGCAGATTGCCGTGACGGGTATAAGCTTCCTCGCCGTCGTCAAGCTGCACCGCAATCCAGCCGGAACCTTGTATCGCCACATCCAGCGGACGATTGGTCTGCTGGATCACACCCGGCGTAAAATCAGCACCGGTGGTGGCGTCCAGTACAAATGCGCGCGTCGGCAGGCCATCCCCGAAAACAGGAACCGCGCGGAAAGCGTCGGTCTGGGCACGATAACCTGTAGTCGAAGCATTCGCCAGATTATGGGAAACCGTCGTCTGCTGAGTCAGCGTATGCAGTGCGCCGGTCATGGCGGTGTAAATCAGTCGGTCCATTTTCAGGAAATCATCGAATTGAGGTTGAATGAAAAATCAGCCTGATCAGATATTAACTATCGTCTGCAGAACAGAATCCTGCGTCTGGATAGTCTTGGCATTGGCCTGATATACCCGCTGCGCGGTGATCAGACTGACTAGTTCACTTGTCAGGTCGACATTGGATTCTTCCACCGCCGAAGGTTGCAGCGAACCCAGCATGCCGCTGAGCGGAACGCCCATCAGCGGCAATCCGGAATCGGCTGTTTCCGCCCATTGATTGTTTCCCAGTGATTTGAGACCGTTAGGGTTGGAAAAACCGGCTACCGCAATTTGCCCAAGCGTACGGTTAACACCATTGGTGTAGCTTCCCTGTATCCGACCGTCCTCAGAAACGCTGTAGCCAGCCAAACGTCCGGAAGTAAAACCATCCTGACTCATCATGTTGACGCCAAATTTGTTGCCAAACTGGGTAGAACGGGTCAGATCCAGCGAAAATGTAAGATTTGGTGGAGATCCTGCGGGCCATTTAACGGGATCTATTTGATTAAAATTCACAGTGGCCGAGATTGGCCCAGTTGGCCCTGTCATTATTCCGTTGGAGTCAAAACTCAGTAATCCGGTATTCAATACCACCCCCTTAGGCATTCCACTGCCATCTACTGCACCATCCACTGTCGCAAATACATTCCAAGTTGAAGCAGCTGGGGCAACCGGCGTCGTTTTCTGAAAAAACAGATTCAATATATGAGAATTACCGAGATTGTCGAATATCTCACCCGACGTGGAATGAGCATAAGTCGATGGATTGTTCGCATTAAAAGGAGGAACTTCAGGCGTTACGGGCGGCGTTACGGGCGACTCAGTAGTTTGAGTGGCTAAATCTATACGCGCATCCAGATTAACTCCCGTTGCAAAATTAGCAGTCGGCTTGGGCGTCAGGTCTGCCGTAGGTAATCGCAGATTAACCGGTACATTGGGAATAATCTGACCGGAGGCATCGGCGGCGAAACCTGTCACGTTTAAATTGTTTGCATTGACCAGGAATCCATCCTTATCCAGATGAAACTGGCCGTTACGCGTGAAACTGATGGCGCCATTACTGTTACTCATCCGGAAAAAGCCGTTCCCGGTGATAGCCACATCCAGCGGGTTGTTGGAACTGGTCACATTCCCCTGCGTAAATTCCTGAGCAACCGCGGCCACCTGGGTGCCAATCCCGATCTGATTCTTACCACCCGCCAGTGAATTGGCAAACACGTCGCTGAATTGCGCCTGGGATTGCTTGAATCCAACCGTGTTGGCATTGGCAATAT
>JBIQJX010000064.1:0-4053 GCA_044507105.1 Nitrosomonas sp.
CGGCCTTCGGTGCTCATACGATGTATACCCTCGGATCATCCGATACCTTCATGACGCTGTTCGGCCCCAATGATCCGAATTTTGAAGTGGCATCGGATGATGATGCAGGCGAGGGCTTTAATGCACAAATCAACCGTAATCTGTCTGCAGGCATTTATTTTCTGCGCATTCGTCTCTACAGTCCAAACAGTACGGGAAATTACGCAGTGGGTGTGCGCGCAGTCAATGTTGCTCCCAACCCTGATCCCGATCCCGCTCCCATTCCCGAGCTCATTGTGAATGGTGCGAGCATCGATACATCGATTTCTGCAGCGAATGAAAGCGATGTGTACCGATTTAATGTGACAGCAGAAGATTTTTATACTATCCAGACGAATGGAACGACGGATACTTTCATGAGCTTGCATGGCCCGAACAGCCAGATACCGGAAATCATCAGTAACGATGATTCGGGCATTTCTTTCAACGCCCTGATCCGCCGTCAGCTTTCTCCGGGTGAATATTTTGTTCGTGTAAGACACTACTCGCCTTCCGGGACAGGCGCTTATTCTGTTCGGGTGACGCAGGGGTGAGCTGATTGCCTGTCCCCGGGACAGGGTTCGATGAATCACACTTCTCATTTTTGAATGCACTGTGAGAAAGGGAGAAAAAATCCAGTCATCAGGTAGCCGCTACACACTAAAACCAAAGTTCCAGCAGCCGAAGGGAATGTAAGTTATCACTGACAAAAAGGGGACGCGCTATGAATGAATTCTTTTTTCAGATCATTTTCCGGCTTGTAAACCGATTCCCATGGATCGGTCGAGTCGCTTCCCGCATAACGTGGTTGCGGCGCTGGATCAGCGACACCTTTATCAATTGGCAGGCTTATGCCACCAACCCGCGCCCCCGGCCATTCTCTATGGCCGCTCCCTATACCACATGGCAGGTATTGACGGACAGGACGTTCACCGGACGGCATCTGCCGGAAGCGGAAGGAGAGCAGAATCTTCCGGATCTGAAAAGTGTTGTCAATCTGTGGCGCAGGAAAGAAAGCAGGGAGATCCCGTCAATCGATACCAGTATCCTGTTTTCTTTTTTCGCTCAATGGTTTACCGATAGCTTTCTGCGAACGGATTTTTTCGATCGCCGGAAAAATACCTCAAATCACGAAATCGATCTGTGCCAGATCTATGGCTTGCGTGAAGAAATTACGCATTTGCTGCGGTTGAAAAAAGATGGAAAGCTGAAATACCAGGTTATCGATGGAGAAATTTTTCCTCCTTATCTGTTCAATGTGGAAGAAACGACTGCAGATAATTGGGTGTTTGCTGACGGGGAATTCGAGAATCTGCATCCCCGCGCTGTTCTGGGATTTGTTTTTAACAATGTGCCCGAAGAACGGTTAAAGCGCATGTTTGCCACCGGGCTGGAACATGGTAATTCGTCGATTGGTTATACCCTCATGAATACCATTATGCTGCGTGAACACAACAGGATCTGTGACCTCCTCAGAGAAGCCTATCCCGTCTGGGATGATGAACGGCTGTTCCAGACAACCCGAAACATCATGATCGTGCTGCTGATTAAAGTGGTATTGCAGGATTATGTCTCGCATTTTACCCAGTTTGATTTTACTCTCGATCCCACACCGGGGATGGCGGAAAGGCAGCGCTGGTATCGCACTAACTGGATTTCGCTGGAATTCAATCTGCTCTACAGATGGCATTCGATGGTGCCGGAGTACTACTTTGTCGGTGATCAGCCCTATACGCTCGATGAGTTTCGCAACAACACTGCGCTGGTCACACATAAATACGGTATCGAAGCCATGATATCAGCTGCCTCGCGGCAAAAAGCCGGCCGTATTGGTTTGTACAACACCCCCCAGTTCTTTTTTGATCCCTTGCCTGTGGGTGCGGATAACCGCAGTGTCATGGAACGCAGCGTGGAGATGGGGCGTCAGGCCAAACTGCGTTCATTCAATGATTACCGCCAGGCATTCAGCATGCCGCGCTTGAGAAATTTTGAGGAATTGACAGCCAATCCGGAGCTGCAACAGGAATTAAAAGAACTCTATAACAATCGCATCGATGATCTGGAGTGGCAGGTCGGTATCTTTGCAGAAGACCATGATGAAGGGTTTAGCCTTGGGCGTCTGATGGTGCGGATGGTAGGTTACGATGCATTTACCCATGCCCTGACCAATCCTCTGGTATCAGGCTACGTACATAATGACAAGACCTTCTCGGCCGTCGGGCAGTCGATCATCGAAGAAACAAGTCTGCTTGCAGATATCGTTAAACGTAACGTCAGGGACAGCAATACGGTGATTGCAAGTTTCAGAACCTCTACGGTTGCTTGACGAGGATGTAGCAGTATCCAGGAAACCGGATGGATTTTATTCTTTGCAAAGGAGCATCATATGATGAACAGGCTGCCACAACACGAAGCAAATGGACGCACGGTAGAAAAACGGAAGAATTATCTGCTGCGAAGGCAGGCACAGTATCAATATACCTACGAATATGCCAATACGATTGCTGTCGTGCGCAAACTGCCGTGCCGGGAGATACCAGGGCTTGGGTACTGGCTGCGTGGCGGGATCAATTTGCTGCAGCTGATTCCCAGTCTGCCGAGCCTGCTGGTGACTTATATGCGCTATTTGCTTGGCAAACCGATGAAAGGTTACCGCGACTATATTTTTTATCCATTTAGCCCCCCGAATCCGGAACTGGTCGATAACTTTCAGCAGGATCTGATATTTGGTCTGCAACGTGTCATCGGGGTAAACCCTGTCGTATTGCGCGCTGTGACCCATCAGCATCCGCTGCCGCAAAAATTACCGGAATCTGAAATCCGGAATATTTTTGCAGCGCATATTGATGAAATCGACTATGCAACTGCAATGACGCAAAAGCGTGTGTACATTCTGGATTATGCAGAGCTGGAAATATTGCAGCGCAATCCCGGCCAAATCGATGGCGGCCGCAAACAATATGTCACCACCCCGATTGTGGTGCTGTTTCTGCAAACAAATGGCATGCTGCGGCCGGTTGCCATCCAGCTGTATCAGGAGACCAGGGCTGACAACCCCATTTATACTTCAAACGATGGCAATCTGTGGCTGGCAGCCAAAACGTTTGCCCAAGTCGCAGATGGCAATCACCACATTCTGATTACCCATGCCACCCGCATTCATTATGTTATGGAAGCCATTATCATGGCTTCACGCCGGCAGCTTTATAAAACCCATCCGCTCTGTGTACTGTTAAATCCGCATCTTCAACATACGCTTAATGTCAATCATCAGCACACCTTCCTGCGGGATCGGAAAGGGCGCCCCGGCCGGTACGGGGAGCTGTTTGCCGGAGACTATGACGCGACAACTCAGTGCATGGCCAATGGCATGACAAGTTTCAACTTCAGGGCATCGGCCTTTCCCAACGATATTGCCAGCCGGGAAGTCGATAACCCCGATCTTTTTTATCCGTATCGTGACGATGGCATGTTGGTGTGGAACGCAATCCAGAACTTTGCCACAGAGTACATCGCTGTCTGTTATCAGTCTGATAAAGATGTAGCTGAAGATTACGAGATTCAGGCCTGGGCGCATGATATCAGCGCCCGGGATCGCGGCAGAATTCCGGGATTTCCCGCCGGATTCGCATCCAGACAGGAATTGGCTGAGACCATTGGCCATGTCATTTTTCTATGTACAGCGTTTCACTCCTGCATTCATTTCAACCAGTACAAATATCCGGGTTTTGTTCCCAACATGCCACATTCGGCCTATATCCCTCCCCCGACGGGAAAAGAGGTAGAAATGGATGCAGCCGGACTGTTGAAACTTCAACCCGCATTCCGGGCGGCGTATTCGCAAACCTGGACTTATTTCCAGACCAATTTCACTGTCAACCGTATCGGTCAGTATCCATTGCGACAATTTGACCCGGCAGCACGTGATGTCATAGAACGCTTCAGGGGCCAGCTCGGGGAAATTGAAGGAGAAATCGATCAAAGAAACAGCAGTCGATCCATTCCCTATGATCGGATGAATCCAAGAATCATTCC
>JBIQJX010000064.1:4153-10045 GCA_044507105.1 Nitrosomonas sp.
ACTTTTGCGATCAGATCTGCCGGCTCGATTCCGCGCGGATCGATCGGTTTGCCGATACTCACAGTAATGGTGCCAGGATATTTGACAAAAGAATTTCTGCCCCAGAATTCTCCGGCATTATGGGCAACCGGCACGACCCATGCCCCCGTATGCACTGCCAGCCAGGCGCCCCCGATACGGTATTTACCCTTGTTGCCCGGGGGTACACGTGTCCCTTCCGGGAAAACGACGATCCAGAATTGCTGCTGTAGCCGTTCCCTGCCCTGCTCCACAATTTGTTCCAATGCTGCTTTGCCCGCGCTGCGATCGATGGCAATCGGACTGGTCATGGCGAGCCCCCAGCCAAAGAACGGGATGCGCAACAGTTCTTTTTTAAGCACCCATACCTGAGGCGGGAAGATCTGCTGTAGAGCCAGCGTTTCCCATGCAGACTGATGCTTGGAAAGAATCACACTGGGGTGATCGGGAATATTTTCCCTGCCCAGCACCTGATAATGCAGGCCGCAGACAGCGCGCAGCATGAACAACATGATTCGTGTCCAGCCATAAGTGACTTGATAACGGCGGTGCGGGGATAGGGGAAAACAGGCCAGTGTAAACAGGGCATAAGGAGGCGTAATAATCGCCTGCAGCAACATATATACCATGGAACGCAGTGTTGCCATGAGGTTACGCCTGGATCCCCAGATAATCCACTACCGCTGCCAGATCGGGGAAGATTTGGGTATTCGGAGGCAGATTCCCTTCTGCCAAGGTGGCTGCACCTTTACCGGTCAGCACCAGTACCGGTATGGCGCCGGCTTTGGCGGCTGCCTGCAGATCCCGCAGTGAGTCCCCGACGGCAGGCACATGACTGAGCTCAATACTGTAACGCTGCCGGATTTCCTTGAACATCCCAATGCCTGGTTTGCGGCACGTACATTTGTCATGCTGGGTATGGGGACAAAAGAACAGTGCATCTATCCGCCCTCCCACCTGTTGTACGGAACGAAGCATTTTATCGTTGATTGCATTGAAGGTCGTCATGTCGAGCAGCCCGCGGCCGATACCGGACTGATTGGAAGCAGTAACTACCCGATAGCCGGCATGTGTCAGCCGTGCAATGGCTTGCAGGCTGCCAGGAACAGGTTTCCATTCATCAGGAGTCTTAATGTAGGTATCGCTCCCCTGGTTGATGACCCCATTGTGATCAAGGATGATGAGCTTCACTTTTACTGTTTTTATTTCTCTTCTTTTAGGTTGCCAGCCTGGAAATATCCGCCACCCGATTCATCATTGTCTGTAATGCGGTCAGTAATGCCAGACGGTTGCGACGTAAAATTTCATTCTCGTCATTGACCAGGACCTGGTCGAAGAATGCATCAACCGGTGCTTTCAATGCCGCCAGCGTTTGCAGGGCAGTGACATAATCCCCCTTCTGGAAGGCCTGTTCGGTGTCAGATTCGATTTCAGATAACGCACGGTACAATGCCAGCTCGGCCGGAGCCTGCAAATGAGCTTCTGTGATACCGACCGCTTCATCGTAATCGGATTTCCTGAGGATATTACCTACGCGCTTGTTGGCGGCCGCCAGGCTTGCTGCTTCGGGCAATGCGGCAAATGCGCGTACGGCAGCCAGTCTTGCCGGGATTTCACATAATATCGGCGGCCTCAGATTCAGCACAGCATCCACTTCCTGGGTGGTGTAGCCCTGATCACGCAAATTGCTGGCCAGACGGTCGAAAAAGAAATCCTGCAACTGCCCGGCCAATTGGGGTGAAACCGGACGAGCCTGTCCTGCTTTTGATGCTCCGATTTTATCATCCCGCAGAATATCGATTGCCCGGGAAACTAGCGCATCCAGCCCGACCGTCAGATGCTTTTCGATGAGTATGCGAACGACTCCCAATGCATGCCGTCGCAACGCATAGGGATCTTTGTCGCCCGTCGGCAACTGGCCAATACTGAACAGACTGACCAGAGTTTCCAGTTTATCGGCCAGCGCCACACACACCCCGGTGAGACTGCGAGGCAGATTATCCCCGGCGAAACGGGGTTTGTAATGATCCTCGATTGCATACGCAATGGTTTCATTTATTCCCTCATACTGAGCGTAGTAGCGTCCCATGATGCCCTGCAGCTCCGGAAATTCCCCGACCATGCCCGTGAGCAAATCAGCTTTGGCCAGACTGGCAGCCTCGTCAGCCTGCCTGGCCAGGGCCCTGTCGCCCAGCAGTTCCCCGATGGCCTGCGCCAGGGCACGCACGTACTGGATGCGTGATCCCTGGGAACCCAGCTGGTGATGATAAATGACCTTATCCAGATCGGGCAGGCGTGAAGCCAAGGTTTGCTTTCTGTCCTGGTCAAAGAAGAATTTCGCATCGGCCAGGCGTGAGCGGATCACCCGCTCATTCCCGGCAATGATATGGCCCGGATCAGCAGGAGTGATATTGGCAACGATTAAAAAACGATTGGTCAGCCTTCTGTTACTATCCAGCAGGGGAAAATATTTCTGGTTGGTTTTCATTGTCGAAATCAGACATTCCTGCGGCACCTGCAGAAATTCTGCCGGAAATGTTCCCCTCAGAATGGCCGGATGTTCCACCAGCGCAGTGACTTCGTCCAGCAGCGCGTCATCTTCGACACATTGCAGATTTTCCGTGCCGGCTGCAGCTTCCAGTCCTTCCCTTATTCGCATGCGACGCCGGACAAAACGTGGAATCACCGCACCTTCAGTTTCCAGGCACTGTTCATAATAATCTGCATGCCCGATTACCAGCGGATCCTGTTTCGCCTCAAAGCGGTGTCCCCGGGTTGTGTTTCCGGCCGTCAGTCCCAATAACTGAACCGGCAGAACCTGCTCTCCATGCAACGCAACCAGGCCATGCACCGGGCGTACGAAATTCACATTTTGCCAGCCGTCACCGAGCTGGTACGTCATTACCTTTGCCACAGGCAACTGTCGGATAGCGTCATCCATTGCTTGCTGCAGGCCTGCCGCCAGCAGAACACCGGATACGCTTTGTTCCAGGAACAGCATATCTGATTTACCTTCGCGTGCCTGTTTGAGTTCCGATACCCGGATATTCTCCATACCGAGCGCTGCCAGTTTCTTGCGTAATGCAGGTGCAGGCTGCCCGTGATCATCCAGCCCGACAGAGACAGGCATCAGTTTCTGGGTGATGATTCGGTCGGGTGCCTGCGGCAGAATGGCAGTCATATGCAGTGCCAGCCGGCGCGGTGAGGCAAAGGCAGTCAGGGCTGTTCCCGGTCTGGTCAGATTCTGGCGCTGCAAGCTCTCTGCAATCGATGCTGCAAATGCTTTGCTCAGTTTGTCGAGGGATTTGGGCGGAAGCTCCTCGGTCAGGAGTTCAATCAGTAAATTTTCAGTCATCATGCGGATTCCGTCTGATTCAGCACATCCGCGACCCATTCACGGGGTGCCAGCGGGAAAGGCGGCTCCAGACGCGAACGACTGTCGTAATAAGCCTGTGCCACGCGACGTGCCAGATTGCGGATGCGGGCAATATAAGCCGCACGCTCCGTAACTGAAATTGCGCCGCGTGCTTCCAGCAGATTGAAAGCATGAGCGGCTTTCAATATCTGTTCATAAGCAGGCAATGCCAGTTGAGTATCCATCAGCCGGTTGGCCTGTGCTTCAAATTTACCGAAGGACAGCAACAAAAAATCGGTATCACTGTATTCAAAATTATAAGCCGACTGTTCCACTTCATTCTGATGATAGACATCACCATAGGAGAGTCCGTCTGTCCAGATCAGGTCGAATACGTTCTCAACCCCTTGCAGGTACATCGCCAGTCGCTCCAGCCCATAGGTGATTTCACCGGTTATCGGCCGGCAATTAATTCCTCCCACTTGCTGGAAATAAGTGAATTGAGTGACTTCCATTCCATTCAGCCAGACTTCCCAGCCGAGCCCCCAGGCACCGAGTGTCGGATTTTCCCAGTCATCCTCGACCAGACGCACATCGTTCTGCTGTAAATCCAGCCCCAGCGTCTGCAGCGAACGAAAATACAAATCCAGAATATTTTGCGGAGCGGGCTTCAGCACCACTTGAAATTGGTAATAATGCTGCAGACGGTTCGGATTATCACCATAACGCCCGTCTTTCGGACGGCGGGACGGCTGCACGTAAGCAGCGCGCCAGGGTTCAGGGCCCAGCGCACGCAGGAAAGTCGCGGTATGGCTGGTACCAGCGCCGACCTCCATATCATAGGGTTGCAGCAATGCACAGCCCTGCTGACTCCAGTAGTGCTGCAGCGCAAGAATTATTTCCTGAAAAGTAGGGGTAGACATGTAAGGCCGCTTGAATAATGAACGGGGCTAATTTTACAGGGTTTTACATCTTCCGGTGATAACCGGAAGGCTTCCGGCCAGCAACGTGAAGCAAATCAGACCCAGGATCAGGCTGTTACCATAACGGACATAAGGAGTTGCCCCGCTGAATCCCTGGGCTGTACCATGCAAACCGGCTGTAGTAAACATATCCAGCTGCTGCTGCACCCTTCCCTGCTGATCAATGATGGCAGTAACACCGGTGTTAGTGGCCCGCAACATATAGCGTCCTGTTTCCTGTGCACGCATCTGTGAAATCTGCAAGTGCTGCCGCGGGCCGATAGAACGGCCGAACCAGGCATCGTTGCTGACGTTGACCAGTAAAGTGGCCTGAGGCAATTGCATAATGATTTCTTCCCCGAACACATCCTCATAACAGATATTGATTGCAACCTGCTGCCCGGCCAGTTCCAAGGGTTGCTGGTCTATGCTGCCACGCGCAAAATCTGACAAAGGAATGTGCAATACTTCGATAATCCGGCCAAATACCGGTTTTAGCGGGATATATTCCCCAAACGGAACCAGATGATGCTTGCGGTAGCGCTGTTCGGGCGACGCGCCAAAACTGAACATAGTATTGTAGTAGCTGCCGTCAGGCGATCGTTCTGCCATGCCGATCAGGACATCCCCCTGATTGATCCGGGCGTGCCCTGCCAGAAGGGATAAATATTCCGGTGGCGCCTGTTCGTAAAATAAAGGAAAAGATATCTCCGGAGTGACAATCAGACGGCCCGGGCTGTCCTGCACTAATTGTGCATAAGTCTGCAGGGTCGTTTCCAGGTGGTCGGGCTGCCATTTCAGATCTTGCGGAATATTACCCTGCAGCAGGCTGACTGTAACCGGCTCTCCTGCCGGTTCGGTCCACTGGATAGACAACAGCCCCAGCCCGACGATCCAGATGCAACCTGGTAATATCCAGAAGCGCCGGATATGCCGATTTTCCAGCCAGCACGCCAGCCAGGCGGCACTTACTACGGACAGCAACGATACCCCATAGACCCCCAGAATCGGAGCAAAACCCGACAAAGGGCTGTAAGGCGCCTGTGAATAGCCGATAGTCAGCCATGGAAAACCGGTGAATAATGTACCGCGTAACCATTCGGTCAATGTCCAAAGTGCCGCGACCAGCCAGGGCCAGATACAGGAGACACGTATCGCCCGGATCGACGCGATCCCTCCGGCCAGCGCAGGAAACAGCGAAAGATAAGCACACAGTAAAATCAGTGCCAGCACTGCCAGTGGCATCGGCATATGGCCAAAATCATGCAGACTGACATAAATCCAGCTCACCCCGGCTCCAAACATCCCCATGCCAAAGGCAAATCCGCTCAACCCGGCCTGTAGCGGTGTTGCGCTCCTGCGCCAGATCAGACAAAGCAGTGCCAGTGTGATCACCGGCAAAGGATAAAAATAAAATGGCGCGAAGCCAGGAACGGTCATCACACCCAACAGCAATGCAACAACCGGTTTAGAATAGATATTCAATTTATCAATGCTTTAATCGAATCGGGAGATACCGGAATAATTTTTTGGTGCTTTAATGAAATACTGAAATTC
>JBIQJX010000065.1:0-10038 GCA_044507105.1 Nitrosomonas sp.
CTCATCAGGTCGTCCCGAGTCTGGGTGTCGGACAGGGTCGCCAGGCTCAAGGGCGATGCATTGAAAAACTGCTGCCCTGCAGTGCGCAGCAAGAGTTGCTCGCGAACCAGATCCGTCTTGTTTTGGTGTTCCTGCGCCGCAGCAAGCACTGCGGCCTTGGTTGGCTCCAGCACGCATTCCATGCGCCGCAGCAGCGTAAAGGGCAGAATGATGCGACCATACTGGGACTGCTTGAAATCGCCGCGCAGCAGATCGGCAATCGACCAGAGAAAAGCAGCTGTCTGCGAATGGTTTTCCGTATTCACTCACCAACTCCATATAGGGATCAGAACCCCCCTACTCTAACCCGTATAACGTTATGAAATCAGTTTGGGGCCATAAATGATGGATCGCTCGTTTCCGTACCTACCTGTTTAATCCCATGTTATGCCGGTAGCGGGCAACCTGCACTCCGTCTCCCATCGATGCTGATACCATTCGCGGAAACACCCCAGAAAACGGCGCAGAAATATTTCAGAACAATAGGGTAGTATGAATTTCATGCCATCAGATGCCTGATGGTGCCAGACGCGGGATCATTCCCACTCGATCGTGGCCGGGGGCTTGCCGGAGATGTCGTAGACAACCCGGTTGATACCGCGGATTTCATTGATGATGCGGTTGGAGATTCGGGCGAGCAGGTTATAGGGCAATTCTGCCCAGCGTGCAGTCATAAAATCTTCAGTCTGAACAGCGCGCAATGCAATGACATATTCATAACTGCGGCTATCCCCCATGACGCCGACTGATTTTATCGGCAGGAAAACGGCAAATGCCTGGGAGGTTTTTTCATACCATCCTGAATTCTTCAGTTCTTCAATGAAGATAGCATCAGCCTGACGTAATAATTCAGCATATTCGTATTTAATTTCTCCCAGAATACGAACACCCAGTCCCGGCCCGGGAAACGGGTGGCGGAAAACCAGATCGTGTGGAAGCCCGAGTGCCAGCCCAAGCTCCCGTACTTCATCCTTGAACAGTTCACGTAAGGGTTCCAGCAGTTTGAGATGGAGGGTTTCAGGCAGCCCGCCCACGTTGTGGTGAGATTTGATAGTACCCGCTTTTTGTGTGGAACTGCCGGCTGATTCGATGACATCAGGATAGATGGTGCCTTGCGCCAGCCATTTTGCATCTTCGATTTTTGCAGCTTCCTGCTGGAAGATTTCTACGAATTCACGGCCGATGGCATGACGTTTTTGTTCCGGGTCGGTGATGCCTTTCAGTTGTTCTAAAAATTGTCGGCCGGCATCGACATGGATAACATTGACGGCCAGATTCCGGCTGAATGTTTCCATGACCTGCTTGGTTTCGTGCAGTCGAAGCAGGCCATTATCCACGAATACGCATACCAGTTGGTCACCAATGGCATGGTGAATCAGTGCAGCTGCCACTGAGGAATCCACACCGCCTGACAGCCCCAGAATGACTTTATCGTTACCGACACGTGCCCGGATCCGGCCAACGGCTTCTTCTATATAATCAGGCATATTCCAGTCATATCCTGCTCCACAGATATCGTGTACGAAGCGATCGAGGATAGCTTTGCCTTGCAGAGTATGAGTGACTTCGGGATGGAACTGCAATCCGTAAAATTTGCGTGATTCATCAGCCATGGAGGCAAAAGGAGTGGCAGCATTGCAGGCGATCGTCTCAAATCCCGCCGGCAACTTGTTAACCCGGTCGCCATGACTCATCCACACATCCAGAACCGATTTGCCATCAGGACTGATACGATCCTGTATTCCCTGAAACAATATGCAAGGCTCGATTAATAGTTCCGCATAGCCAAATTCTCGGGTCAGAGCGTTTTCCACTTCACCGCCAAGCTGGGCTGCCATGACCTGCATACCGTAACAAATACCCAGAACAGGGACTCCCAGCTCAAACACGATATCCGGTGCGCGTGGCGCATCATCGACCATGGCTGACGCCGGTCCGCCGGAAAGAATGATACCGATGGGAGAAAATTCCTGGATGAACTGTGGACTGACATCAAAAGGATGCAATTCGCAATAAACATTAGTTTCCCGCACACGCCGCGCGATCAGCCGCGTGTATTGGGAGCCGAAATCCAGAATCAGGATGGCTGAGCGCATCATATTAGAAAGGCTTATTCAACGTGATAATTGGGTGCTTCTTTGGTGATGTGAACGTCATGTACATGGGATTCACGTATCCCGGCAGAGGTAATCTCAATGAATTCGGCTTTGTCATGCATGGCGCGGATGGTATGACAGCCTAGATAACCCATACTGGACCGGACACCGCCAATCAACTGATGGACGACACTGGAAAGAGGGCCTTTATAAGGAACACGTCCCTCCACACCTTCCGGCACCAGTTTATTGGCCTCCTGACGTTCAGTTTCCTGAAAATAGCGGTCACTTGATCCCTGTTGCATAGCAGATAATGAACCCATGCCGCGATAGCTTTTATAGGATCTTCCTTTGAACAATTCAATTTCTCCGGGAGATTCCTCTGTCCCGGCCAGCAATCCTCCCAGCATGACAGCGCTTGCTCCCGCTGCAATTGCTTTGGCAATATCACCCGAGTATCGGATGCCACCGTCAGCGATGACAGGCACATCAGTTCCCCGTAAGGCGGTGGCAACATTATCAATTGCTGAAATTTGCGGGACACCCACGCCTGCCACGATCCTGGTGGTACAGATCGAACCAGGGCCGATGCCGACCTTCACTGCATCAGCCCCGCAATCCACTAATGCTTTCGCGGCCTCAGAAGTAGCCACATTACCAGCGATCACCTGTATTTCAGGAAAATTTTTCTTGACCCAGCTGACACGATCCAGCACTCCTTGTGAATGGCCATGGGCGGTATCTACAGCGATGACATCCACCCCGGCTTCCACCAGTGCAGCTGCACGTTCATCACTGCCTTCTCCAACTCCGATTGCGGCACCCACGTACAAGCGTTCCTGATTATCTTTGCTGGCATAGGGATGTTCGGTCGTTCTGGTGATGTCTTTGACAGTAATCATTCCGCGCAACTCGAAATTATCATCGACTATCAGGGCCTTCTCCAGTCTGTGTTTATGCAGTAAAGCCAGTGCTTCTTCCTGTGAGACACCCTCTCTGACAGTGACCAGGCGCTTTTTCGGGGTCATGATATTTTTGACCGGCTGATCGAGGTTGGTTTCAAACCGCAGATCACGGTTAGTAACGATTCCCACGACTTTCTTATTTTTCACTACGGGCAGGCCGGATATACTATGCTGTCTGATCAGCTCCAGTACTTTACGAACGGTCATATCCGGAGTGACGATGATCGGATCTTTGACCACACCGCTTTCAAAACGCTTTACTTGCGCAACTTGCGCAGCCTGCATTTTGATCGGCATATTTTTATGAATGATGCCAATTCCCCCTTCTTGTGCCATAGCGATGGCAAGCCGCGCTTCGGTGACAGTATCCATCGCGGCAGAGACAATCGGTATCTTGATTTTGAGAGTGCGGGTCAGTTGTGTAGTCAGACTGACGTCTCTGGGCAAAACTTCGGAATGAGCAGGAACCAGTAATACGTCGTCGAAGGTAAGTGCTTTTTGTATGAGTCGCATGCTGCCGATCCTTCACAAAACCGTATTATACCGGAACCTGCCGTGATGCTCTGCTCTGACTTGCAGGAGTTTTATCTTGCAAAGCTGAACCCGGAGAAATGACGGGCTGGAAAAGCCACCGTTAATCACGCATACGCCACTTGGTATAAGTCGTTTCTTTATCAAAATCATCCCAGATATAAGGTGGGTTAACGACAGGTGTAGTAGGCACCAGAAAGGTGACGATATCAAGTGCGCCGCTCAGTGTTCTGCCAAGTGTGTGGACAATACCTATGAAAAAGCCTGCTGTCATACCATAGGCCGCGCCTTTCTGGTGACCCGTAACCATCATGGTCTTGGGGATCTCAGCAACGCCGGTAACGACATTCGCCACACCGGTCCCCAGTTTTTCTCCTATTTTTACAGGATAGTCACTGGCTTGGGCATTAATAGAAAATAACAGACAGAGGATTGCCGGCATCAGAAATGATCTGGAAATATATTTCATTTTATTTTCTCCTTATCTAGAAAGATTGAAAATCGTGCTGACAAGTATATTACCGCCGCAGACTGATAATCGGCCATCCATTTTTTTGCGCATGTTCGTGGAGCGTGGCATCAGGGTCCACCGCAACTGGATGTGTCACTTTACTGAGGAGCGGCAGATCATTGAGTGAATCACTGTAAAACCAGCTTTGCAGGAAAGAAAGCCAGGTAAGATTATGGGTATCCAGCCACTGCTCCAACCGGGTGATTTTGCCGCTCTGAAAACAGGGCACACCGGATACTCGGCCGGTAAACTCGCCATTTTCCAGTTCGGGTTCGGTCGCAATCAGGTGCTCGATACCCAGTAAACGGGCAATGGGTGCCGTCACGAAACTGTTGGTCGCAGTAATGATGATACACAAATCCTGTTCAGCCTGATGCCGGGCAATCAGCTCTCGTGCACCCGGCGCGATCAGTGATGCGATTTTCTCCTGCATGAAGCTGCTGCGCCATTCATTCAACTGCTCCCGGGAGTGGCGAGATAGCGGCTTGAGCTGAAAATCCAGAAATTCATGAATATCCAGTGTGCCGGCTTTATATTGCTCATAAAATTCGATATTACGAGCTTCGTAGACTTCCCGGTCCAGGACATGTTGCTCGATCAGGAACTGGGCCCACTGAAAATCGCTGTCTCCGGCCAGCAGTGTATTGTCCAGGTCAAATAAAGCCAGATTCATGCCGCCTGGCTCCGACTTCCGAGAAAAGGAAATGTCTGCTTGAGCGAAGGCGCAGCAGAATTTCCTGATGTGGCATAGTCACCCTGCTTCCGGGCAGAACAACGTAACCGTAAGCCGGTGAAACCATCCCACCTGTCATGCCCGAGACAAAAGGACTGACCGGCAAGAGGGAAATGACCGACAAAAACTGACATATCCATAATATTTATATCGGAATCAATTTACGATTGAAATACCGGAGCCGATTATAACAGCTCACGTAATAAGGGAAGGGTGACGGGGCGCTGTCTGGTCAGAGAAAGCCGGTCCAGCGCATCAATGAACCTGATCAGAGATGATAGATCCCGTCGTTCGTGCTTTAACAGATAATCGCAGATTTCCGGGGAGAGCTCAAATCCGCATCGGAGTGCATGCTCTTTCATTACCTCAATTTTTTTCTCATCAGTCAGTTCATGTACCTGATAAACCAAGCCCCAGCCCAGGCGGGTTGACAAGTCTTGCCGTATACCCAGCTGTGCGGGAGGTGCAGTGCCACTGGCCAGAAATATTCCGCGGCCACTTTCATAAAGATGATTGTAAAGATTGAACAGATCAATCTGGGCTGAATTGTTCAGCTGTTCGACATTGTCGACGGATATGCAATGCACGTCTGTACTGAAATTAAATTTGTCTGTTTGATTACAGTCGATATAAATAGCGTTGTATCGTTGTTGCAGAAATGCATTGGTGATTGCCTGCAGCAAGTGACTTTTGCCGCTTCCGGTTCTTCCCCACAGATAATAAAAACGATCCCGTTGCTTGCCGGCCGCCAAACTCCTGAATGTATAAAGCAATTCGTCATTATTCTGAGATATGAAATTATCCAGAGACGGGGGATCGGTCTCAGTGATATTCAGGAGCAGTTGCCTCATTGACAGTTTTCCGAAATGGGTTTCCGTGGAACCGATAAGAAAGCCGATACACAGATAATCCTGGAAGCCGCAGTTGATCGCTTATCAATCTGGCAGTCTTGATGAACAGTGAGCTTGCTGCTCGCTCACACCAACCCGCCAAATAAGACTGCTACGGATCTGATTGCACACTACCGAGCTGCATTGCTCCTCCTCGCCGAGGATGATATTGTCTCATCCGGCTTTATCAGACAGTGTAACGCACACTTAAGTGCGCCCAGCTGCCGCTCCCAAGGATATATTTGTTGGGATGCGGATATTGTCTATTTTTTCGAGGAGAGTTGTAAAGCCGGAAAGAGGATAAAGGGTGGTTCCTGTATAGCTGTTTCCAAGCGTGGCATAAATTCACATTCCCATATCGGAAATGAAAATATCAAACATGCCCGTCAATCCTGTTCGATCCGGTAATTGGCAGCCAGCCGGAATTCGCTGCCCGGTCGGATATTGACCCGGTCTGTCGCTGCATTAGTGGTTTCGACACAGATAAAGCGCCGGTAATCGTCGTCCTGTAAATCTGCCATTTCGGTGGAGATACTTGCCCATGGATTCCATACCACCGCTGTCCTGTTACCCTTGGAAACAATCCGGATGCGACGTTTCCGGGGAGCATCGTGAATGATGAGATCACTGCTGACTGACAGGTAAATCCGGTCCACTTCCGCCTCGACAGTCACTGCGCCCGTCTGGTTTTTTTCGAGATTATCGTCAGCCTTGTCAATATAGCGGGTATTCTCCAGGCCCGACACACTGGTCTGGCTGATATCTCCCACACTAAAATAGGTATGGAAAGCCTGCGTGACCGAAAAGGGCTGCGAACCGGAATTACGGGTCACCAGCTCCAGATTGAGCATATCGCTGATGGTAATCTCCAGCCGCAGCACAAAGGCGCGCGGCCAGATAGCGTGTGTCTCATCCGAATCTGTCAATCCCAGTATGACGCGAGTGTCACCTTCCGGAGTTGCGGAGGTTTCCACTACATCCCACATACGGTTGCGCAGAAAACCATGTGCAGGACGGTTCAGACCCTCGGGATCCGGACCAAACCATGGCCAGCATATCGGCACTCCGCCCTTGATCGCCTTGCCTGGCTGATAATAGGCTTGCTCGCTGAGAAATAAAAGATCATCGCGCGCATGCTCAGGCTGGAAAGACAATACCTGTCCGGCGTAGACCGAGATCAGCGCACTGGCTTTGTCATTCCGGATACGGATGAAGGGAAAACCACCCTCACCCTCCACAAATACCACCTGATCCGCAATACCGTATTCGTTGTTCAATCGTTCGATATTCATCGTTCTCCTGTTCAAAGTAACACAAAAATTCCAGCCGCCTGCCGCCGGTCAAATAGCCGGTTATCTGGTTGCGGCTTGTCCGGAATGATAAACTCAATCGGGTATGTCATAAATATTACGCTCAAAGTTTTCATTCAAGGAACCGATCATGGCTCATAATTTATTCGATACTTTAAGCACACTGAATCTCGCCGATGGTAAAACGGCGCAGTTTTACTCGCTGTCTGCTCTCGAAACAGCCGGCCTGGGGACCATTTCACGCCTGCCGGTTTCAATCCGGATCGTGCTGGAATCCGTACTGCGCAATTACGACGAAAGAAAAGTCACTGAAACACATGTCAGGCAACTTGCCGGCTGGCAGCCTCAAACCGAGCGCACACATGAAATACCGTTCGTCGTGGCGCGCATCGTACTGCAGGATTTCACCGGCGTGCCACTGCTGGTCGATCTGGCTGCAATGCGCAGCGCCGCCCGTAAACTGGGAAAAAATCCGGAACTGATCGAACCGCTGGTACCCGTTGACCTGGTAGTCGATCACTCGATACAGATCGATTACTACGGAGACAGCCAGGCACTGGAGCGTAATATGGAGATGGAATTCCAGCGCAACCGGGAACGTTACCAGTTCATCAAATGGGGCATGCAGGCATTCGATACGTTTGGCGTGGTGCCGCCCGGGATCGGCATCGTTCATCAGGTCAATCTGGAGTATCTCGCGCGCGGCGTCCATCAGAAGGACGGAATAATCTATCCCGATACGCTGGTCGGCACCGATTCACATACGACCATGATCAACAGTATCGGGGCAGTGGGATGGGGTGTCGGAGGGATCGAAGCTGAAGCAGGTATGCTGGGACAGCCGGTCTATTTTCTGACACCAGATGTGGTGGGTGTCAATCTGACCGGACGGCTGCAGGAAGGCGTGACCGCGACCGATCTGGTGCTGACCATTACGGAAATGCTGCGTCAGGCCAATGTCGTGGGTAAATTCGTGGAATTCTTCGGCGAAGGCGCAGCTTCACTGAGCCTGCCTGATCGCGCCACGATCGCCAATATGGCTCCTGAGTACGGTGCGACTATGGGCTTCTTCCCGGTGGATGAGGCAACCCTCGCTTATTTCCGATACACCGGCCGCACCGAAGCAGAAATCGATGCATTCGAACGCTATTTCCAGGCGCAACAATTATTTGGCATGCCACGTCACGGAGATATCGACTACAGCCAGGAACTCACCCTCGATATGGATTCGATCGTGCCTTCCCTTGCCGGTCCCAAACGTCCGCAGGATCGCATTGCGCTCCAGGATCTGAAAGCGAGCTTCACCGAACTTTTCAGCAAAGCTGTCACTGCAAACGGTTATGGCAAACCCGCTGAGACACTGGCAAAAACTTATTTCACTCGTGACAGCCGATACCTGGAAGCCAGCCTTTGCGTTACTCCCGACAACGTTCAGGATGAATCGATCCTTACCCCCGGGAGTGAGCGCCATGTGGCTGAGATGACCAGTAACCACCCCATCCAGCAGGCCGGCGCTGATGGTTGTTTGCCTGTAAAACCGGTTGAATTACGCCATGGTGACATCCTGATTGCTGCAATCACTTCCTGTACCAATACATCCAACCCGACTGTGCTGATCGCCGCCGGACTGCTGGCCCAGAAAGCAGTAGAAAAGGGATTGACAGTCAAACCTCATATCAAGACTTCGCTGGCGCCCGGTTCACGTGTCGTCACGGAATATCTCAGCGCTGCCGGATTACTGCCCTGCCTCGAGCGGCTTGGTTTTAATCTGGCCGGCTACGGTTGCACCACTTGCATCGGTAACTCAGGCCCTCTGCCGGAAGTCATCGAAGAAACTGTCGTTAAGGATGATCTGGTGTGTGCAGCAGTATTATCCGGCAACCGCAACTTTGAAGCACGCATCCACCCTAACATCCGCGCTAACTTCCTCACCTCTCCTCCGCTGGTAGTGGCGTATGCCATTGCTGGAACCGTACTGAAAGATCTGACACGTGAGCCACTGGGGCACGGGAAAGATGGCCAGCCGGTATGGCTGCACGATATCTGGCCCAGCAGCGAAGAAGTCGAATCGATGATGAAATTCGCCACCCGGGCCGAAACCTTCCGCCGTTTGTACAGTAATTTCACCAAAGATCATCCGCTCTGGAACGAGATCATCTCAGCTACAGGCAGACTGTATGACTGGCCGGATTCCACTTATATTGCAGAACCCCCGTTTTTCGAAAATTTTTCGCTGGAAATCAACCGGACCGACACACCGGATGCCATCCGGGGCGCACGCGCCCTGGCAGTTTTCGGGGATTCAGTGACAACCGACCATATCAGCCCGGCAGGAGCTATCAAGGAAACGTCACCTGCAGGACATTACCTGCTCACTCATGGGGTAGCCCGGACAGATTTCAACAGTTACGGCTCCCGCCGCGGCAATCACCACGTCATGATGCGCGGCACCTTCGCTAATGTGCGTATCAGAAACCTGATGATTCCCGGCAGTGAAGGAGGCGTCACGCTGTATCGAAAAGGGAATGGTGAAGGGGAACAGATGAGTATCTTCGATGCCGCTATGCAGTATATCCAGGACGGAATACCCACTATCGTTTTTGCCGGTAAAGAGTACGGCACTGGTTCCAGCCGCGACTGGGCCGCCAAAGGCACGCAGTTGCTGGGAGTCAAAGCCGTCATTGCAGAAAGCTATGAACGGATCCACCGCAGCAATCTGATTGGCATGGGGGTACTACCCCTGCAGTTCAGAGAGGGAGATTCTGCCCGTTCCCTGAGCCTCCAAGGTGATGAATGGTTCGACATCCCGGATCTGGATAATATTCAGCCGCAGCAGGAGGTAACACTGATCATCTACCGGCAGGACGGTTCCCGCCAGGAAGTGAGATTGCGCTGCCGGATCGATACCGCGATCGAGGTCGACTATTACCGTCACGGCGGCATTCTGCCCTATGTACTGAGAA
>JBIQJX010000066.1:0-9816 GCA_044507105.1 Nitrosomonas sp.
CGCCGGTAATCCTTACAGCTGTTGGCGTGACTGCAATCGATCATCAGATAAGGAGGCAGATTAGCTTTCATCAGTGCTCCGACTGCCATGTCGACATTCTCCGCATCATAATTCGGTGTCCGACCTCCCCGCAGAATGATGTGGCAATCCTCATTCCCTTTGGTTGCAAAAATAGCAGTATGTCCTTCTTTGGTCACTGACAGAAAATTATGCGGACGGGAAGCAGCGCCAATCGCATCGATTGCAATATTCAAATTGCCATAGGTGCCGTTCTTGAACCCCACCGGACAGGAAACTCCTGATGCCAGTTCACGATGCGCCTGGCTTTCCGTCGTCCGCGCACCGATTGCCGCCCAGCTGATCAGATCGGCCACATACTGCGGACTGATCAGATCGAGAAACTCCGTTGCAGTAGGCATGCCGGCATTGCCCAGATCCAGCAGCAGCTTACGCGCGAGCCGCAGTCCCTTGTTGATATGGAAGCTGTTATCCAGATCCGGATCATTAATCAGACCTTTCCAGCCAACCGTCGTACGTGGTTTTTCAAAATAAACCCGCATGACGATATGCAACTGATCTTTAAGATCACGACGCAGATGGCTCAGCCGGGAAGCATATTCCAGCGCCGCATCCACATCATGAATCGAGCAGGGACCGCATACAACCAGAGCCCGGTCATCTTCTCCCTGCAAAATATTGTGACATTCCTGCCGGGCAGAAAAAACTGTTTGAGTCGCCTGCTCGGTCAAAGGATATTCACGGTGTAGTTCTACGGGCGGGGTCAATGTATGGACCCCGATAATACGCAGATCGTCGGTTTGATGCTTCACGGCTGATTCCTTGATGTTATTCCTCCTCACCCCGGAGAAAGCAGACAAGTGTGCAGCTCCGGTTGTGTGATTCGACATTATATTTTCGTTCATATCCTTATTTTACTGCGATGTGGGAACACATGCCATCATTCTTGCAGCGAAGCCAGATGGCTGGCTACATCTTCTTGGCTGAAGCCTATCGCGCTGGCGATACGATCAGCGTGACTGATCCGCGATATACCGGGAATCAGCCGATGTGTCGGATTTTCCCGCACGAATTCGACCTGGAGATAATTACCGATTTCTTCCTGTTGCAGGCGCTCACATAATTCATGGTTATGCGTGACCAGTATTGTAGTAGCGCCCAGTTTGTGAAACCCTTTGAGCACATACTCGGACAAGGTCATTTTCTCTTCAAATGTGGTGCCTTCTGCCAATTCATCAAGTACCACCAGAGAACGCGGTGTCGAATTAAAGAAGATTTCACGGGTTTGTTTCAATTCATGTGCAAAACGCCCCATTCCCTCTTCGAGCTGACCGGGATCGGGTATCTGGTAAAAAATGTGTTCAGCCGGCACCAGACGTGCTGTGGCAGCGGGCACATAAGCACCTGCCTGCCCCAGCAACTGGATTTGCACCACCGTCTTACAGTATGCCGTCTTCCCACCGCTGTTCGGTCCGGTTACCGCCAGCAGGTGATGGTCGGCATCCAGCAGGATATCATTAGGAACATAATCGGGACGGTTTCTTATCAGCAACGGATTTCGGGCTGCCGAAGCCACCAGTACATGGCGCTCGCCTGTACAGATTTCTGGTAAAACCGCCGGTCCGGGAATGGATCGGGCATGCCGGCGAATGGCCAGCAGTTCATCGATCATACCCATCGCCTCCATCGCCCTCGCCAGTTCGGTACTTTGACGGAACAGTTTCCGTAACGGATAAATGACCGAATCCCGGTCCGAGGCACTGATAGCCTGCAAAATGATAGGGATAATCGGCACTATCAGGATGAGAATTCCGTAGCCGATATAGCTGGCGCCCAGTTCAGTCAGCATATTCTGGAAAAAATAAAACAGGCCGAATATGAAAGCGGCAAAAAAGGAAAAGGGCAGCCACTTGAACATGGAAGGCCGGAAGCGTGAAATCAGTAAATGACGTGGCTTCTCCTGTCTGGTCAGAAATTTTCCTTCGGATATATAAACCGGTCCATGCATCAGAGAATAAGTGCGAGATTCGGCAAAATCACGCAAGGTCTGCACAAGTGTCCGCAGATAATTGCTCGAGGGCATGGGTAATGCTTCCGCTTTTTCCACCAGATCGACGACAAATCCGGTACCATCGATGAACTGGCGATATCCGTAACCGCCAAATTCCAGCCTTTCCTTACCACTTTTATCCTTCGGGTCATCCGTTGTCAGCCCTCCTGCAAATTCTCCGTACAACAGATGATGTAATGATGTTTCATCAGTTGCTAGTTGGCTGATATATTTCTCCAGCGCATCTGCTAATTCCGGAGTGGATTCCAGTTCACGCAGTGCTTCCTGTTTACTCTGCAACAGAGCTGCATCAGTAACGGGGCGGGCCAGTGACCGGTAAAGTATCGATTGCCCTGTCCGGGTCTGAGCATGATTGATCTCGTCGAACAGGGCATCAATTTCCACCGCTGAAAAAGTCCTGACATCCACCACGCCGGAATCTTCCGCGGTCGGCCGAGTATCCCGTATCTGTGCAGGTTTTTTGCCGCTTGATAAAATGAAGCTTCCGCGCCACACGGATGTCGCCGCAGGTAGTGGTGTATCATTCATAATTTCATTTTCTGATATCGACAGCAGGTTTGGTTCAGTTTTTGCAACTTTAGCTGATTTTGCTATTTTGTGCAGAAATTGATCATCATGGAAACCGGCTGCAGGTTTTATTATCCAATACAAACATAGCTCACTGATTTCAGCAGACAAGACCTCATACCTTCACCATCGTGCTGCGCAAATTCTTTAAAAAATACCTGCCTTCTCATGAAAGTATTCAGCAAAACCGTTTCGTAAGTTTTTTTGGTACGCTGCTGCATCATCATAACCTCTGGCATCTGCACCGCCGTTCAGCAGCAGGGGGAGTGGCAGCGGGTTTGTTTGCAGGGCTGATTCCAGGCAGCAACCCGGTACAGTTCTTTTTTGCCACCCTGTTTGCTGTGATTTTCAAAGTCAATCTGCCTATCGCTGTATTTGTAACACTGTATTCGAATCCTTTTACCATTGTACCGTTATACATAGCGGCATTTACGCTGGGCAGCTGGGTTACTGGAAGTGGCGTGAAGAATCTTGACAGCCTGCCACCTCTGGAAATTGGCCTGCTGGACAAAAGCTTGTCAGAATGGATCCCGGTACTGACCGATTATCTGACCACATTCGGTAAACCGCTGATTATCGGCCTGGTTTTGCTCGCTTCCACGCTATCCGTTACCGGCTATTTTGCGGTGCGTGGATTCTGGCGTCTGTATGTCATACATACATGGCGTAAACGGGCCAGACGCAGCAATTCCCATTCATAAACCGGTTCTTATTATATTCAATGATAGCGATACGAACACTGCTCCGTACGACAATCCTCATACTGGTAGTCGCCGTATCAGCTTATGCTGCCTGGCAGCTGACCAGGACTGATCCGCTGGAAGTCGAACTGGTCATGGCCGACCGGGGGATTGTCGAAGCCACGGTGGTAAATACCCGTGCCGGTACAGTCAAGGCCTGCCGGCGGGCCAAATTGTCACCGGCTGCCGGTGGCCAGATCGTCAGTCTGCAAATCAAAGAAGGGGATCGGGTTAAAGAGGGTCAGATTTTACTTGAATTATGGAATGCCGATCTGGATGCACAGTATGATCTGTCCAAACAGCAATTAGCGACAGCAAAAAGCCGGAAGCAGGAAACCTGTATCCTGGCGGGAAATGCACAGCGTGAAGCGATCCGTACCCAGCAGCTGGTCGAAAAGGGGTTTGTCAGTTCGCAACGTGCCGATGATGCTGACGCCACAGCGAAAGCCCGTCAGGCCGCCTGTGCAGCCGCCGCGGCCGATATCGAGCGTGCCCGCGCACAAATTGCTGTTAACCAGGCCAGCCTGGAGCGTACCGTTCTCATTGCTCCTTTTGCCGGTGTCATCGCGCAAATCACAGGGGAACTGGGCGAATACGTTACCCCCTCCCCCCCCGGAATTCCGACACCTCCGGCAGTAGATCTGATTGATGACAGCTGCCTCTACGTCAGCGCGCCGATGGATGAAGTCGATGCGCCTAAAATTCGTGTCGGTCAGGCAGCCCGCATCACTCTGGACGCTCTTCCCGGCCGGATTTTTGATGGGAAGATTCGCCGCATCGCTCCTTACGTGACTGAAATTGAGAAACAGGCACGCACTGTCGACGTGGAAGCAGAATTCATCAATACCTATCCGGATAGGTTACTGGTAGGTTACAGCGCCGATGTCGAAGCCATCATCGAACATCGTGCAAATGTATTGCGCGTGCCAACCCAGGTCATTCGTCAGAATAACAAAGTATGGGTACTCGGTCAGGATGACAGACTCGAGGAACGAATACTGGAAACCGGGTTGGCCAACTGGGTATTCACTGAAGTAATTCAAGGGGTAACAGAAGGCGAGCAGGTGTTGCTTTCCAGTGATGACGGGGAAATCACACCAGGCGCACCGGTAATACCCAAGCCATCTCAGCCATGATACAACTCTCGGATATCACCCGTATTTTCTACATGGGTGATCAGGCAGTACATGCACTCAATCATATCGATCTAACGATCGATCGGGGTGAATACGTTTCTATCATGGGGCCTTCCGGATCCGGCAAATCCACTCTGCTGAACGTCATCGGTTTACTCGACCAGCCGAACAGCGGGCATTATCTGCTGGACGGGAAAAATGTCACCGATCTGTCAGAAACCGATCAGGCACAGGTGCGCAGAGAAAAGATCGGTTTTGTTTTTCAGTCTTTTCATCTGATACCGCGGCTGACGGCAGCAGAAAATATCGAACTGCCGCTGATACTGACCGGTATTCCCCCTCAGGAGCGCAAAACGCGTATCACGGAAGCTCTACAGGCATTCAATCTGAGTGATCGCGCGCAACATCGCCCGGCCGAATTGTCCGGCGGACAGCGTCAACGTGTGGCAATCGCACGCGCAACCATATTGCGCCCTACTGCACTGCTGGCCGATGAACCCACCGGTAACCTGGATCATCGTATCGGTTCAGAAGTCGTGGTATTGCTGGAAGCATTGAATCAGACAGGGACCACCCTTATTGTCGTTACGCATGATCGGGATCTGGGATTGCGTGCCCGGCGCCGGATTGCCATGCGCGATGGCCGGATCGAGAGTGACGAGCGATGAAATTACAGGATACGCTACTCTTCTCCTTCAAAACAATCACGAGTTATCCTGCACGCTCGTTCCTGATCATGCTGGCCATGGCGCTTGGGGTGGCCGCGGTTATCATACTCACCGCCTTGGGAGATGGGGCGCGCCGGTATGTCGTCAATCAATTTTCCTCGATCGGCACCAATCTGGTCGCTGTTCTGCCCGGCCGTGCCGAAACCGCCGGCAGCTTTCCCGGCGCCGTCATGGGACAGACACCCAGAGATCTGACGCTGGAAGATGCCCGCTGGGTAGGCAGATTACCGCAAGTCAGACGGTATGCACCCCTGAATGTGGGAGTAGCCGAGCTTTCTGCCGGAGGCCGGCTGCGTGAGGTCACCATGCTCGGAAGTACTGCTGAGATTTTTCCGATCCGCCATATGAAGCTTGCACAAGGTAGTTTTCTGTCGGACACAAGTGGAAACAGCGCGCAAATCGTACTGGGTGCAAAAATTGCCCGGGAATTCTTCCCAGAGGGAAGTGCCGTGGGACAACGTGTCCGGCTGGGAGACCGACGTTTTCTGGTAACCGGTGTACTTGCTGCACAGGGTGAGACAATGGGATTCAATTCGGATGAAGTGGTCATCATTCCGATAGAGCATGCCCAAATGCTGCTCAACACTACTTCCTTGTTCCGGTTGTTGATTGAAGCCCGGCATCACAGTGAAATCGAAAGTACCAAGCAAGCAGTGCGGGAAACGCTCATTCAACGTCATGATGGCGAAGATGATGTAACCGTCATCACCCAGGATGCCGTACTGGCTACTTTCGATCGTATCCTGCGCGCATTGACACTGGGCGTTGCGGGAATCGCCGTGATCAGCCTTGCCGTTGCCGGTATCCTGGTAATGAATGTAATGCTGGTAGCAGTCAGTCAGCGTACAGCTGAAATCGGCCTGCTCAAAGCCCTTGGCACCCCCGCTGCCGTCATTCGCCGTATTTTTCTGGCTGAGGCAACCTGGTTATCACTGACCGGTGCAGTAGCAGGTTTCATACTGGGACAGGCAGGCAGCTGGCTGTTGCGCCTGACCTATCCGCTGTTACCTGCCTGGCCACCCTTCTGGGCCAGTTCTGCCGGTATTGCCGTCGCCGTGCTGACCGGAATACTGGCCGGATTGTTACCGGCAACCCGTGCGGCAAAACTGGATCCAGTCAGCGCCTTGAGTAACCGATGAATTTTTTTGATACGTTGAATTATGCCCTGCGCGCGCTAACAGCCAATCTGCTGCGTACAGCATTGTCTGCCTCTGGCATTGCCATCGGTATCGCCGCAGTCATTCTGCTGACCTCAATCGGAGAAGGGATTCAACGTTTCGTACTGTCCGAATTTACGCAATTCGGGACCAATATTCTGAATATCACTCCCGGAAAAATCCGCACCCATGGCGCTTCAACAGGCTCCATCGGCAGTGTGCGCCTGCTGACGATTGAGGATTCACTCGCGCTAAAATCCTCCCGTCATGCACTCTATACTAATGCAACTGTTACAGGGAATGCGGAAGTGCGGGCCGCTGGCCGGAGCCGGCGCGTAACGGTCTATGGCCAGGGACCGGATTTCGATAAGGCGTTCAATATGCATACTGCTATCGGACAGTTCCTGCCAGCGGATGATCCGCGTAATCCACGAGCTTTCGCCGTACTGGGTGCAAAAGTACACCAGGAATTGTACGGCAGCGCCAACCCGCTGGGTTCGGTTCTGCAGGTAGGCGGCTCTCGTTTCCGGATAATCGGCGTAATGGCCTCCAAAGGTCAGGTACTGGGATTTGATCTGGATGATACAGTTTATATTCCGACAGCCCGGGCACTGGAAGTTTTCAACCGGGAGGGGGTCATGGAAATTCAGGTCGTTTACCCGCCTGCCGTCTCGGTGGATGAAGTCGTAGATGATATCAAACGGATTATGATTGAGCGCCACGGTCGCGAGGATTTTACGATTACTCCGCAGCAGCAGATGCTCAGTACTCTCTCTACTGTACTCAATGTGCTGACTTTCGCTGTCGCCGTGCTGGGGGGTATTTCATTGCTGGTCGGTGCCGTGGGCATGATCACCCTGATGCATATCACCGTAGCGGAACGTGTGGCAGAAATTGGACTGTTAAACGCGCTGGGTGCAACGCCCATGCGCATTCGTATCTTGTTTCTGCTGGAATCAACCGTACTCTCAACATTTGGTGGTGCCGTTGGATTGATGGTCGGGACAGGCATTGCAGGGCTGGTCAGGCTACTGACCAGTGATCTGCCTGTCAGCATCCCCTGGTCTTATGTCATCGCTGCACTGATCCTGTCAGGTGTGATTGGTCTGGCAGCAGGTGTTGTACCCGCCATGCGCGCTGCCAGGCTCAGGCCGGTAGATGCCCTCCGGACTGAATGATCGGCTGTTTCCCCCGCATCATTGCGTGATGATCCCCTTGGCGATCAGCGGCATTCCGAATTTATATATCCTCACATTCATCCAGGACAGTTGAAAGAGTGACTGTTACCGGCTTATCGGTCTTCCTGATCAGAATGGCAACCGAAGGATAACTCAGTGCGGTAAATCCCAAGCATCCTCCAGATTGACGGACTTCCAATGCGGAAACAATTACCTCATCGTCTGATTCACGTATGCGCTCGACTAACAGCTTGCTGCTGCCTAAATAATTTCTCATCCCCAAACCGCCAGCAATCATCTGAAAATTCAGAAAATCAATGACCGGTGCAGCTTCAATTTCAGGGTTGGAAGGATTAGTATTATCAATCATCAACTGCTCATAAAAGAATTCCCATTCCTCCTGAGACTGAATGATTTTTACCCACGGTGCATCATTTCTCGGTTCTCGTAAGGCAGTTTTAAAACGATATGGGAATAAATGTCTGCGGCAAAAGCTGTCGAGCATACCGCAAACAAAATAAAAGTACTGCCAATCAATATTTTTTTCAGCACGAATTTTCTCCAGGTCTAACCAAAAATTACTGATTCTTAGCGTAATCGATCAGCTTCTGGAAAGTAAACAGATAGTCCTGCTGCTGCAGCGGAGTATGACATTGTACGCAATCCAGTTCATTACTTTTTGCGGTACCGTCCGGGTTATATACAGCAAATCCCCAGTCACCTGTACGGTCAGTCGCCTGATAGGCATTGCTCCAGTCATTTCTTTTTTCCATGACAGCAACCGCGGCCAGTTTCTCAATCACGAACAACCCATCTTCATCAGACTGGATGTTGTCCTCAGCATCTTTTTTAGTTTCATAGATTTCCATGACCACTACAGACCCAGGCGCTGCTTCCTCCCCTTTCTTGTAACTCTCCACGGCAGTTTTATTTGCATAAAACTTTGCCAATTGCTTCTGGTTGGCCCGATTGGCGATTCCATACTGGGAAAAAGTCTGCTCGTAACCTTCAGGGAACTCGACGAATTCCGGGTTTCCCCCCGCGTAAGTCTGGAAAGACAGAGACGACATGGATAAACCAATCAGGGCAAATAATCCGAAGCTTGATTTCATTTTTCTCTCCTTTTTTGCAAATCATCCGGCCAGCAAGTCGCCAGCGGACATGAATTTATTTTTTGAACAAAAAGCAGAATCCCCGCGTTTTCCCGTGAGGTTCTGTTGGTATTATAGACACTACCATTCGAATCATGAAACTCCTGATTCCAGGGTACAGTGAGCATTAACGCAGAACAATCCTTGCTGATACTGTCAGTGTTAATCAATCTTCCTCTGCTTTGTTGAGGCGTGCGTCAAGGATTTATGCGTCAGCTTTGATGGTTGATAATCCTCTATTTATAACGGAATCCAAAGGCAGAGGCCAAGCTACCCTAACCGATTTTTCCCTGATTGCTGACTCAGTGTCGGCAAATGCCTGAGGGATATACTCCCCATTATCGCAGCGAATCACCCTTACCACTCAATGATCTGATCCAAGCTCCGGATCACCTTCAGTCGTAAGCTTCCCCCTCCGGCGAGCGACTGATGGTGTGATGCTGGAACAAGCGCTTATATAAACCATTCCAATATGGGACTAATTCTCCAGTGTTTGACCGGAGATCATCCCTTCATCAAACAAGGGCGAGTCCCCGAAAATTGTGAGAAATCTCACACTTTACTGTGATTTTTTATTTTATTTTTATAAGAAAATTTCTGTCAGTAGAGTCTGACTGACTGATTTCCTGTAACTGTTCCGCTGTCACAAAACAGCAGGAAAATAATATTATGCTTTTGTTCCAGGTATTATTTTATAGAATAAAATTAATTCCAAATAAATTTAGAGGGCAGTGAGTGGCATGGCATATTGATTAATCCGGCATTACCGATGTCTCGGAGGAGAGAATTCAGATGGATAATGGAACTTCGGTATGGATTCACGCATTTTCATGTGATATTCATTCTGTGCAAGAGCAACTGGCTTCATACCTGACCCAGAATCAGCTGCAACTTCGTCCTTTGGCAATTGAAAAACCCAAGGGGCCTGGCTTGGTGTTTTTTGGAGAGCTGACATTCGAGCTGTATCGATTCATTGAACAAGCCAGCTGTCGCGGCCAGGAACAGATATTGGTTATTGCATTAACCAGCCAACCTGTTAGTGACGAGCAATACTGGCATCTACTCAAATC
>JBIQJX010000067.1:0-3852 GCA_044507105.1 Nitrosomonas sp.
CTCCCCGGTTTGTACCTGCCACAGACTGGCATACAGACCCTCACGGGACAGAAGCGTTTCGTGTGTACCTTGTTCCACCAGTTCTCCTTTATCCAGTACGTAAATACAATGAGCGTTCCGGATGGTAGAGAGACGATGAGCGATAACGATAGTGGTGCGATTGAGGGTTATCCGCTCAAGTGAACGCTGGATAGCTGCTTCCGTTTCATTGTCTACCGCTGAAGTGGCTTCATCCAGTACCAGTACCGGCGGATTCTTGAGGACGGCCCGGGCAATCGAGATACGTTGCCGCTGACCGCCAGAGAGCTTCTGGCCGCGTTCTCCCACAACCGTTTCATAGCCGTCTGGCAGTTCCATGATGAACTCGTGTGCTTCGGCCGCTTTGGCGGCAGCCGTCACTGCTTCCATACCGGCTCCGAAAGAGCCATACGCAATATTTTCATAGACTGTGCCATGAAACAGATAAACATCCTGGCTGACCAGACCTATTGCCTTGCGCAGGTCGTGCAGACGTAATTCGCGAATGTCATGGCCGTCGAGAAGGATGCGGCCCTGCTGTATTTCATAGAAACGTAGCAGAAGCTTGACTATCGTGCTTTTGCCACTGCCTGTCGCCCCTACGAGTGCAATGGTCTGCCCGGCGGGAACCGTCAGAGACAGATGGTTCAGAGTAGCCATCCGCCGTTCATAGCTGAAAGAAACATCCTCAAAAATGACCTCACCATTTATCCGGGAAGCAGCCAGAACTCCGGACCCATCCACAATGGCCGGTCTGGTCTGAAGCAAATCCAGAATACGGTGAGTGGAAGCCATTGCCCGCTGATACTGATCGAGTGTTTCCCCCAGCCGGGTCAGTGGCCAGAGGAGGCGCTGCGTCATAAAAACGAGAATACTGTATGCACCGACATTGAGTTGACCGCTGGTGGCCAACAGCCCCGCTCCGACCAGGATAGCGCTGAAACCTGCAGCAATTACCATACGGATGAGGGGTACGAAAGCGGCGCTGAGCGCGATAGCGTGCTGGTTTTTTTTCTGATAAATATGACTTTCCCGCTCGATCCGGTGTAATTCGTGTTGTTCCGCCGTATAACTTTTGATTGTGGCGATGCCGCCCAGGTTGTTGGACAGATAACTGTTCAATATGCTGACCTGTTCACGAACAGCCATATAGCGGGGAGCAATACGCTTCTGGAATATCCATGAACCGGCAATAACGAATGGCATAGGCAATAAGGCCATCCACGCCACACTGGGAGTGAGATAGATAAACATGCCTCCAACAGTAATGACGGTAGTCAGGAGCTGGATGAGATCATTTGCTCCGATATCCAGAAACCGCTCCAGCTGGTTTATATCATCATTCAGAATGGCCATCATTCCCCCGGTACTGCGAGCTTCGAAATAGGCCAGCTCCAGTTTCTGGACATGACCGTAGGCATCCAGACGCAGCGTATGCTGGATATTCTGGGCCAGGTTGCGCCAGCAGATCTTGAGCAGATATTCCCAGAGAGATTCGAAAGCCCAGATAATGAGGGTGGCAGTAGCCAGTATCCACAGTTGGGTGGACACATCGGGAAAGCCAAAACCGGCAATGACAGAAGCCTGCTGATTGACGACAATATCTACGGCCATGCCTATCAAGACAGGCGGGGCAAGGTCGAACAGTTTGTTGAGCACAGAAAAAAGGGTGGCCAGCCAGATACGCCGACGAAAAGCGCGGCCATAGCGGAGCAGGCGAATGAGAGGAGCTGTTGTTTGGGCAGACATCTATCAGGCTACTTATTTACAGTAATTAGAGATTAGAGAACAGACAGGCAAAATAAAACAGGCCTGCCAATAAACGGGAGTTGTCTGGATAACATCAGCCATTACCAGGCTCAGGCCAGCTGGAATTTGTATTCCCGATCAATCTGCAAGCGCCGGCGACCACTCTTCAGGGATAACCTGTCCGTATCTGAAAACAGCCGGAATCTGTTTACGGTCAAATCGGTTGGGTGATTCGAAACGGATTGAGCCGGTTACCCCATCGAGCGTAATAGCTTCCGGTGTATGGGTTTGTATGATGGCCAGTGCTAACCGGAAAGCGTCCACTCCAAGCGCGTAAAACCGTTGAAGATTTATTTCTGCCGGCATATCCGGGCGATGATATTTCTGTACTGCTGCAAGCTTCGGTTGCAACAGCCAGGGCATGTCGGTAAACCGGACCTGGTCAAGTTCCTGAAAATAGGTCGGATCATGTCTGCCGGTAAATGCCAGAGAAGTCGTGTATACCGGCGTAGTATGGTGAATGAATAGTCGCACAGCCCGGCTGGCAGATCCGTTGAGTGCAAGAAAAACAATATTATTGCTGTCGTGCGTGTAATGATAAAGTTGTGCCAGCACCTCCTGGCTGGTGATTTCCACTTCTTCGGCTGAAGTAAGATTATCCGGCCTGATCCATTCATCGGCAAACGCAGCTTTCAGTCGCCGGGATAACTCACTGCGATCAGCGATGATTACAGCATGGTGCCGGGTATCAGTTGCTGCCAGCTGTGCGATGTGCTGCGCTTCAGATGCGACATCCAGTCCGAAAAAATAGAGTTGCGGGGGTGATTCAATGTCTTCGATGACAGAAGAATTGAGCGCCAGCGTCGGTATTGTTACCAGATTGCTTCTGGCCAGGGCTTTGACCCCGTTACGGGTTAGTGGACCGATCACCATCCTGGCCCCTTCATAGACTGCCTGCTGATAGACTTCGACGATATCTTGATCCTGGTCAGTCGTTGCATAAGTACGGATGCCGAATGGCAAGGAAGAATCCTGTGCTGCGGCTGCTGAGAATCCGCCCTGTACAGCCTGGGCTGCGGGTTTGAGTGCAGGGGCGGCAAGAGGCAGCAGTAATGCGATATGAGCACCGGCACCTTGCCTGTCTCTGTCTGGCAGAGTACTGTAATCAGGTTCATTGGAAAAAGCAGGGAAACTGCCATATAGTGCCGCCCCAATCAGAAAATACCGAAATAAGCGTTTCATAGCCAGAATATGTCAATTGCAGCAGGAGTATCTAAAGGAACATTATATGTGGTCGGTACGCCGATCGGAAATTTATGCGATATCACCTTACGAGCATTGCAAACACTGTCGGCGGTCGATTACATTGCAGCTGAGCATATCCGGAGCGCACAGAAGTTGCTGGTACGGCATACTATCCATCATACCCGTATCATGTCTTTGCATCAGCATAATGAAGGCAGTGCTGCTGAAAAAATCATCGGGCTGCTGGAGAATAACCAATCTGTTGCCCTGATTACCGATGCAGGAACACCGGGCATATCTGATCCCGGTGCTTTGCTGGTGCAGAAAGTGCGGGCACGGAAGCTCCCGGTGGTGCCGATTCCCGGCGCCAATGCGGCATTGTGCGCATTATCCGCCTCGGGACTGATTGCGCCGCATTTCTTCTTCCATGGTTTTCTGCCAGTAAAAAGTGGAGAGCGTCAGCGCCGGCTATCCAGCCTGAAAACGTTGTATGCCTGTATCCTGATTTTTTACGAAGCGCCACATCGTATATTCGAAAGCGTTGCGGACATGGTGGCGATATTTGGCGCAGCGCGTGAAATTACTTTTGCCCGTGAACTTACCAAGGTTTTTGAAACAATCCATACCTGTATGCTGGGAGAGGCTACCGAGTGGTTGCGTGCGGATAAAAACCGGTTGAAAGGAGAATTTGTCCTGCTGCTTGCGCCGGCCAAAGAACCTGAGCAGGCAGAAGATATCAGCCATGAAACCGGGCGTATACTTGCTACCCTGCAAAGAAATCTGCCTTTGAAACAAGCAGTTCAGCTGGCAGCGGAAATTACCGGTGAAAACAAAAAAAAA
>JBIQJX010000067.1:3952-9396 GCA_044507105.1 Nitrosomonas sp.
ACCGGGCAGGCTGTCGCCTATCGCACGCGCATTCTTTCTGCATTGCCAGAGGAATTGGCGGATCAGTTCGAGCCATTGATGACACTTTACCTTACCGACACAACTTCACCTGCAGAAATTTCCCAGGCTAAGGCGAGCGGTATCATCCACGGTATCAAGCTGTATCCTGCCGGTGCGACCACCCATTCCGAGGCTGGTGTTACGGACATTGCCCGCTGTAACGCTGTCCTGGAAATGATGGAAAAGCTCGATATGCCCCTGCTTGTGCACGGAGAAGTAGTTGACCGGGAGGTAGATATCTTCGACAGAGAGAGAATCTTTATTGATCGGGTCCTGATCCCGCTCATGCAGCGCTTTCCCGGTCTGCGTGTGGTGTTTGAGCACATTACCACCCGGGAAGCGGTCGAGCTTGTGCAGACGGTTCCAAACCGGATTGCAGCCACGATCACTCCCCATCATCTGATGTTGAGCCGTAATGCATTATTCATGGGAGGATTGCGTCCTCATTATTATTGTCTGCCGGTACTGAAACGGGAAGCTCATCGCCAGGCACTGGTTGAGGCTGCGACCAGCGGTCACTCCAGATTTTTTCTCGGTACAGACAGCGCTCCGCATCCGTTAAGAGACAAAGAAACAGCCTGCGGCTGTGCAGGCATTTACAGCGCGCATGCCGCTATCGAATTTTATGCTGAAGTGTTCGAGCAGGCGGGGAGACTGGACCGGCTGGAAGCCTTTGCCAGTTTTCATGGTGCCGATTTTTATCGGCTGCCCCGCAATACCACCCGTATTTCACTAGCCCGGGAAAACTGGCAGATACCTGCGCAGATTGAGTTTGCAGATGACACACTGGTACCGCTGCGAGCCGAAGAGAGTACAGGCTGGAAACTGGTAACTGAATGATCTGTTTTATTCGCCCTCAGAATTATCAGCCCCAGCTTTGGTTTTGTCTCCTGATAAAGAGGAATACATGTTCCGATTGAAATTTCAGGACTATTTCAGATTTCTGCAGCCGGCGCCGGATAATACACTTCTTCCGCTGGATTGGGGGATGATCTGAATCCTGGTGCTGATACGTTCCTGGAGTGCCGGAACATGTGAAATGATTCCAATCAGCTTACCTTCCTGCCGCAGATTTGCGAGGGTTTCCAGCGCAGTGTCCAGTGTCTCTTCATCCAGCGTTCCAAAACCCTCATCCAGAAAGAGAGAATCGACCCGGATATTTTTACTGACCATTCGGGAAAGACCGAGTGCCAGAGATAAACTGACAATAAAACTTTCTCCTCCCGAGAGATTTTTTGTAGAACGGATTTCTCCTGCCTGATAATTATCAATTACGTTGAGTTCCAGTGGCCGGGTTGTATCCCGGATCAGCAGATAGCGGTCGGACATTTTTCGCAACTGCCGGTTGGCGTGTCTGATCATTATCTCGAAAGTCAGGCCCTGGGCAAAGTTACGATATTTTTTGCCATCGGCTGAACCGATCAGCCCGTGCAACATTTCCCAGCGTGTACATTCCCGTCTTTGTGCATCGATCGATTTAATCTTTTCCTGCAGCTTTTGTTTCAAATTCTCATTGTCTTTGAGTTTTTGGTGAATACCGCCAATTTCCTGCTGAAGCATCTGCTGACGGGCGATCAGGTGTGCCAGCGCTTGATCATGGCTGTCCCGGCTGCAATCTGTCATTCGTTTCAGCTGCTCGGTTTCCAGAGCCGTTATTGTGTCTTTTTCTTTTATATCCAGGCCGGTTCTTTCATCAGCGAGTTTCTGCAGCTGCTGCGCTAGAGTTTTGCGCTCATCTTCCGGCAGGCAAGCGGCTTTGAACGCGGCTTCATTTACGAATCCGAAATGGCTGAGTCTGGCCGTAAAAGTAGTTTCCATGATTTTCAACTGACGGGTCCGGGCTGACATACTTTTTATTAGATCTTCCATTCTGTTTTTTACTCTGCCATATGCCTGATCCGCTGTATCCCGCTCCTGACGTGCAAGTTCCATCTGTTTTTGTACCGTTTCCACAGCGGTGGCAAGTCGGTGCTCTTCTTCATCAGGTTGTTTGCTGCCTAATAACTGATGACGCCTTAGAGATAAGTCATCGTGCTCTTGCTGCAGCCTGTGGCGCTGCTCTCGTTGTTGCCTGAGTTCCTCTTCATATTTCCGGATCTGTGTTGTCTGATGATGTAGCTGTATTGTCAAGGCATCAATTTTCTGCTCGAAGGTCGATTTTTCATTCTGCCGTTGTATCCATAAGTCCCGCCGGGCAGCTAATTGCATTTCAATCTGTTCCGGGTGATCGAAGGACGGTTCTTCCGTTCGGGATAGCGGAATGTCCTCCTGCAATTTTTGCAGTATCACTTGTTGTTGTTCTGAAAGTATTTCTGCTTCTCGGCTGAAGTGTTTAAGCAGTTGAGTAACAGATTCTTTTTTATGCAGGGTATGCTGTCTATCACGTTCAGCCAGTATTACTGATTCTCTGATTTTTTCCAGTGAGTCACGCAGTGCGATGATTTCGGTATCCAGTGTTTCGGCAGCTTGCAGGACACGGCTCATGTGAGCCAGTTTTTCAGTTGTTTCCTGCTGTAATCGTGGCAGTTGTACAGGCAAATCAGAGACGGTTACAGCAGGCAGCAGCAGAGTGCCATACTGGCCGATCGACGTTTCATCAGCTTGGATTTTTTCATGATTTTCCTGTTGTATCAGGATGATCTGTTCGATATCTTTATCGATCTCAGCTTGCCTGATTTTCAGACTGGAGACAGTTTTGATTTTGCTCTTGAGAGTTCCCCTGACCTGATTCAGTGCGGAGGTGACTTCGTCCGGAATCGGCGTATTGCCTGTGGCAAAAGGATGCTGCAAAGCACCGCACAGCGGACAGGGCTCGCCATCCTGTAATTGCTGTCGCACCTCTTCATAGCTGCTGATTTTTCTAAGTAATATACCTTGTGTTTCAAGCAGATCGGCTTCGCGTTCAAGAGAAGCAAGCATTTCTTCCTGTGTTTTGAGCTGTATTGCAAGCGCTGATTTTTCAGCCTGCAGCGTGGCGAAACGCCCGGCCATCTCATCAGATAACCGTTTTGATTCCTTCAGTGCCCGGGCAGCTTCGACTGCCCGATCCACCATAGATTTCTGTTCTGATAAGGTCGATATATCGTGCCGCCAGTCTGACTGACTCCGCTTTTCGAGCAGACACCTGCACTCAGCCTGTTTTTGTGCCAGTTTATTCTGGCTGCGTACAAGATTGTGTTTCAGATTCTCCAATTTTTCAGCTTGTTCCTGCTCTGCCCGGGTGATTCCAGCTATCTGGCTTTCGGCTGTTTTGATTGCAGCGAGTCTGGCGTTGTATTGTAAACGGAGATTCTTGAGGGTATTGAGTTGTTCCCGGATACCTGCCAGGGACTCAACTAGTGTTCCATCTGCTTTGGTGGTATCGAGTTGCAGCAGCAGTTTTTCCAAAGCTTTACGCATATCACTCAGCCGGGTGTGATCTTCTCTGTGTCGGTTACAGAGTGTTTCGAGTGCTTTCTCGTGCTCAGTGATAGTACTGTCGGCCGCTTTGAGGGGTATATTTTTTTCCCGGATTTTGATGTCCAGTTCTCGTACGCTGCGGATGAGCGGGAGGGCGGCCTGCTGTTCTGTTCGCCTGTGTTCGAACTGCCCAACAACAGATTTCATCGTTGCTTCGGCGCGCCTGACTGCCTGTTCAAGTTTTGGCAGCGCCTCTGAACAGATTGCAAGATTGTTTTGATCCACCTCCTGTTCGTGTCGAATCGACAGCAGTCCGGAATATTCACCCGTCAGTTCGAGGGCTCGTTCGGCCACTCCAAGCTTTTCATACTCCGGCGTGAATGCTTCCCTCCGGATCTGCCAGTCTTGCTGCTGGGCTGATATCAGCTTCAATTCTGATTTGAGTCGGGCGATATTTTCCAGCCATAGGATAGTTTGCCGTTCCCGGGAAATTTGCTGATTCAGCTCTGTATTCTGCTGATTTTTTTGTGCCAGATCGACATGATATTGCTGTTCATCAGTTTCACTCAGCACGTGCATGTCGGTAAATTCAGCTGACAGCCGGTCGAATTCTCTACGCGCCATCATACGGCACTCATGGACACGTATAGATATCCGGCTGTATATTTCCGTACCGGTTATCTGCTCCAGAAGCGGGGCGCGTTCATCAGGTGTTGCCTGCAGGAATACCGCAAATTCTCCCTGGGCAAGCAGCATAGTGCGGGTAAAGCGAGCAAAATCCATGCCGGTTACGGCTTCGATCTGCTTGCCAACCTCCAACAGTCGTGTTTCTAAAATCTTTCCCGATTCGACTTCGACAATTTCGTGTCTGGGCACTTGCAGCTCACCCTCTGGCTTCCTGCGCGCCCGATGCTGACTCCAGTGACAGCGATAGTGACCGGCCTGAGTTGCAAAGGTTACTTCTGCATAACATTCGCCGGTTTGCCGAGACATGATTTCATTATCACTTTTGGTAATTCTGCTGAGACGGGGCGTACGTCCATACAGTGCGAGGCAGATTGCATCGAGGATTGTCGTTTTGCCGGCGCCAGTCGGGCCGGTAATTGAGAAAATTCCATCCGATATGAAAGCAGAATGAGTGAAATCGATCTCCCATTCGTCGATCAAAGAATTCAAATTTTTGAATCGTATTTGCAAAATCTGCATGGATTGCTTTTATTCCAGTTTCTGATCGTAGATAAATAAGACGCAGGATATCGCTTTGATATTATGAGAAATTGTGAGTCCGTATGGTTGGCTGGGAAGCAATATCGGATAATAAATGACAAAGAATATTCTTGACAAAGAATTTTATTCTTGGTATTAAAATAGAGTCTTTCTGAAAAGGGAGGCAAGTAGTCACAGTTAGAAGAACTATGTCGTTAATGTTGTTTTTCTTATAGGAGACTGTAAAAATGAAACTCTTACTTATCCTGGCCGCTGTAATGGTAGCAACTACTTCTCTTACTGCCTGTATGGATCCAAAACCAGGTCAATATCCACCGAGCTTGATGATGGAACGTGATTCCATGCCGGACAAAGTAGATGAAAGAAGCGAGAAATGACAATATGACTCAAAAACCCTGACCGCCCTTTCAGGGCGGTTTTTTATTGGTACTTACTGATAAAGTAAGTAGGAAAGAAAATTGTAACTAAACTGTTCTGTTCCTTATTCAAAAACAGGGAAGTGGCGTAGCTTAGGTGCAAAATAAATAACTTTCAAACTTTTTTCTGCACCGGGCTGAACACGAGTGAGTTAATGCATTTAGCGCATTCAAGGCCAAAATCACCGTCTAAAGACGGTGATCGTTATAAAGCTTATAAAAACAAACACTCATTAGCCATACCTTCTTCGCAATCTGCGCTGACTTTAAACCTTCACAATTTCTTCCTGCCTGATGCTAACGTAGCATGCTGTCTTAAATTCGTTTCTTATGCTAAAACTA
>JBIQJX010000068.1:0-5538 GCA_044507105.1 Nitrosomonas sp.
AACAATGGAAGCGCGGTGTCATGGAGCGCGATTTTTTCAGGCTCTGCAGCAACAGCCGCGTTATCACTGATTTTGCTGGTATTGGGATCAGGACTGGGTCTCTCCGTTATATCACCTTGGGCCGACAGCGGCGCCAGTGCTACAGCGATCGGCTGGTATACGATTATCTGGGTTCTTGTATCTTCAATTATCGCTGCGGGACTGGGCGGTTATCTTACCGGCAGACTTAGAGTGAAATGGCCTGAAGTGATGGAGGATGAGGTTTTCTTCAGAGATACAGCACATGGTTTTCTGAGCTGGGCGGTTGCTTCACTCGTGACTGCGGCATTGTGGACTGCGGTAATTGGATCGATGATTGGAGGCGCAATTCAGGCTGGTGCGACTGTAACAGCTGCTGCAACAACTTCTGCAGTAGCGGGAGCGGCTGCAGCGAGTACTAAACTTACTGAGTCTATCAGTGGTGAAGATATGTCAATCGATTATTTCGTCGATTCTTTGTTTAGAAAAGTTTCAAATACAGAAACTGCTGATACGGGGGCTGGTGATAAAGCTGCTGGCAGTAAAAAGGCCGATAATGCGGATGCATCTAATAAAGAAGGCAAATCCGATCAGGTCGGGCCTGAAGTTGCTCGTATTTTTGTAAATGCTATTCAATCAGGGAGTTTCAGATCGGAAGATCTTCGCTATGTCAGTAAGATCATCGCTCAAAATACCGACCTGACTCAGGAGCAGGCACAAAAACGGGTGGAAGTTACATTCGCGCGCATTCAATCGGAGCTTGCAGAAGCTGAACAAGCTGCAAAAGAAGCTGCTGATGAAGCACGTAAGGCTTCTTCATACACAGCATTATGGCTTTTTATTTCCTTGCTCTCCAGCGCCTTTGTTGCCAGCATTGCGGCAGTATGGGGTGGGCGTCAGCGTGATGCCGTATAAATGTAAATACCTATAACCTCAATTTTATCAGGAGAAAAATTATGCGTTCAATACTTTTATGGCTGTTGGGTGTTCCAATTCCAATTATCATTTTGATAGCGCTAATGACTTAAATAATATTGTCGCTGCGTCACCTTTGAAAATCCAGGAATCAGTTATATCGGTTTTCACATAATTGGTTTCCTGGAGTTTTTTGCAGAAGGTTCCTGTTTCCACAACTATCCTCTCTGGCTTATCTTCGCATTTCAGTGAATCTAGTTTTCCTTTCTGACTAATAAGGCTAAGAATCTGTTCGAATCTTCTTGGAATGAAAACAATCAGTCGCTACTGGGAGAAATATGAAAAGAGACCATTCCTGCCCGAGTACGCAGATCGACTGCCAGCTTTGCCAGATTTTTCTGATTTGAAGTTCGAATAATCATTTTATATTCGAAAGTCAGATTATCATCCGATAAACGATAGCTCATGTTTGCCGCCGTAAAGCCGCTGCTGCGCAGAAAACTGATCAGTTCGTACTCTGGTAATATTTTATCTTGATGAAACTTGACTGTGAAATGAGCAAAATAATGAGAAGGTAATATCTCTTCAAGCCAGCGGAACAGCGTCAATACACATAATGTCAGTATCGCCGCCAGAATAGCAGGGAGATAAAAACCGATCCCGATGAGAATTCCTATGCCGGAGGTAATCCATATCGATGCAGCAGTAGTTAATCCACGGACAGTAGGGCCTTCTTTAAAAATTACACCGGCTCCCAGAAAACCTATTCCCGTCAGGATCCCCTGTGCTAGCCGGGTTGGATCCGTGCGTACGTTTTCGATATATATTTGTGGCAACCATTCCCACTGATAGAGCGTAACGAGCATCAGCATACTTGACGCCATACATACAATAGCATGCGTGCGGGTTCCAGCAGGGCGGCCGTGAAAACTTCTTTCAAGACCGATGACACCACCGGTGATCAAAGCAGTGACAAGATGAATAATGACATCAAATATATCAGGATCCACCTTTTTGTATCCTGTGTAAGTTGGCAGAAGGATGACAGAAAAATCGGGCCGTGGCCCGTTATTAAATTCTATGGAAATAAAAATTAGCTATAGAGATCTTTATCTCAATAATTATTTTCTGTTACCGGCATTCAGTATCATATTCAGTATATCGTGCGGACTGACCAGGTTCATAATTGTGGTTAAGATCCACGGGAAAAAGGCTTTCTTAGAACCTGCTGCTTTTTTTTTGTCGGTCTCGCTATTAGAGGGCCTCCTGTTCCGGGTCAGTTCACCCAGCATAAATCCGGTACCTCCTGCCATCCATAAACTCGATGGAGTTGTCATCTGGCGACGCATTTTTTTAAGCAGTCTGGTTGAATGATAATTCACCATTTTCTGGTGGTGTAATAACTGATATTCAGTCTGCCGGATTTGAGCGATGAGGGAAGACGATTCAGGTTTATTCTGCTTTGTAATGGAATAAGACATCATTTTTCCCCGGTGGTATAGGAATGGTCCGATTGTTCTGTCGTTCCGAGGCTGCGCAGCGTTGCCGGAAACCGCAGATAGCGGCTCTTGCCACAAATGATGCCCCAAAGAATCATAGCTGCCAACAGATTCAGCGAGATAGCAATGAATGTTTGTGTGATGCTGTTCTCTACAACCCCATACTCCGCCAGTATTAATACAATGGCAATAACCAGACCGATCCAGGAAAAACTCAGCAGGATACCAATCATCAAACCCGCTATGATCATAACGACTAAACTTTTGCTTGCCAGCTGTGTTTCCAGTGCAGCAAGCTGTAAGTAGTCATGCCCCAGTACGCGTAATTCCTTCCATAATGATCTGAGCTCGTCCAGAAAACTATTGTCGCGAGTATCATCAGAATTATTATGGACTTTAATTTCTGAATCCGCCATTTCAGTGCTCACCTAATAAGAATGGTGCGGTTATGCATGCGATCTGATGATGCCTTAGGAGCGAACAGACAGACCGGAATGATTGAGAATATATGACCACATGGTATGCAGTCATATATTCAGGCATTCATGGATTGGGATAATTTATCTGCCCCCCAGCAGTCTGCTCAGTATGAAGCCCGCTCCTGCGGCAATCAGCAGAGATTTTCCCGGATTCTCACGAATATAATTAGAATATTCTTTTCTCAGACGTTCTTCAGTATTCATTAATTCTTCGCCTTTCTCGCTAAATTTGTCGGCTACCTGATTAGCAGTATTAGTGGCTTTATCCACCGCTTCATGGGCAATATCGGATACTTTATCTATAGTGTTATTCATATTACTCACCTGTTTATTTTCCGTGTCGCACATTACAAGGAATGTGCGACACCTTATTTAGAATATACGGTTTAACGATAGTTATCATTGAACAATCTGCTCAGCACGAATCCTACTCCCAAGGCAATACCAACGGATGTAAGTGGATTTTCCCTGGTATAGTCAATGCATTTTTGCACTAATTGTTCTTCTGTTTTTTTCAGCTGATCTTTTTTTTCACTGAATTCTTCAGCAGCCTCATCAGCAATTTTTGAAATTTTGTTGGTAGCTTTATTAACAGTGTTAGATACTGTATTTGAAGCGTTCATATTCTTTCCTTGTCTCATTTGGATTTGTTACCTCTCATGCAGTCGGATCCTTGGACCAGGCTTTACAGCCTGACGCCATAGTAAGAATGAATATTGCTTTCCCAAGTTTGGTCTGCCATATTGGGCCAATTATCTTTATCGAATCCAGGTGCCGTCTCCAGACGATCCTTATCCACATTGAGGATGAAGCGTTTATTTTCTGTATCGAGTGTCAACGCTTTCCAGGGAATGGCAAAAAGTTTATCTCCTATTCCCAATACACCGCCGAAAGACAGCACTGCGTAACGGACAGTTCCGTCAGTGGTATCGAGCATAATTTCTTTGATTTCACCAAGGTCTTCTTCTGCCTGGTTATAGACTTCATTCCCAATCAGCGTATCGGCTCCCATTAACCGGGGACCGGGCCCCTGGCCATTGTTATTCTTGTAAATACCATACGTATCACGATCTTCGTAATTCATATCTACCTCCAGCATAAGTATTTATATGTATTCTTGCAGATGATATTTCTTGCAAGATCCAAGCGATAAACGTATATAAATAAATTCATTTACCGTATTTGAATACTATATAAGGGGGGAAAAGGAGTCTGTACGCTGGCACACACAGACAGGAGCCGCTGATAAGGCGCGATCCTGCATTTTCCGAGTTGTGAGGAAAGATAACTTCGATTTCAGTATGAGGAGAAAATATGGCTCATCACGGGCATAGCAGTCATAAAGTACCTGCTGCGGAAGGGGATATCAGTCGAGGTGGCAACGGGATATATTATTGTCCGATGCAGTGTGAAGGAGATAAAACCTATGATGCACCGGGTAATTGCCCGGTTTGTGGAATGAGCCTGGTAGAGCAACTGACATTGAAGCAGGTTACTCAATTCACGTGTCCGATGCATCCTGAGATTATCAATGACGGACCGGGTGCGTGTCCCGTCTGTGGAATGGATCTGGTTCCGCTGCAGGCAGACGCGGAGGATGACAATACTTACAAGAGTCTATTGTTTAAATTTAAGATCGCAGTTTTGTTTACGTTCCCTGTTTTTATCATCGCTATGTCGGAGATGATTCCGGGGAATCCGTTGTATGAACTGCTCAGTCTGAAACAGTGGAACTGGGTTCAGTTCTTTTTATCCCTTCCCGTCGTATTTTATGCTACCTGGATGTTTTTTGAACGGGCTTGGCATTCTTTCAAATCGCGCCATTTCAATATGTTTACACTGATCGGAATCGGTGCCGGTGCTGCATGGGTTTTCAGCGTGATCGGTTTGCTCTTCCCGGATGTTTTTCCCGAGCAGTTTAAAATGCACGGTACGGTGCACGTCTATTTTGAAGCCGCAACGGTCATCCTGACACTGGTATTGCTGGGACAATTGCTGGAAGCTCGTGCGCACGGAAAAACCAACAGTGCGATCAGAGAACTGCTGAAGCTCGCACCCAGTAATGCTACTAAAATCGTAGACGGGAAAGAACATCTCGTCAGTATCGACGCAATTCAGAAAGATGACATATTACGGGTAAAACCGGGGGAAAAGATTCCCGTGGATGGTGAAATAATTGAAGGGGAAAGTGCTGTCGATGAATCCATGATTACTGGAGAACCCATCCCCGTCAGTAAAAAACCGGGTGATAAGGTCAGTTCCGCAACAATCAATGGAAACAGGACTTTCGTCATGCGTGCTGAAAAGGTGGGTGCTGAAACGCTGCTGTCGCAAATCATACATATGGTGAATACTGCCAGCCGCTCCAAAGCACCGATACAGAGACTGGCGGACAAAATATCGGGTTATTTTGTCCCGATCGTAATCGGTATCGCCGTCATTACCGGTATCGTCTGGGCAGTTTTCGGTCCTGAACCCCGCTATGTTTTCGCGTTTGTCAATGCGCTTGCCGTGCTGATCATCGCCTGCCCGTGTGCGTTGGGCCTGGCTACCCCGATGTCTGTCATGGTAGGAGTCGGTAAAGGTGCGCAATCGGGCGTACTGATTAAAAATGCTGAATCATTGGA
>JBIQJX010000068.1:5638-9292 GCA_044507105.1 Nitrosomonas sp.
GTGACCGGCAAAGGTGTAACCGGGAAACTATTGAATTCCATGATCGCTCTCGGGAATGAAAAGCTGATGGAGCAAGTGGGGGCCGTCATTTCAGAGAAATTGCGGCAGCAGATTCAGGCGATACAGCAATCGGGCAAGACAGTTTCTTATTTGGCAGAAGGGGAGGAGGTAATTGGCTATGTCGTGATTTTCGACCGAATCAAAGCCACCAGCAGAGAAGCTGTCAGAAAGCTTCACGAAGCGGGATTACAGGTAATCATGCTGACGGGGGATAATGAAAATACAGCCAAAGCAGTAAGTGATGCACTGCACCTGGATGGATTCAAAGCCCGGATGCTGCCGGAAGACAAACTGAATGAAATAAAACAATTGCAGGCAGCAGGCAGAAAAGTTGCAATGGCAGGGGATGGTATCAACGACGCACCTGCACTGGCTCAGGCAGACATCGGAATAGCAATGGGAACGGGAACCGACGTAGCCATCGAAAGTGCGAGCATCACTTTGATAAAAGGAGATCTGAACGGCATCGCCAGAGCACAAGTACTCAGTCTTAAAGTTATGAAAAATATCCGGGAGAATCTGTTTTTTGCGCTGGCATACAATGTATTGGGAATTCCGGTGGCAGCCGGGCTTCTGTATCCGTCTTTCGGGATTCTGCTGTCTCCCATGATTGCCGCCCTGGCAATGAGCTTTAGCTCAGTATCGGTCATCACCAATTCATTGCGGCTGAAAAATTTAAAACTGGTTTGAGCGGTGAAACCGCAGTTGGATGCAGATTCCTCAGCCCGCAGCAGCTGATGAGTGATCAACAACGATTTTCAGGAATGCCATATTGGTTTCTGGCCCGCTGTAAAAAATTGAATTTAGTGATTCAAGCTGGATTATGATGAATCATCAGTGCAGAGCAATATTTGCGTTGCTTTCATAAAAAGAGGCTATTATCATTACTGCAAGTAGGGATAATTTGTTTATTCATACTAATGGAGTGATTAACCTAAATCTTATGGAGGTTATCATGCGACGGATCTATTTTCTTGTTCCAACTATCGAAGTAACCCGGCGAGTCGTTGACGAGCTGCTGCTGTCACGGATCGACGAGAAACATATTCATGTCATTGCTAAACGCGGGACCCCGCTTGAAGAACTCCCGGAAGCCAATTTGCTACAGAAAAGTGATTTTGTTCCGGCAGTACAGCAGGGTCTGGCGCTGGGTGGATCGACAGGTGCGCTGGCAGGACTGGTCGCCGTAGTGCTGCCTCCTGCTTCGACAGTAATTGCAGGCGGTCTGGTACTTGCTGGCGCCTTGGCCGGTGCAGGTGTTGGCGCATGGGTGAGCGGGATGGTGGGAGTAAGTGTAAATAACAGGCGAATTAAAGAATTCGAAGAAGCTATTGAAGATGGCCATATCCTGATTCTGGCTGATGTACCGGCGAGCAGAGTTGACGAGATCGAATCACGTGTAAGACAGCATATTCCAGAAGTGGAAGTTGAAATGACGGAACCAAAGGTACCGGCATTTCCGTGATGGCTTGTATAGGTGAGAAATGTGGGACATACGGTTCTGGAAGGGGATAAGGTAAGTGGAAAAAATATTATTTCCTCCGAAATCCTGCAACAGTTTGCTCAGGACAGAACCGTATGATCTCTTTTCAAGTTTTGCGGGGCAGCATGCGCTACAGCGCTGGGCGGCAAATAAAAAGAGACAGGCCTGTTCCAAGAGGACAGCTTCTTACTCCTGATTACAGATTTTAAGGAAATTTTCCGTGAGGAAACCCTCTCTCTGGTTTATTTGCTGCCATGCAGGAATTTGCGTTGCAGCGGTGCTTTGGCCGGGCCTTCAATAACGGTTCCATCCGGCGCAAAACGGCTGCCATGGCAAGGGCAATCCCAGCTTGATTCGACGCTATTCCAGCGAACTTTACATTTCATGTGAGTGCAAACTGGCGATACCACATACAATTTGCCATTCCTATCCCGATAAACTGCGAATATCTCATTTTCAAATTCCACCATTGCTGCTGTGTCAGGCATAAGCTGTGATAAGGGCACTGTCTCTTGCCCCACCAGGTAATCCTTGACTAGAGAAGTCACCACGCCTTTTGTTTCTTCAGCAATGCCTTTTGCTCCTTTAATGGGAGAAAATCGGTTTGCTTTGTAAAGCGACGCGAAATCATTGCTGCGTCCGGTAATGTCGTCTGCAATGATAGAGGCAGCGAGACTTCCATAAACCAGGCCATCTGTCTGAAACCCGGTGGCAATGAAACAATCGCTTGCATCTCTGCCGATATAGGGCAAATAATCCGCGGCTCTATAGTTTTGGGCTGACCAGCGGAATGCGATCCTGTTTCCGTTCACATATAGGCGTGCAGTGGCCTTGAGACGATCAAGATAGGCGAGAGCATCTTCTTGGCCCGTCTTGTGCTCCCCTCCGACACAGATGAGAAAGACATCGTTGCCCACTTCCAGATTGCGAACCGAAATACGCTCGCTGCCTTTCCCCCAGAAGATACCAGGCGGAAATGCTCCCTTCTCGATACGCGCCGCAATTCCGTATTCGCGATTCACTACCATTTCTGCCTGCACCAGATGAAAGCCTGCAGGGGAATGGGTAGCCAGTACGATTTCCCGGGCATTGACTTCGCCTTTTTCTGTATGCACTGTACGTTTATCTGTATCGACTTTAATCACGCGAGAATTCTCGAAAATACGGCACCCTTTATCGGTTGCGACACGGGCCAGCGCATTTACGTAGGTAAAAGGATTAAATTGTGCCTGATTTTCCAAGACTATTACCGGGCCACACAGGTGCGGGAAGGGGAACGGGAGTTTTTCTTCCTGACGTACCGGTAATTTAATTTTTTGTGACGCTTGATATTCTTTGTCGAGAAATTTTGCTGCGTTATCAGAGGTGGCATAACGATAAACAGGACAGCGGCGGAAACTGCACTCGATATTGTATTTCTGGATGTGACGTTCGATCTGTTCCAGAGCCTGGCGACGGCTAACAGTCACTGCGCGGGCAACCTCATTATCCCATCGGTCAGCAATAGTATGAATACCTTGGCTAACGGTTTCATACAGATTACCGGTTGAATTGCCTGTACTTCCTGAGCCGATGTCACTTGCTTCCAAAAGCACTACTGATTTGCCGTGCTCAGCAAGATTAAGGGCGAGGGTAACACCGGTAATTCCGCCACCAATGATGACCACATCACTCGTAACTTTTTCCTGGAGACTGGGAAAATTTGCCTGGCTTCCTTCCTCACGCCAAATAGAAGTTGTATCCATAAGACTTTTTCCTTTTTATATGATGAATGAGAAAGTGATATTGAATATAAGGCCCGGTACAAGTCTGTGCGTTACCACGCATTGTTCTCCTTCCTTTGCAAGGATCGCGCTCTTTGCGCCATAATGGACTGCTCAGGGTTGATGGTATGGAAAGAAGGTGTTCTGATGGAGATTTTGGACCCCAAGTCTGATAATCCCTGCATAGACATGCAAGGCATCGCACATTTACTACTGACGGGAGGATAATTAAATGTTTCTTTTCAGAAAGTTTCTGATAACTGCTTTTACCGTTTTTTTGCCGGTGAATTTTGTGTTTTCGCAAACCATAATAGAAGATTTTGACATCCCTGCTTTCAACGGGAATGC
>JBIQJX010000069.1:0-9200 GCA_044507105.1 Nitrosomonas sp.
CAGTTCATTCCCCGGGGGGATTCACTTCATATTTTTCTTGAGAGAAGTGATGAGTTAAAGGTCTTGTTGAACCCGTATTTCAGTGAGCCAGTGGGCGAGGTAACCTTATCGGCAAACACCTGACCGAACAGTCCCTGGCAAAGGTCGGACATGAGCTGCCGATCATCAGGCGGTGAGCCGCAGACGGATAGATCAGGTAGAAACGCTCGAACTGGCAGCAAAAATCATCTATCAGGCAAAAAAGGTCGATTAAATTGCCCATGAGCTTCTTTTGAATACGATTAATTGATATCGGAAAACACAATCTTACGTATAAAGGCTGACGCTCACCCCCGCTTTTCTTACCCCGAGCTCAAGTTATATATAAAAATAATGGGGTATGAATTTCATTGTCGCCCCCCACCTTCACTACCTCTTGGTGACGGGTGCTGCACGTAGCCGGTCAGTTCCATATAACCGCAGCCGGCAGGCTTGCCATCACGGGTAAGCATGATTGCTCCTTCCCAGTAAATCTGACGGGCAGAAGCACGGGCATCGAGCTCCTGATCATCCATCAGCGGTGTAATCTGCCACTCGATCTCACCGGTTTTGATCAGCATAGCGACCGGGTAAACGGCTCGGGTATGCGGCGAGCGCCAAGTGCGCACCGGGTGAAAACTCACCAGGTCAGGAGTAAAAATACTCATTTGGCCGGAAGCGTCGCGCAATACTGCATGTGCCCAGATTTTCCCGCCGCCTTTTCTGCGTATCTGCAAAACCATCAAAGCGGAACCATCATTGAGGCTGGCTCCTATCCAATCCCATCCGGCTGCATCAGGATCGAGCAGCTCGTTCAGCCATTCATGATCGAGCCAGGCTGTACCGGTAACTGCCATCATATTTCCATTACGACTAATGGTACCGGTTACTTCTAAATGAGGCTTGCTGTAGTAATAACTGGCCTGATCCGGCCCAAGAGCTTTGCGAAAAAAACCGTTTTCGCCCTGTAACAGCGGAGCCTGTGTGGGTATCAGCGATAATTGCAGAGTGAAATTCTTTGCTTTGAGATCAGCCTGATACTGTCCGTCAGTGTCGCGGAAAAATTTCCAGTCATCCAGTCTGACATCAGTATTACCCGTTCGGGCATAAGCCAGATCGAATCCCTCGCGGGCGACTCTCTGATCGTACTGCACCCTCCCGATCACCGGGTCGGACAGGGCGGCATGCGCAATGATCAGTTGCCCGGGAGTAAAGCGGCTGGGGTTATCCGTGTCAACACGTGTTGCAGTACGAAAGAACGTGATCTGGAACCCCAGCGGATCCCCCGCTGGTGTCTCCAGCCAGCCGGTAACATACCACCATTCGATACGAAAATCCGGGTGTGCGCCGAAGTCCTCCGGAAACTCAGGTATCTTGCCCGGCACGACGGACACCAGTGACGGAGCAGCGGAAAATACCGCCCCTTGGAGGATTAACCACCCCAGCAACACACAAATGTAACGTATCACCAGTCCTCCCTGACCATCCGGACGACGTTACCGGATACGGCATGGCGGCTGGCTGCAAGCACCGTCAGTATCGCGGCTCCCAACATCGCCAGCCCCATCAGCGTCAGCCATGCGCCAGGCATATACAGCTCCATCGTCCAATGAAATGATTGTGGATTGACAACAAAAATGAGTATCAGGCTGATACCCATACCCAGCACGAATCCGCCTGCAATACCAAATCCAGCCAGCAATCCTCCTTCCAGCATCAGCATGCGGTAAATCAGCTGTCTGGTGAAACCGATATGACGCAACATACCGAATTCTTTAATTCTGATCAGTGTTTGTGCGGAGAAACTGGCTGCAATTCCCAGCAATCCCACTCCCACTGCAACCAGCTCCAGCAGGTAAGTCACAGCAAAGCTGCGATCGAACAACGTTAGCACAACTTCGCGGATCTGGTCAGATTTCATAATTTCCAGCATTTCTCCAAACGGTAGACTCTTCAGTGCTGATACCGTCGCTTCGACAGCTGTCCCCGGTTTTATCCATACTGCTGCATCACTGATATGATCATCACCAGTCAGTTGACGATAATCGGACAATTGTATCTGAATGGCACCGAACTGACGCCCGTAATCCCGCCATATCCCAGCCACGACAAACGATTGCGCCGGATCGGAAAACGGTAGCATCACCTGTTTTCCTACATGGAAATCATATAAATCAACCATCGCTTCCGACACCCAGATTGGAATCGCATCTGCAGGAATTTCCCGGAGCGGCAACGTATCATCTTGTGCCATCGGCATCATACGCTCAGGCATATCAGGATCAATCGGGCGTGCAATCAGAGTAACAGCCGGCCTGACAGGGTCGAGCATAATCTGTGTCGAGCGCATGAAATCAATATGTCCGATATCGGGATGAGCAGCGATAGCGCGCTGTTCATCCGGCGTAAATCCCCGCATATCTTGATGCACAGTGGAATGAAGATAGAGATCGGCCGGCAAGACCTGGGTTAACCAGTCATCTACTGACAAACGAAAGCTTGCCACCATGATCGCCATCGCCACCATCAGACTGAAGCTGACCAGCACCCCGCCCAGTGCAATAGCAGCAAGACCAGAGATATTCGATAACCGGGCCAACACCAGGATACGCAGGGTACCCTGCCTCAGTTTACCGGTGACACGTGATAAAGTAGAAAAAAATAGTCCGGACAGATAGGGAAGCGCAGCCATGCTGCCGATGAGCAACAAAATAATGGCAAGGTAGCCGAACACTGGCAGATCAAATACTGGCGGCAATCCCGCAAAGATTATACCTGCGAACAGGCATGCGCCCGCCAGGCGGGGAGCACGCAATGCGGTCAGTACAGTATATTCACTGCCGGATTTGAGAGCCGGAGCCGGATGTGTATGCGCCGCCTCCCATGCAGGTACCAGGCTGCCCAGGACAGTCACGCCTGTACCCAGTATGAAATAAAACAATGCCGCCCATGGATCAAAATACAATGCAGGTTCCACTCCCGGAAAAAAACCCGCACCCAGATCCGCACCATGAAAATGCAACGCTATGGCCGCCAGCAGATACCCCAGAATCAATCCTGATAAGGATCCCAGCATGCCCAGTAATCCGCTTTCCAGCAACAGCTGACGAAGCACCTGGCCACGCGTCATACCGAGTACGCGCAACAGAGCAAATTGCGACCGCCGTCGGATAACAGCCAGCACCTGACCGGAGAATATGAGAAAAACCCCGGTAAACAACGCAACCAGCGCCAGAATATTCAGATTGACCCGGTAGGCCCGTGACATATTGTGAACACGCGCATCTTGATCCTTGCTTTCCACCAGCAGCCAGGAAGCTCCCAGAGTTTCACTCAGCATTTTCCTGAATGCAGTATGGTTAACGCCCTGCTGCAACTTTAGATCGATGCGTGATAACAGACCGATATGATCAAAATGCCACTGCGCCGCGCCAATATCCATCACTGCGATACGCTGGCCGGCATGCGCCCGGGCCAGCCCACCGGCCACACGCAATGTGACTGTTTTTGCTCCTATACTCACCTGCACGGAATCTCCCTGCTGTACCGACAGCCATTCCATCGCTGCAGGGGACAGAAAAACGGCATCATCAGCCAGTATATCGAACGGCCTGCCCTCCGCTGGAATACCCAGCAAATCCGGCGTAACGGCTGCTGCGCGAAAAGCATCCAATCCGATGATTTTCAGAACGGGGTTATGCATCGTTTTCGCCATGGCCGGCACCCCTGCAGTAATCTCCAGGACCGGACTGGCCTGCGCCACCCCCTCATACTGCATCAGCACAGGGTACAAAGATTCATCGAACGTGGACCGTACCGCCCGCACCGTCAGATCGGAAGTGCCGGACAGGCTTCGGGTGGCAGCAGAAAATTCACTGACGGCAGCAGTATTGATCAGGTGAATGGAAAATCCCAGCGCCACCCCAAGCATAATGGCCAGCACGGCCACCATAAACTGCAGGCGATGCTTGCCCCATTCGCCCAGCAGCAGCCAGTACGGTAACGGACCGAAATTCATTCCGAATTTTCCGGCATGGTTGTGGTCAGGCCATGTCTGTCCAGCACCAGAATTTTGTCTGCTGTCGCAGCAGCCGTCCGCGAATGCGTGACAATGATACCGGCGGCACCATTGGCTTCAATTTCGACACGAATCAGATGCAGTATCTCCCGGGCGGTATCCTGATCGAGATTACCAGTAGGTTCATCTGCCAGAATCAGGCGGGGGCGGTGTACCAGTGCACGCGCAATGGCCACGCGTTGTAATTCACCACCGGAGAGCCGATAGGGAAAATCCTGTTCTCGCCCCTGCAGGCCGACCGCCGTTAGCATGGCCGCAGCACGATCGGTCGGGAGATCATTCAGCAATAATGGCAGGGAGACGTTTTGCAGCAAAGTCAGATGCGGCAATATATGAAATGCCTGAAAAATGAATCCCAGATGCCGGCGCCGCAGAACCGTTGCTGCATGATCGTCAGCAGTCGGCAGGGCTGTACCGTTTATTCTGATTTCCCCACTGTCCGGGCTGTCCAGACCGGCAATCAGGTTCAGCAAAGTCGATTTGCCAACGCCGGAATCTCCCATGATGGCGACATACTCCCCCGCTGCGAGCGCATACGACAGTCCCGACAAGACCTGCCGACCCGGATAGGCCTTGCTGACGCCGCATAATTCCAGAACAGGTGTATTGCTCATATTGGATATTGTATAGTTAATAACATGCTCAGAACATACGAGGTTTTTTTATTGCTATGGACATTCTGATCAAAAGAGTTTACGAACCTGCTGATCCCGCAGACGGGTGCCGCATCCTGGTAGACCGGCTCTGGCCACGCGGATTGACCAGGCAACAAGTCGCCTGTGATCTGTGGCTCAAGGATATCGCCCCCTCTGCTACCTTGCGCAAATGGTTCAACCACGACCCGAAAAACTGGCCGATGTTCCAGCAGCGTTACCGCGATGAACTGACAGCCAATTCGGGCGTGGAAGAATTGCTGGACAGAGCTGCAAAAGGACGGCTGACCTTACTATACGGGGCGCGTGATCCAGATTGCAACCAGGCAGTGGTATTGCGCGATTACCTGTTATCCCGGCACGACCACTCTCAGTAGACCCGGGAAGCCGCTGCAGATTTCCGTAACCGGACCGGTCATGCGATAATCGCGCGTTTACGCACGTGAATCGCCTCATCATGAATAAAATAAGAATTGGACAGGGATTCGATATTCACCCGCTGGTAACCGGGCGCGCCCTCATTATCGGCGGAGTAACCATTCCATTCGAGAAGGGATTGCAGGGCCATTCCGACGCGGATGTACTGTTGCATGCCCTGTGTGACGCGCTGCTCGGCGCCGCCGCACTGGGAGATATCGGAAGACATTTCTCTGATACGGATGCACGCTATCAAGGGATCGACAGTCGTAAACTGGTGCGTGAGGTACATCGTTTGCTGGTACAGGCAGGCTGTCATATCGTGAATATCGATGCAACCATCATCGCTCAGGCACCCAAAATGGCACCGTATATTCCTCTGATGATTGAGTATATCGCGGAGGATCTTGCTATGCCTGCGGACAATATCAACATCAAGGCCAAAACTGCTGAGAAATTGGGATTCATTGGCCGCGGAGAAGGTATTGCCGCAGAAGTGGTCTGCCTCATCGCATACGAAAACGATACACAGGCATAATGCCCGGAACTGCTCATACCATCAGGGCATTCATTGCATTATGGCCGCAGGATACAGCACGGAAACAGCTGAACCGACTGGCCCGGCAATTTGCCGACAGTAGCGCAGGCAGATGTATTCAGCCGGAAAACCTGCATTTGACACTGGTATTTATCGGCGAAATAAACAGCAGCGCCATCACCGCACTGCGTCAGGCAATCGGGGTTATCCGGCAACCCTCATTCGATCTGCTTCTTGACCAGGTTCATTTCTGGAAGAAAGGCGGAATCATAGCAGCCGGAGCAAAACATCCACCCGCAGAATTAACGGCACTCGTACAGGATTTGCGGCATCTGCTTTCTGCTTTAGAAATCCCGCACGACACACGCGAATTTGTGCCGCACGTCACCCTGGTAAGAAATGCCAAATATTGCAAGCCACCGGACTCGATTCCGGCACTCGGCTGGCGGGTAACTTGCTGGTCACTGGTACAGTCCCGCCTGACACCCTCGGGCGTAACTTATCAATCGCTCACAGAGCAGGCACTTGAACCGGAAGATTTCGATGAACATCGTCGCATTTGACACCTCTACCGAATACTGTTCACTCGCGCTATGGCTGAATGGGACCGTTTTGTACAAGGAAGTACTGGCAGGTCAGCAACATTCGGAAATACTTCTGCCCATGCTGCAAACAATGCTGACCGGAGCCAGCCTCTCTCTGAAGCAGATCGACGGAATTGCTTTCGGAGCCGGGCCGGGCTCTTTCACCGGGCTGCGGATTGCCTGCGGGGTGGCACAGGGGCTGGCATTCGCTCATGATTTGCCTGTAGTCGGGATCATCACCCTGGAGGCAATGGCGGAACAGATTGATACCTCCAGGGTACTGGTCGCACTCGATGCACGCATGGATGAAATTTATTTTGCCGCCTACGAAAAAATCGAGAGCGACTGGCTGCCCTGCCATGCGCCCCTGCTCTGCCGCCCGGAAGCGGCACCCGCTGTTCCCGGAAAGGGCTGGACAGGATGCGGCAGTGGATTCGATTTGCATCAGGCGACCCTGGCGGATATTTATACCGGGAAACTGCAGCAGATCATTCCCGGTCGTTACCCGCGCGCCTCTGAAGTAGCCCGACTGGCAGCAGCCCGATTCAGCCGGGGGGAAGGCAAACCACCTGAAGAAGCGATTCCCGTGTATCTCCGTAACAAGGTAGCTTTGAAGGAAAGCGAACGGTGAAAAAGCCTGGGCAGTGTCATGCCGAAATTCGTGAAATGCGTCTGAGTGATCTCGAACGGGTAATCCGAATCGAACACGAAATATTTCTCTTCCCATGGTCAAAGATCAATTTCAGTGACTCAATCAAGGCAGGTTACCACTGCAGAGTGTTGGTACGAGCGGGCACTGATGCGGTGATGGGTTACGGTATCCTGATGACAGGGCCGGATGAAGCCCATGTACTCACACTCGGCATCGGGGTATCGTGGCAGAAGCAGGGGTGGGGTAGAAAACTGTTGCGCTATCTGATCGAGCTGGCCCGGGAACACCGTGCAGAATCAGTATTGCTGGATGTGCGTGACTCCAATACGGGCGCCGCCAGTTTGTATCAGCGACTGGGATTCAGGCAGATTGCCCTACGCAAGGGATATTATCCTGCAATGTGCGGTCGCGAGGATGCGCGGGTCATGAGACTCCAATTATGATTTATGATTCGGCTCCCCGAACAGGATAAAAATTTCATTCCCTTTTCTCTGATATCCTGCATTATATGATTGGGAAAGACAGGAAATGAAATGATGGACCCCGATAAACTCAGGGAACTCGGACTGCTGCCGGTGTGGCGTAGCAGACCGGGAACCCCATCCAATCAGGCGCCTGCGCCGGAAGAAGCATCCCTCAATCCCGACATACTGGCTGCAGGGAATAATCTGGACGACAAACGATCATCTTATCTCGCCCGCGCAAACTGGGAACAGCTCAGACAGGCAGTAGCCGGTTGCCCCGCCTGTCCGCTCAGTCAGACGCGCAAACATACCGTCTTCGGTGTCGGGGATGAAAATGCCGATTGGCTTTTTATCGGCGAAGGCCCTGGCGCCAAAGAGGATGAGCTGGGTGAACCGTTTGTGGGCCAGGCAGGAAAACTGCTCGACAGCATGCTGCAGGCAATTGGCCTCAAACGCGGCGATGATGTCTATATTACCAATATCGTAAAATGCAGACCGCCGGGTAACCGGAACCCGCAAGATTACGAAGCGCAACAATGCCGCCCCTATCTGTTGCGACAGATTGCACTGATTCAGCCCAGACTGATCATTACGTTAGGCAAAGTAGCGGCCCAGAATCTGCTGGCCACTGACAACAGCATTGCCAGCCTGCGCGGCAGACTGCACGAATTCTCAGGTATCCCTCTCATCGTTACCTACCATCCGGCTTATCTGTTGCGCTCTTTAACCGACAAATCCAAGGCATGGGAAGATTTATGTTTCGCACGAACAACCATGCAGAGTTTGCGAAGTGTCGAAAATTCCTGAGTTGATACGTCAGCTCATGCACACGGTTTGAGTAAAACCGGGGGCCCTACACCTCCCCGACTGCTGCAAGAACGATAATCCGCAGACACAACGAGGCGTGGCCTTCATCCAGCAAACACCGTGCAGTCATCCCGTAAATCAGGCACCTGTAGTAAGACTGATTATTAACTTTATTGCTCGCTCAGTATCAGGTGGCATGCCAGCAGTACGAATATGATGCCCGCAGACCGGTTCAGGCGGGTTTGTACGTGCTCTGATTGTTTAAGCCAGTTACCTATCCGGCTTGCAGCCCATGATATTGCACTGAAAACGATAAATGCCATAGCCATGAATATTGCACCGAGCAGGATGATCTGAAGGAAAATGGGCCCTCGCGACGGATCCGTGAATTGTGGCAGAAAAGCCAGAAAGAAAATGGCAACTTTGGGGTTAGTCACGTTCATGAGAATGCCGCGAATGTATAGACTCCGACTGCCTCCCGGGGCGCTGCTGTTCGAGGTTGAAATTTTCATGCCCTCCGCGCGAAATGCCTGCCATGCAAGATACAGAAGATACGCTGCGCCTATGGTTTTGAATACGGCGAAGGCAACGGCGGAAGTCTTGAGAATTGCTGCAACTCCAAGACTGACGGCGGCAATGTGAGCGAATAATCCCGTGCACAGCCCAAGCGTTATGAATATTCCCGCTTTCCGGCCATAAACAGCGGATTGAGTGAGTACAAAGATATTATCCGGGCCGGGCGCTGCTGCAAGCGCGGCCGAAGCCGTAATAAAGACAAATAGAATGTCGCTGGGAATCAGGATTGGGCTCAATCTTTATATAAATGTGGATAAATTCAAATTCACTGCATGAAGTTAACGGGCGCTTCGTCCATTCACACTTCAGCCAGGCAGATATCTGCGGACAGGAGATGTGTATAATCGGCATATATAAGAATAAGATGCCAAGAAATAAATCCCTTTCCTGATCGTCAGCTGTATTTGAACTGG
>JBIQJX010000070.1:0-1875 GCA_044507105.1 Nitrosomonas sp.
GGGGTGGCCAGTCAACCCCGATACATCATCGAACAGCTTGTGAGTGTTCCACTGATGGACACAGGCGGAAGCGCCCAGCAATCCGGATCATCCCTTAATACAAATATGTTTCGCATTGTGTCTCGTGGAGTAGGCGGGACCCAGGCTGCCATCGTCCTGCTGCAAAGCACTTACCGTCGGTAGAAAAAAATTCATATGAAAACCATCCGTACCACGACGGGAAGCCGACTGCTCATGGCATTATTCATTCTTGTGCCGATGCGCACCGAAGCAACCTTGACGTTATCCGATATACCGCTGTTCCTGACGACCGCGGTTGACCCCAACATCATTTTTACGCTGGATGATTCCGGTTCGATGCAGTTCGAAATTATGCCGGATGAGTTAATTACAAAAGATGTACGCTTTGTTTATCCTGTGAGAACGGGTACTTATGGCGGAGATACCTACAATAACTATGTGGTGGACTTTGATGAAAATAATAAGTATACGGTCAGGTCGCGCTCCAGCCATGTCAATAAGATCTACTATAATCCGGAGGTGCGCTACCTGCCGTGGAGCAAGGCTGATGGATCGTTGATGGATAATGCGAGCATTACTTGCGCACCGTATAATCCATGGCCTGTCTCCGATAAAAATAATCCTATCGAACACTGTCGTAATCTGACTAAAGAGAACAAGCAAAAAGCGCGTTGGCTCAAAAGCGATGGAGATTTAACGAATGAAACTGAAAAGACGTTTTATCCGGCGGTTTATTTCCAATATAAGGGAAGCGGTAACATCAACTTAGCCAGTAGCTATGATCAGATCGAGATCAAGCCGGGAAATGCTCCCTTTAATGGAGGAGATAATCGGACTGATTGTGTTAATTCATCGGCTTGTACCTACGATGAGGAAATCCAGAATTTTGCCAACTGGTATACCTATTACCGTTCCCGTATTTTGTTAGCGCGTGCCGGAGTAGGGCGGGCTTTTGCAGCACAGGGTAACAATATGCGGGTTGCTTTTGGTGCGATCAATAAAGGTAGTACCAAAATAGATGAGGTTAATACCGAAACAATTATCACGGGTGTTAGACAGTTTGCTGGAACAGATCGAATCGATTTTTTTGACATACTCTATAACCATACCATTCCAGCTGCCGGTACGCCGTTACGTACTGCCATGCAAGGTGTCGGTGAATATCTGAAGCGTAAAGATGATAGAGGACCATGGAGTGATACGCCGGGGCAGCCTGGTGGTGTTCAGCCGATTTGCCGGCAGAATTATCATATTCTGATGACCGATGGTTATTGGGAAAGTAACAAAGCTAGCCCAACAGGTATCGGTAATGCTGATAATACTGCAGGCAATATTATTACAAACCATTTTCCCAATGCATCACCAGCTACCTACCAGTATCAACCGGTATTGCCATACAAGGATGGCAACAGTAATACCCTCGCTGATGTGGCGATGTATTACTGGAAGAATGATCTGCGTCCTGATCTGGATAATAAAGTGCCAACTAATGCCAAAGATCCGGCTTTCTGGCAGCATATGGTGAATTTTACGGTTGGGCTGGGGGTTGAGGGGACATTGTCCAGTTTACCGAGTGGTTCGGGGGGCTGGCCAGATCCAACCACCAGTTCTGCTAAGCGAGAGAAAATCGATGATCTCTGGCATGCTGCGGTCAACAGCCGGGGCGAGTTTTTCAGTGCGCAGGATCCAGCCGCTTTTGCTGCCGGGCTTACGAATGCGCTGACCAGTATCACGGCTCGAGTCAGTTCCGCTGCGGCAGTCACCACCAATACCAGCCGGCTCAATACCGGTGCACAGATTTATCAAGCCAAATTCAACAGTGCTGACTGGAGCGGACAACTGCTGGCATTCAAC
>JBIQJX010000070.1:1975-9102 GCA_044507105.1 Nitrosomonas sp.
CATGCATTTAATGCACAAACCGGTGTGGAGCTGTTCGCTTATGTTCCCGCTGCTGTTTATCCTCAATTGAGTAAGCTGACTGATTCCGGTTATACACATCGCTATTATGTTGACGGCAATGCCTATGCCGGAGATGCTTATATCGGTGCGACACCTGCCTGGAAAACGGTATTGCTGGGAACGCTGGGGGGCGGGGGTAAGAGTGTATTTGCGCTGGATATTACTGATCCGGTCAATTTTTCCGCATCCAATGTGCTGTGGGAGTTTACGGATACCGATCTGGGATTCGTCCACGGTCAGGCAAAGATTGCACGGCTGAACGATGGTTCCTGGGCAGCGATCATGGGTAATGGTTATAACAGTACAAGTGATAAAGCGTATTTATTGATTGTTGATTTACAAACGGGTGAACTGATCGAAAAAATACCAGCTGGTAACAGCAGCAATAATGGTCTTTCCACTCCAGCGCTGGTGGATACCAATGGTGACAAGATCATTGATGTTGTTTACGCGGGGGATTTGCAGGGCAATATCTGGAAGTTTGATTTATCAAAAAATAATCCTGAGGAGTGGGGAATAGCAGAGGGAGCCACTCAACCTTTGTTCACCGCCAGAAATGCAAATAATCAGGTACAGCCGATTACTTCTCCTGTGGAGGTGGGTTACCACAAACAGGGAGGGTATATGATTTTCTTCGGCACAGGTCAGTTCATCGCTGCTGGAGACGCTACTGACAAGAAAGTACAAAGTCTTTATGGTATATGGGATAGATATAAGGAGAGTAACAACCGTATCGCGGAAACGGATCGCAGCGTGCTGCAACAGCAAACTATACTGACTGAAACGGTTATTCCCCCTTTTGAGCGTACTGTTTCCAATCATCCTATCAACTGGTCAACCAAACGCGGCTGGTATATTGATCTGTTGCAACCGTCAGAAGGAGTGCTACAGGGAGAGCGTTCCGTCCTCATGCCGATACTGAGTTTTGGGCGAGTGATTTTTACAACATTGATTCCATCCGATGATCCGTGTGAAGCCGGTGGACGTAACTGGCTGATGCTGCTGAACGCTGATAGCGGTGGAATGTCAGCCATGCCGCAATTTGATACCAATGATGATGGCAAGCTCAACAGTCAGGATCGAATCATTGCAGCTGTCAGTTCGGATGGTGTTCGCAGTGAATCAGTAGCTGTTAGTGCAGGCAGTCTTATTCATCTGATTGCAGCAACAACTACCGGTGCAGTAGAAAATGTAACTATCAGTAACAATGCGCCACCGCCTCGTCGATCGTGGAAGCAGATTCGATGACTGGCAAGAGGCATCGGTTTCAGGGGAAGAATCGCATAAAACTGGAGTAGAGATGAGAAGTCACGGGTTTACGTTGATCGAACTGATGATCGTCGTGGCAATAATCGGGATCCTGGCGGCAGTAGCCTATCCCTCCTATCAGGAATATGTACATCGCAGCAATCGCGCAGAAGCGAAAGGCATCCTGCTGGAACTGGCACAGTTGCTGGAACGGAATTTTACTGAAGCGAACCGTTATGATCAGACCAGTACCGGCAGCGCTTGGGTATTGCCAGTAACGCAGTCGCCCAGAACGGGTACTGCAAAATATACCGTGCAGTTCGCTGCGGCCATGCCGACACAGAATACTTACACGCTGGAAGCTGTGCCCGTGGGTGCTATGACAGGTGATGCCTGTGCCACTTTGACATTGACACATACAGGTATCAGAGGAGTGGGAAAAAATGCAGCACTAACAGCTGCTGAGTGCTGGCAGCGTTAAACCCGAAAGTTGTGATTTCTCAACCGGACCATCAGGCTGCGCCGGATTTGGTACGATTCCCGGCTGAAAGATCTTCGATACGGAAATCGATATTTACCTTGCCCCAGGTTTCGATTTCATTGTTCAATAATGTATCGGTCAGTGGATTGCGTTCAAGCCATGTCTGTGGAATAGATAGTATGTACCGTTGTTTCCCGTCAGTGGACAATACCATGTCCGGTAGGTCGATATGGGCTCTGCTGCGATAAAAGATTGCGGCGATGCGCAGGGCGATCGAACGGAAAAGATTAATGGGATCAGCAATAAAATCCTTAACTTTGCTCAGTGACCCATAGTGAGAGAGTACCAGTTGGCTGAGCTGACATTGTTCCATTCTGGAAAATCCGGGAATATCAGCATTGTCAAGAATATAAGCGGAGTGCTTGTGATAGTTGGTATGTGCCACTGAAATTCCGATTTCATGCAAACGAGCTGCCCAGGAAAGCAGTTTTAGTGCATCTTCCACTTTTTCCTCATCGGGATAATGGGCCAAAAGCTGTTTCCCGAGTATCATCGCGAGTGACTCGATACGAGTTGCCTGCACCGGATCGACCCGGTAGCGTTGCATAAATTCCTGTGCGGAGACTTCCCGCATATCTTCCCTGTGAAAACGTCCCAGCATATCATAGAGCACCCCCTGACGCAGAGCACCGGTAGTAACTGCCATGCGATCGATAGCCAGTTCAGTGAAGATAGCAGACATGATAGCGAATCCTCCCACAATGACCGGTTTGCGATCGGGATCCAGCCCCGCAATTGTCAGTTTCTTGATATCCCCGATTTTGAGCAGAAATTCACGCAGTTTTTCCAGTCCTGCAGGGGTGATGATTTCTTCCTCCTTATTGCCGTTATAGCCATTCAGCATGAGTATGCGTGCCAGTGCCCGTGCTGTTCCGGAAGCGCCATACGCTTCCTGCCAATGAGGAGGGGAGAATTTGGCAGCAGTTGCCTGTATTTCAGTGCGAGCATCTAGCTCAGCGCGTTTCAGAGCTCCTTTGGTGATTTTTCCATCCGGAAAGTAGCGCAGGCTGTAATTGACACAACCCATATAAAGACTTTCCAGTTTTCTGGACTCAAGACGATTGCCGATGATCAGCTCGGTAGATCCTCCGCCGATATCGACCACGAGGCGGTTACAGTCGGCGACCGGCAGACTGTGCGCAACTCCCAGATAGATGAGCCGTGCTTCTTCATATCCCGCAATGATTTCTATCGGAAAACCAAGTGCATGCTCAGCTTTTCTGAGGAAAATGTCTGCATTCCTGGCAACACGCAGTGAGTTTGTTCCTACTACTCGTACTGCATGATACGGGAAACCACGCAGGCGTTCACCGAACCGCTCCAGGCAGGCTAATGCACGGTTCTGGGAGCTCTTATCCAGATTCTGATCTTCAGATAACCCTGCTGCGAGTTGTACCATTTCTTTGAGACTGTCCAGCGGATAAAGCTGTCTGTCTACTACCCTCGCTACCTGCAGATGAAAGCTGTTGGAGCCTAGGTCGACTGCGGCAAGTGTTGAATATTCATGCATAATTTCCGGTTTTTTTACCCAGAGTACCTATTTATTGACGGTATGTTCAATTTCATCCGCTGAGATATGACGGACATCCTTGCCCTTGACCAGGTAAACGACGTATTCCGACATATTTTTTGCATGATCCCCGATACGTTCGACGGCCTTGGCCGCGAAGAGAATTTCGATTGCAGTCGAAATCTTGCGAGGGTCTTCCATCATGAATGTAATCAAATGCCGAATGATCGAACGAAATTCCTCGTCCACCTGTTCATCCTGCCGCACGATTTCTGCAGATGCATTTGGATCCACTCTGGCGAAAGCATCCAGTGCTTTACTCAGCATATCGAGAGCGATGGCGGCAATATGCCGGATTTCGACGAAACGCGGCATATGCATGCGATCCGAAGCATAGATCAGTTTTGCCATGCGCGCTATTTTGGCTGCCTCATCACCAATTCTTTCCAGATCGGTAATGGTATTGATCACTGTCATGATCATACGCAGATCGACCGCAGCCGGTTGTCGGCGTGCAATGATCTGGGAACAGAGCTCATCGATTTTTACTTCCATCGCGTTGACGCGATGATCATTATCAATAACCTGTTCAATGATATGTTCGTTACCTTCAGTCAGTGCTTCGATCGCATTTTTGATCTGTTCTTCAACAAACCCCCCCATTTGCAGGACACGCGTACGGACTTCTTCCAGATCGGCATCGAATTTTTTCGAGATATGTTCTTTATTAACCATTGTATGAATCCCGGAAAAGGAATAATCATGCAATTTTATACACTGAGGATGATGTTTTTATTACCAATCCGGCTGCCCGGAGGATATAAACGGTCTCATATGCACATGCCGGATTTACTGTCATCCCCCGGTAACGGGCCGTAATCACTTTTACTAGGCTGTAATGGTTTCCACGCCCTGCTCAGTTCCCAGCAGTAGTATATCGGCTCCCCGTCTCGCAAACAGACCGTTCGTTACAACGCCTGCTATCTGGTTGAGAGTGGTTTCCAGCTCGACCGGATTCATGATATTCAGATTATGCACATCCAGTATCAGGTTGCCGTTGTCTGTCGTGAATCCCTGACGTAATGCCGGTTGCCCGCCCAGCAGTGCAATTTCCCGTGCCACATAACTTCGTGCCATGGGAATCACTTCTACCGGAAGGGGAAAGGCTCCCAGCAGATTGACCAGTTTACTCTGTTCAGCTATACAAATGAATTTTCTGGCTACAGCCGCTACGATTTTTTCCCGAGTCAGCGCACCACCGCCTCCTTTGATCATATGTAAATGCCGGGTGATTTCATCCGCACCGTCAACGTATACCGGTAAATCGGTAACGGAATTGAGATCCATGACTTCGATTCCGTGTTGTTTCAGACGGTCTGCGGTAACTGTGGAGCTTGCCACAGCGCCTTCTATTTTGTGTTTAATGCCAGCCAGTTCATCAATGAAAAAATTAGCTGTCGAACCTGTTCCGACGCCAATAATTTCTCCTACCGGTACATATTGCAAGGCTGCCCGTGCGACTGCCCGTTTGTGCTCGTCTTGTGTCATGATGGTTTAAGGTCGATTTCTGAAATTCAGTGTTACGGCAATACAGCCGGATCTTGGAATGATGCCATTTCCCGACAGTTTGGCGATCCCCGACAAACTCCCGCATACCATTCCTTCTAGCAGCTTCAAGCGTATCACAACTTGAAGGCAGTATAATGATTGAATCAATCAGGCTTTACAGGTTCCTTTTTATATCCCTTCTGATTTTCAATGAACACGATCAAATTACTTCCTGACGGGTTGATCAGTCAAATTGCAGCAGGAGAGGTGATCGAGCGTCCGGCTTCTGTATTGAAAGAACTGCTGGAAAATGCCATCGATGCGGGCGCGAGCGATATTACGGTAAATATTGCCCGGGGAGGGTTAAAACTGATACGGGTGACGGATAATGGCACTGGTATTCCCGGAAGGGAACTGCCCTTGGCGCTTACACGCCATGCCACCAGCAAAATCGCCAGTCAGGAGGATTTGCAGAAAATCACCAGCCTGGGATTCCGGGGTGAAGGGTTGGCCAGTATTGCTTCAGTTTCATATTTGTTACTGATCAGTCACCAATCAGGTGGCAGACATGCCTGGCAAATAAGAACAGAAGGCACTCATGTGCTGCAGCCAGAGCCCGCTTCCCATATGGCCGGCACCACCGTAGAGGTCAGAGATCTTTTTTTCAATCTTCCGGCACGGCGTAAGTTTCTCAAAACTGAAGCAACAGAATTTGCCCATTGTGAAGAAGTGTTTCGGCGTATGGCACTTTCTCATGCGAATATCGCGTTTAGTTTGCGACATAATGACAAGCTGCGCAGTCACTGGCAGATGATGGAAGCGGCAGCACGTATACAGGCAGTGCTGGGGGGCGAATTTTCCGGGGCTGCAACATGGTTTCATGAACGATCAACTGATATTGGTCTGCAGGGAATGCTGGCTCTGCCGGCCTATTCACGTGCCGCACGCGATATGCAGTATTTTTTTGTCAACGGCCGGTTTGTTCGGGATAAACTGATTGCTCATGCTTTGCGTGAAGCTTATCGTGATGTGCTGCACTTGGATCGTCATGCGGCTTTCGCATTGTACCTCGATATCTGCCCGGAACAGGTCGATGTGAATGTGCATCCGACCAAAACCGAAATTCGCTTTCGTGAAGCTCGTGCGGTACACCAGTTCATTTATCACAGTGTGAGTAAAGCGCTGTCATCTCCCCGGGGCAGTGTGGAATCATCACAGTCTTCTTCAGCGGTTGTATTGCCGCCGTCTGACACGCGCACGGTGCCAGGAACAGCCTACCCCAGACAAACACGATTATCTTCAGGACAGATTGCACAACCTCTCAACTTTTACCAGGTCTTATCCGGCAGTGAACCGGGTTCATCCATTTCAGCGACAGAGAGGCAGTCCCAGCAGGAGGGGGGTGCTGCCGTTATACCTCCGTTGGGGTTCGCGCTGGGGCAACTTCTGGGGATCTATATTCTGGCGCAGAATGAGAAGGGCCTGGTGATCGTGGATATGCACGCGGCGCATGAGCGCATCGTCTATGAGCAACTTAAATCACAGGTGAGTCAGCAGGCATTGTCTGCGCAACGATTAGTAGTGCCCGCCACGTTTCATGTGGACAGTCTGGATATTGCCACGCTCGGAGAGAACCAGACGCTTTTGCAGCAACTGGGTTTTGAGGTGACTATATTATCCGCTGCGACACTGGCCGTACGTGCAGTGCCGGCTATGCTGCAGAACGCAGATGTGGAAAAGCTGGTACGCGACATTTTGGATGAAGTCAGAAACGGGGATGCCGGGCAGTTGCTTGCCGCACGCCGCAACGAATTATTGGCGACGATGGCCTGTCACGGTGCCGTTCGCGCCAATCGTCCGCTGACGATCACCGAAATGAATGAACTGCTTCGTAAAATGGAGATGACAGAACGTTCGGATCAATGTAACCATGGCCGGCCGACATGGTTTGAAATCAGCCTGGCTGAACTGGACAGAATGTTCATGCGTGGGAAATAACTGCTGGCTTGTCTGATCCCGATCAGCAGAAAACCGGTGAAATGATGGCGGCGTTCTTGCTGACTCTTGCCAGAGCAAGGGCTATTGGCACTGGCTGCAGTTCTCATATTGAACAGTGTTGTGAATAAATTTGAAGACGCTCCTCGTTTCAGTTAAAATCCGGTTTCCTTCAGGCGCGTAGCTCAGCTGGTTAGAGCACCACCTTGACATGGTGGGGGTCGT
>JBIQJX010000071.1:0-6175 GCA_044507105.1 Nitrosomonas sp.
TTAGAGAAAGCGATCCAGCAGTCTGCTGCTGTGACGATCCAGCGTTGAACGGTCGCGAATCAGGAAGTGGATACCGTAACTGTCGGTGATCAGCAGAGTAGCAGGTGACAGGCGACGGATATCTTCTTCTCCTTTGAGCATGAATGTGATAGTTCCCCGATCGGTCTGCACTTCCCAGATACTCGGTGTTGCAAACCTCGAAACCTGTTCGATACGCTTTATCTCGGGCATAAATTCACGACTGGCGAGTTCTGTTTCGATGAGCGCGCGGTATGATTCGGGCAGCTCATCCAGACTGTCAATCCAGGCAAGCTCGTGACCATGATTGTCCACCAGGGCGATACTGTGCTCTGCTGCAGTGATCGGAAAGGCGCGAACCGGTATGACTTCTTCGTACACCTGGTGATCCTTGTCTGTAAGGATCAGGCATCCGAAGGCATTCCGGCTCAACTGGCAGTCGGACCAGTTCATAGCCGATCTCCCCTTGAAGTCGCTATCCTGTCTGGTCCCGGGGATTGATCTCCGGTGTCGATGTTGCGCAACTGGGATTGATAAAGATGATAGTAATGGCCCTGGTGCGCCATCAGTGCTGTGTGGCTGCCCGTTTCGATGATCCGGCCCCGATCGAGCACGACCAGTTTGTTCGCTTCCTGCAAAGTCGATAAACGGTGTGCGATAGCAATGGTTGTCCGGCCCCGGACGAGGTTATCGAGCGCTTCCTGTATTTCCTGTTCGGTTTGAGTATCCACGGATGAGGTGGCTTCATCCAGTATCAGAATGCGGGGATTGATCAGCAGTGCCCGGGCAATCGAAATACGCTGGCGTTCACCACCTGACAGTGCCTGGCCGCGTTCACCCACCAGGGAGTCATAGCCGTAGGGCAGCCGCAGGATGAATTCATGGGCATGGGCGGCGCGTGCTGCTGCGATGATCGCTTCCCGCGTTGCATCCGGTTTCCCGTAGGCGATATTTTCTGCGATGGTGCCAAAGAAAAGGAACGGCTCCTGCAGCACGAGCCCGATATGTTTACGATATTCAGCGATGGGTAAAGAGCGAATGTCAACACCATCGATCAGAATCGTCCCTTCAGTGACATCATAAAAACGGCAAATCAGATTGATAAGGGTGCTTTTGCCGGAACCGCTATGTCCAACCAGTCCAATCATCTCCCCCGGCTCGATCGCCAGATCGATATTCCGTATGATCCGGCGTGTACCATAACGAAACCCCACGCTGCGCAATTCGATGTGTCCGTTTATCGCCGGCAGGTGAACAGGTCTGGCCGGCTCGGGGACGCTGGAGACATGATCGAGAATATCAAAGATGCGTTTGGTACCGGCTGCCGCTTTCTGGGTAACTGAAACAATACGGCTCATCGAATCCAGGCGTAAATAAAAGCGGCTGATATAGGCCAGAAAAGTGGTCAGTACGCCGACGGTGATACGATCCTGCGAGACCTGCCAGATGCCGAAGATCCATACAATCAGCAGGCCGATTTCGGTCAGCAGTGTTACGGTTGGTGTAAACAGTGCCCAGGTCTTATTGACGCGATCATTGATTTCCACATTGCGCTGGTTGACTGCGCGAAAACGCTCCAATTCTCTTTTTTCCTGGGCAAACGCTTTTATTACCCGTATACCGGGCAATGTGTCTGCCAGCACATTGTTGACTTCTGCCCAGATGCGATCAACTTTCTCAAAACCGGTGCGTAACCGGTCGCGCACCAGATGGATCAGCCAGGCGATGACCGGCAGCGGCATCAGCGTGACGAGTGTCAGCCACGGGTCGATCGAAATCAGGATGATGACCGTCATCGTTATCATGAGTATATCTGCTGCGAAATCAAGCAAATGGAGGGAAAGAAACAGATTGATCCGGTCAGTTTCCGCCCCGATGCGCGCCATCAGATCACCGGTCCGCTTGCCGCCAAAATAGGCCTGAGAAAGTTTGAGCAGATGCTCATAGGTCGTCGTCCGTAAATCCGCGCCGATACGTTCGGATGTTTTTGCCAGCATGTACGTTCGTCCCCAGCCCAGCATCCAGGCCAGCAGGGCCGCTCCCAGCAAACCGGACAGATAAAGGGTCACCAGATCGACATCGATCGGCTGACCGTTCTGATAAGGAATCAGAACGTTATCCATCAGCGGCATAGTCAGATAAGGCGGGACCAGTGCTGCAGCGGTACTGCCCAGCATCAGCATGAATCCGGTAAGCAGGCGGCCTTTATAGGGTCTGGCAAAGCGCCACAGGCGGAACAATGTCCAGGTGGAAGCTGAAGCAGGTAGCACCTCCCGCTCATCGGGTAAAGATACAGCGTCATCCAGGCGGCGCAGGGAAGGTGGCTGCTCTCCGGTTTCTTCTCCCGGCCGGACAAACCGGGCCTCAAGTTGCCGCGTGAAGCAGGCGATCAGACGATTCACTGCCGGCTGCTTGTTTGGCATATAGTGCCAGCAGGCATGACGCATGTGCATATCGGACAGCTCAAGCGTGCCCGGGCCTGCCTGCTCCCGGAATGTCAGCCTCAGCTCCCGGCGGTAGTGCCATGTCTGCCAGTTTTCATCTTTTGCTGCTTTTGTCAGAAGCCGGTGGTTAGTGACTGCTATCAGCCCGGGTGAGAAAAACAGCCGATCATCGAGATCAGTTTCCAGCCAGGCGATTACGTGTTCATCGTCCGTCAGATGAGTTTCGATCCGGGTACGCCAGGCAGCCGGAAACGCGGGTGGAATACGGATGAGAGGATCGCTGAGGCGGGATGGCATTATATCGACGGCATTTCGTTACGAGCTGGCAGGAAAGTAGTCAGTGAGGAATTTCATGGATCATTGATATCCTGAATCAGCAGATGGAGTAATTTGAGGATGATTCTAAAAACTGCAGGCAGCGCATACTCAAACGTATCCAGCGGCGGTCCTCGGGAGGATGAAACTATCGGGTGGAATCCAGCCAGCTGTCGAATTCATCGTCAACAGCGAGATCGCCTGTTTCAGCAGGTGCATCATCAGTGAGTATCAGAGTGTCGACGCTGGCTTTTTCCTCGCTTTCGTTATTGCTTTTCCAGTAGAGACCAGTTACCAGAATGAGTAACAGCATGGTTGACAGCAACAATCTGTTGCCATGTGCGGAAAACCAGTGCTGCTTGCCGTGGATGGAAATGTTCATACCTGCAGGAAGCATTTTTTCCGCGGGCTGGCAGTTTTCCAGGGCAGCTTTGCGCGCCAACTGTAACCGATGCAATGTATCCGGACTGATGTCATTCAGGCTGTGTTCCAGCAGCGTGGCTACTTCTTCCCCGATTCTTTCTTCTTCTTTCATCGTTCGACTCCCTTCCCCTTTAATATAACGGCAAGTGTGTGTGCTGCCCGGGAACAGTGTGTTTTTACACTGCCTTCCGAGCACCCCATGATTTTGGCAGTCTCCGAGACATCCATACCCTCCCAGTAACGTAACAGGAAGGCTTCCCGTTGACGTGGCGGCAATGTCTCCAATGCACCGCTGATCAGAGCGATGAGCTGGGACTGTTCAAATGCGGTATGAGGAGTGTTCCCATAGCGGGTCTCCTGTACTGCCGGCAGTGATTCCTGAAAATCATAATGTTCATTTTCCTTCTCATCCTGCTCGGGGGAGAATACCGAAAACAGGGTAAGCCACAGTGAGCGCGATTTCTGCCGCCGGTAGTAATCACGGATGGTATTTTGCAGGATGCGCTGAAACAGGAGGGGAAGCTCTTCGAGTGATTTATGGGCGTATTTCTCAGTAAGCTTCATCATCGAATCCTGCACGATATCCAGCGCTGCATGTTCATCATGCACGGCGAATAATGCCTGCTTGTATGCGCGCAGTTCGACCTGACTCAGGAAATCAGAAAATTCTTGTCGAGTAGCCAGGATGATTTGCCTTGAAAGAAATAATCTTAGAAACTGCAATGGGCCGCATCAGAATATGTCGAGTACGCGTCCCGCTCGGAAATACTTCAGATACCATTTTAATTCTGTGATGAAAGGCGGCTGGAGCAACCCGGAGTAGCGATCGCTGTAATGACTTTTAGTCTCGTCATGGGTGACTCGATGTGTGGAGTTTCATTTTAAGGATTGAGCAGGCATCCGTTTTCCGGTCCTGGGTGCGGCAGTAGGGTATTGTAGAACATCACAGGGCAGTTTTAGTATATCTCTGGCAGGCGCAGGTAAGGGCCGTGCTAGAAGCCGGGTGCTGTGAACCTTGCAGATATGCAACCATCCGATATCGGTTTGCCGTATGGGTTCGGGTCCGCCTTTATGACCGATAGCCTGTGGTACGATGAATCTGTTTGAGCAAAGACAACAGGAGGAAATATGGGAACCATGCGTGTTGCACAGATTTCACGTCCAAACGGTCCTTTTGAGATCGTGGAACGGCCGATACCGGAGCCCGGCCCGGGATCGGTACGCATCCGAGTCTCCGCCTGCGGCGTTTGCCACAGCGATGTCCTTACCAAAGAAGGTGCCTGGCCCGGCATTCAGTATCCCCGTGTGCCCGGCCACGAAGTGACGGGCGAGATCGATGCGGTAGGCGCCGATGTTGCGCAGTGGAAACCGGGGCAGCGCGTAGGTGTCGGTTGGAATACCGGCTATTGCGGCCAGTGTGACCACTGCCGGCGCGGGGAATTCTTCGCGTGCAGGGCGGCTGATGCGACTGGTGTTACCCGGGACGGCGGCTATGCTGAATATATGATCGCACCCGCCAGCGCGCTGGCGCTGATGCCGGCTAATCTGGCGCCTGTCGAGGCAGCACCATTGATGTGTGCCGGGGTGACAACATTCAATGCCTTGCGAAACAGTGGGGCGAGGCCAGGAGATGTCGTGGCGGTGCTGGGCGTAGGCGGACTCGGTCATCTCGGGATTCAGTATGCTGCCAAAATGGGGTTTCATACTGTGGGCATTGCGCGCGGGCAGGACAAGGAGGCGCTGGCCTGTCAGCTCGGTGCCGCTGTCTATATTGACAGCCAGGCTCAGGATCCCGCAACCGTGCTTCGTCGTCTGGGTGGGGCCCGGGTCATTCTGGCGACAGTCACCAGTGGAGAAGCGATGAGCGCGGTGCAGGGCGGTCTGGCGGTCAACGGTACACTGCTGATCGTTGGTGCGGCTGCTTCGATGCAGATATCGCCCCTGTCCCTCATCATGGGGTGCTGTTCGGTCCGGGGCTGGTATTCGGGAACCTCGATCGATTCTCAGGATACACTCGCGTTCAGTGCACGCACCGGGGTACGATCGATGAATGAAGTTTACCCGCTGGAGCATGTTTCTGAAGCTTTCGAGCGCATGATGAGCGGCAAAGCGCGTTTCCGCGTCGTCCTCACCCTAGAGTGATCGGACACCCCTGTCTGATTCGTGTGACCGAACGCCATTGCTATAACACTACCGGCCTGTCGGACAGCCCTTCTTTCTTTTTATCTGATCCGGCTGGGAAGAAGCGTTGCAACACGGGAGTAATTGTATCAATTCCGGTGATGATGCCTGCTTCGAACCGCCCGTGCCGGAAGGCGGCTTTCATGGTATCGCAGGCGGTTTCCCATATCGTCTGCTCCACGCGGACGTGAATACCACGGTCGGCAACAATTTCGATATCATGATCTGCCATCAGTAAATAAATCAGCACACCGTTATTGTGCTCGGTATCCCATACCCGCAGCATGGAAAACACATCGATTGCCCGTTCACGGACCGACTGATTTTCCAGAAGCAGCGGCAGATCGAGAGAGGCTTCCACTGCCAAGACAATTTCCCCGTCATGGACGGTTTCTGACCGTGCGATAGCTTGTTCGATTGCAGTCAGTGTCGCAGGGGGAAACGCGCGATTGACTATCGACTGGCCGGTGACGAGATGTCGGATTATGCGTTTGTAATCCATTCGTTCTCTCTGATTACCACCTTCCTGAGGCACCGCCACCGCCAAAGCCGCCGCCACCCCCACCAAAACCGCCACCACCAAATCCTCCTCCCGGGCCGCCCCCTCCCGGCCAGCCCCGGTAGCCGCCTCTGTATCCGCCGCGATGAATGATTCTTCCTGTCTGTTCAAACAGACTGATGACAAATACTGCGATAGCGATCAGAGCCGCTACTGCCAGTGAAGATGAGATCAGCCAGATGAGAAATCCCGCAATAGTGCCGGTAATGGTTGCGCCTGCCATTCTTCCCAGCAT
>JBIQJX010000071.1:6275-9102 GCA_044507105.1 Nitrosomonas sp.
CCGGTTTCGATACGCAGTGTTCTGTCAGCTTTGGCGACCAGCAGCAGCACACCGTCATCCACCCCTTCGCGCCCGAGCTTCCAGGTCTCGACGACGCGCATCGAATACTGTTCGATGGTTTCGGGTTGCGTCGTCGGCACGATCAGTACCGCTATCTGACTCCCTTTCTTCGTCTCGAAATCAGCCAGCGTCTGTTCCAGACGAGCAGTCTGTTCCCGTGAGAGTGTGTCGGTCAGGTCGGTAACACGTGCTTCGAGCGGTGGCACAGCAACATCGGCCAGCGCGTGCAAGGTAAAGACGCACAAGAAAATCAGGAGCAGCCATGCTGTGTGATGCCTGATCATTTCAGATGTCCTGCCGATACTCCGCTGGTTCAATGAAAATATCCGATGATAGTGATCATTGCGTTATCGCCGGCGTATTGAAATCGACCGCCGGGGGGGCAGAGATCGCTTTCTCATTTTCCACCGTGAAGTTGGGTTTGACCTGAAAACCGAACATCATTGCCGTGAGATTGCTGGGAAACGAGCGCACAGTCACGTTATATTCCTGTACCGCCTGGATGTAGCGGTTGCGGGCCACTGTGATGCGGTTTTCGGTTCCTTCCAGCTGCGCCTGCAGATCACGAAAGCTGGCATCGGATTTAAGTTGCGGATAATTTTCCACTACCGCCAGCAGACGTGCCAGGGCGCCGGATAATTCTCCCTGGGCGCTCTGAAATCCGGCAAATGCTTCCGGATTGTTGATCAGTTCAGGGGTGGCTTGAATACTGCCTGCTTTCGAGCGGGCTTCCGTCACGCCCAGCAGCACTTCTTTCTCCTGCGCGGCGAATCCTTTCACTGTATTGACCAGATTCGGGATCAGATCCGCCCGGCGCTGATACTGATTGATAACCTCTGCCCAGCTTGACTTGATCTGTTCATCAGTCGATTGCAGCGTGTTGTAACCGCATCCGCTTAGCATCAGTATGCTGGTAAGCATCAGCAAATTTAGCAGTTTGCGCATGAAATTCTCCCTGAAGATCGATCAGTGCTGCTGAAATGTGGAGTCTGTGGAGTCCTTGCTTTCAGTCCGTTCGGTGGCCGAACCGCCAAGGCAGGGCGGGGATTCACGTGAGGTGTTGTTACGATCGGACCATTCTGCCGGAGTCATCGTATGGAGTGCGAGTGCATGGATGGAACCGATGATTTCATCGGTCAGTGTGGCATTGATCAGCCGGTGACGCGCCACAAGCATTTTGCCATCGAATGCGTCAGACACGATCGTTACCTTGAAATGGGATTGAGATCCCGCTGGTACATTGTGCCGGTAGCTCTCATTGACCACTTCCAGAAACTGTGGCTGCAGTGACTGCAGTCTGTCCTCGATCAGATTTTTCATACTCTTCATTTTTACTGTATCTCCATCGTTAACCGGTCAACCCCGGCCATACTCCCCCGTTCTGACTTTTCTGGCGGGAGCAGGTTCAACAAAACCTGATAACCCTTTCGTGGTGTGAGGAAAGGAGTGACAGCCGGTCGGCTTCTTTTACATAAGTCCAATAAGATTACTGGTTTATTTTGTAACTTATTGTATATCAACAAAATTTTATTTTGGCGCAATTTCTGCTTGTGGAGATGAAGTATCCGAAATGGCTGGATACCATTTGAATCATCACGAAAGGAAAATGATATGAAATCTATTGTGAAGGTATTTTTAGATGAATACATGAATTATTCATCTCTTGTCAACAGGTGGAGCCAGAATATCAGGAAAATGGGTGTTATGACGGCTGCAGTGGCTTCACTTTCATTTGCTCCAACCGGCTGGGCAGATCAGATTACGCTGCAGCGCAGTGGTAGCGGCTGGATTGGTGGATCCGCGAGTGGAACAATTACCGGCTATTCAGGAGGCGGGGTATATGCAGGCCAGTTCAGCTTCACCGTCACCAGCAGTGAGAATTCCCTGTGGAAAGCAGATGATACATTTGGTGCTTTCTGTATTGATATTATCAACACGCTGAAAACAGGCCCGCTCACCTATACGCTTCAACCGGCCGATGGTAGTTTAACCATACCGCACGATCCGGCTTTTGCGCAGATTAACTGGTTGTTCGACAATTATGCCGGTAATGGTGGTGGCGGTGTCAATACCGGTAAAGATGTGGCACTGCAACTTGCAATCTGGGAAGTTTTGCAGGAGACGAATACAACTGATCCATTTAATTTAACGACCGGAAACTTTACAGCAGGCAGTGGTTTTGGCCTGGCGCGCACCACTGCCAATGACATGCTGAGTATGTTGAAGAATGCTGCGGATTTTACGGAGGATTACAGAAGTGAAAAATGGGATTTCTATTCCCTTGTGCCGGGTTACGATCAAAATCAGAACCTGAGCCAGGGGTTGTTAACCTGGCGTGAGAAACCTGAAGATCCTGGTCAGCCTCCTCAGGAGATCAGCGAACCCGGTACGCTGCTGTTGTTGTCTATTGGCCTGGGCGTTGCATTCTTCAGCACCCGCCATTTAAATATCAGTAATTGATTGATTTAAATAATTAATCAACAGGCTGAAATGTAGCATCGGAAGAGATCACATCAGAAGAATGGGAAAATGTGATCTCTTTCGCTAAAGAGCAGCCCGTCCCCCTTCCCAGGGCAATCGCACCTGTTTTGCATACTCCAACCTGACATCCCGTTTAACTGTCCGATTAAATTTTGACTGCTGCACATACAGGCTGACGCTCACCTCCGCTTTCCTTATCCCGAACTCAGGTTATTCATAGATCAAATAGCCGGGATATATTATGTCTAATCGACACTATCAATTTCTTGTCTCGCATTAGGATGAT
>JBIQJX010000072.1:0-8951 GCA_044507105.1 Nitrosomonas sp.
GGGCCATAACCGCGCGGCCGGGCGGAAGTAAGACTGGATATACGATTAAATTATTTCTCCGACAACCTCAACAGTTCATTCAGGGCCGTACCTTCAGGTCCTGAACCTAATAATGATAGTGCGCACCAATACCGAGATACTCGACTTTTTCCCTAAAGAACTGGCCGGTAGGAGAGTAGCCGTTGAAATATTCAAGCAGAAATTGAAGTTTCCTGCTGAAAGCCTGGAAATTATCGAACTGGACCCCAACTCTGGCAGAGATGTCGGCATTCCAATTGTTTTGTTCATAGTTTTTGATATCTACAGCCAGAATTGGTCGCATCATTGCAAATTCCATTTGCCATGGACTTCTGAACTCTATACCGTATTGCGTTGACCAGGGTTTGATCGTTGAAGGTTCTTTGCGAAAAATCCCGCCACCACCGCCGTAAACACGTATCCCATAAGGGAGCTCATAGGAAAGCCTGAGATCGACCGCTTCATAGCTGAGGTTGATGCGTTCTATATCAGTGAGTTTTCTCAGCAGGAATTCATCGCCAAGATGGGAGCTCTGATGATAAAGGCGGGCAAAGGCGGATGCATGCCCTGCCCGTATGCTGGTATAAATTCCGCCGATAAAATCGGTATTGATAAGATCGGTCGAGGGAGCGCCCAGATTAAAGTCGCTGAAGATGCCCGCCTGGAGACCAGCTTCCCACTGTACAATCGACTGCCCGATATTGGCACGGTAGAACGGTATCGTTTCACCAAAGCTGACGACGCCGTTATGATTGCCATCTACATTATTCCCCACATAATTGCGATAACCAGCCGAGAAATGAATCCATCTCGGATCAGCCAGCAGGGGTTTGAATAAATGTCCTTCGGGCAGGAGACCGGTTGCCAGCACAGGGGGAATAGTGGCCGGACTACCTCCATCCACAATCGCTTTGCTCTCCCCCGCTGGGGAAGGAGATACAGACTGTTGCGCGATAGCTTCCGTAATTTCCACTCTGGTAACACCGGGAATCTCTGACAGTATCTGCATAACCTTGACACGATCTTCCACTGACAGTCTGTCAGCGGGTAACATAATATTGCCGTTCTGTACCGCCAATGAAGGAAGATCGACTCCAAATTGAAGTTTCAGAATTGCTGCGGCATAGCCGGCGATATAAGAATCATCCGGTGCCGCAGCACTTACAGGAAACGTGTAAAACGCCGCGGCTATGATGAACGCCAGAAATCGCACGATAACTCCACTTCAGCAAAAAGAGTATTGTTGATTCCGATAACGGGAAAATGCATGAATATGTAATATTGAGGCGACATCTTCCCCACTATAAATAAAAATTCAGCTGACGCCAGAAGCGGGAGCGCCAGTGAGTTCATGCAGCCGGGCAACCGTTGCAGCGTCCAGACCCAGCCGGCTCGCCAGCTCACGCAGATAATTCTCTTCTTTTTCAGTATTAACATTGATGGCCAGCAATGAAGCACTGTAAATCTCAGCGGCAATCACCTGGTTAGGTACCTCGGCTACCAGCGCCGCGATATCTGTCGGACGTTGCAGTTCTTCTTCAACCAGTTGTCGCTCAGCTTCGGTAACGCCGTCCTCACCCATTTTGTCCAGAATCCGCGCTTTTTCCTGCTCATCAATGACACCATCTGCCTTGGCAGCGGCGATCATTGCCCGTACGATCAAACGCTGGATATCCGGGTCATTAATTGCTTCTATCGCATACCGGTCGATATCAGCTGCGTCGGCAGGAGCATCACTGGCAGCAAAACGCCCTTTTAGTGCATTCAGTGCCATCGAACCTAGGATCGCCATAGCCCCTCCACCCAGCGCTCCCTTACTGGCTTTAGTCCCTCCACTCAATAGCGCCCCTGCCAGCGCACCAATACCCGTCAGCTGGCCTCCGGTAAGATTCTCGGTCTGTTTACTACCCAAGAAACCACGTATCAGATTGAGTAAACCTCCCCTGCTGCCAGTCGACGTTGTGTTACGGTTGTTATCCTTATCATTGCTACTCAGTAAATTTCCGAGAAACTGCTCCAGTTTGCCGCCAGCCCCATCCAGTTCCAGCGACTTGAGAGCCTGATCCAGACGTAAACGGCTTTTTCCTGACATACCCTGTTGCAAAAACTGACCGATAATATTTGCAAAACTCATGGTTACACTCCTTGTGATTGGTCCACCTGCGTGTATGAAAAAATCAATTACACCCGACGGCCACCATTCAGTTTTGCCCGTACCACGATGATGGTCAGCCGATTTTCAACTGTTGCTGCGATGAATGATCAATAAGTAAATCGATTCCTGTTTTCATTTTTTTTCTCCTCAACAATACTTAAAGCCTGACTGCTTGGCAAGAATTTTCTCCATCGGTTGAGAGGCTCCAAATTCATGGTTTAATCAGGCGCTCAATATGCTGTAACAGTTCCTCTTCCTGGTAAGGTTTACCCATGAATTCGTTCACGCCCAGTTCTTCAGCCACCCTCCGATGCTTGTCCGCAGTACGCGATGAGATGATGATGATCGGAATATCGCGAAGCTCAGGGTTGTTTCTGACTGTCCAGATCAGTTCGAAACCATCCATATGCGGCATTTCTATATCGACCAGCATGATTGCGGGAACAGTTTCCCGGAGCAGCTGGAGTGCCCCAACACCGTCCTTTGCAATCAGTATTTCATAGCCTTGCCGTTCCAGTAAACGACTGGTGACCTTGCGTACGGTCAGAGAATCATCGACGATCATGACGACAGGTGCCCTATCAGCTGTCCGGGAAGTCGCCGGATCGATCGGGGCAACGGACACCGCTGACAGCAGCCTCTGGGCCTGTTCACGCTGCATCAGCCTGACCGGATCAATGAGCAGTACGATATTGCCGTCGCCTGTAATAGTGGCTCCCTCGATACCAGGGATGCGGGACAGTTGCGCGCCGATATCCTTTACCGCTACTTCGCATTGTCCGATCAGCGTATCGGCATGAACCGCCAGGCGGTCAGAGCCGGTTTGCAACAATAATATCCTGTTATAACGTTTGACTTCAGGAGCAGTACCGGTAACTCCCAGCAGGTGCGCCAGATAAACCAGCGGAAACCGGTCACCGTTCCAGATCAGATGACGCTCCTGATAAGCTGTTCCAAGCGTCTCAGTATCCATTTCCAGTACATGAGTCACGAGGGCTGTCGGGACAGCATAGGTATTATCCGCGGTGCTGACCAGCAGAGCTTGTGTGACTGCCAGTGTTATCGGAAGACGCAGTGTAAAAATGACGCCCTGGCCTTTCTCGGAAGTAACTGTGATACTGCCGCCGATTTCACTCAGTTCATTTCTGACGATGTCCAGGCCGACCCCTCGTCCAGCCGTATCCGTCACGCCATCCAGTGTGGAAAAACCATGGCTGAAAATCAGCGAGAACCAGTGCTCATCCTCTAATTCCTCTTCAGTAGCAGTCAATCCCAGCTGTCGGGCTTTCTCACGGATACGTCCGACATCCAGCCCGATGCCATCATCATGCAACGTTATGGCAATTTCATTACCTTCCCGGTGCAGGTCGAGCGTGATCCGGCCTGTTTCAGATTTATTCGCCTTCAAACGTTCATCCGGCGTCTCGATTCCATGTACCAGTGCATTCCGCAGCAGATGCTCCAGAGGAGAGTTGATTTTATCCAGCACACTCCGGTCGATTTCGATTTCATCTCCCTGAATGATCAGGCTGGCCTGCTTGCCGGTATCGCGTGCCATTTGTCTGACAAGACGGTACAGACGTTCGGAAAAATGCCTGAACGGGACAGTACGAATGCGCACCAGATCCTGCTGCAACTGGCGGTTCAGATGAGCCTGCTGGTTTATGGCAGTAGTCGCCGCACGCTGAATTTCACGCAGACTTTTGTGAATGGTCACGACATCATCCATACTTTCTGCCATCAGTCTGGTCAATTCCTGAAAGCGTGTAAAACGATCCAGCTCCAGCGGATCGAAAGCCGCCTGGTCATCTGCTGGCAGTGATGAGCCGGATGGAATATGGGTCTCCGCCAGTAATTCGATCTCCCGCAACTGTCCGCGCATACGATCAATACTTTCATCCAGATCCTGCAGGTATTGGCGAAAATCATATAACTGTGCTTCAATCCGGGAGCGTACGATACTTGATTCGCCTGAATCATTTACCAGACGGTCTATCAGTGCTGTCTCCACCCGTAACATGGTTTTACGCACGGGCCGGTCCGTTTCCGTGACGTCCAATGAATCAGGCAGAACTGAGAAAGCCGGTTCTGCCACGGATTGAAGATCGTCCGAATCTGCTCTGTCTTTCGTATCTTCCCGGGAGATCTGTGTTCCTGACTGTAAAGCCAGATGCAGTTGTTCGAGTGCTTCCGAGATAGTATCGAACTGAATTTCCAGCTGGTCGAGCAACGCTGTGGATACGGTTTCCTCATGTACTGATTCCACGAGGCTTTCCATTTGATGAGCCTGGTCACTCACCTGCAATGCATGGGCAATTCGCGCGCTGCCTTTCAGAGTATGTAATGCACGCAACAATGCCTTACGTGGAGCTGTCTGTCCGGGCTGATGGCGCCATGTTCGCAGACTGGTGCCAATTTCTGACTGCAGTTCTTGTGCTTCTTCGAAGAAGACTGCCAGCAATTCCCGATCGATCCCGGCTGGTGTACTCTCCGGCATCTCAAACGGTAGAGCGGGTAATGCAGTATCAAGCTCCTGTAAGGGAACAGGTTTGATTTCTGCCTGCGAATCCTCTGAATCTGTTTCGACGATCTGCCCGGGCAGAGCTGCGAGAAAATGGGAAAGTTCCCGTGCCAGCTCGTTTGCTGCCTGTAATGTTTCCTCGGATGGAAGCTGCCGGTTACGAACTGCCCCCACCATGATATCCAGTAAATTCACCGCTGCTGTCATATGCGACGATACTTGTACATCCGGTCTGTCCGGAATCGTCAATAACCGGATAAACCATTGTTCCAGCACCTGCCCGGTTTCAGCGATGAAATTCAGCCCCAGTGTACGCGAAGTACTGGCCAGAGTGTGAGCAGCCAGCATCGATTCATGCGTAATCGACAACAGGTCATTTTCTCCGGCTATACCAAGCGCCTGCTTGAGTGTATTGATGTGTGTACCGGCTTCATTGATGAAAATCCTGAACAATTCAGCCGGCACTTCGATATCACCTATGCTTATACTTGTTTCTGCTTCGGTTTCGCTTGCAAGCGAGGTAAGAGAAGATTCCGGCTCTAATAAGGATCCTGATCTCTGGTCATACACCGGTTTATCAACACCTGTTTGACTACCGGTGCCGTACATCATCTCTCTGATCCGATCCAGCAAATGTACGGCTCTGATTTCAACCTCACCGTTCTTTTTCAGGCTGGCGCACCAGCTGCTGAATTGTTTATGGCTCTCACCCAGTAAATCCAGCAACGCCCCGGTAGCTGTCTTTTGCTCACTGAGCCAGCGATTCATGAGCTGTTCAATGCGCCAGGCCACCTCGCTCAGATCCTGTAATTTCACCATGCGTCCACTCCCCTTAAGGGTATGGAAGCCCCGCCGGATGGCAGTCAACGCATTCATATCCGACGGATCGATATAACAGGCCTCCAGGTGATGGGCAATATCCGTCAATACATCATGGGATTCATCCAGAAAAATGGCCAGCAGTTCCGGATCGGCTATCTGATCCGAACCACTTTCGCATACCATGAGAGGAAGCAGTGAAGCAACCTCCGTCGATACTGCAGAAACCTCGGCCGATAAAGATTGCCCAGCCGTATGCTGATCGAACTGACTGAGTGCAGTGGTGAGGATTTGTTCATGATCCGGCTGCGAGTTTTTGAGTGCTTCGATATAAAATCCGAGACTGCTGAGTGCATCGGCCAGCAGGATTTGTTCAGCCGGCTCCGCCGGTCGGAGAGGATCTGTCAGTTTTCCCACGAGATCCCGGCATAAATTGAGCAGGCTACTGGCACGGTCAAGCCCAAGCATATCCAGTATGCCACTGATTTGTCTGAACAGATCCGGCAGAGCGGGGAGATCATTCCGTATTTCCGGCTCACCAAAGAACCGGTCAAGAATATCTTCTGCTTGTGCCAGATTGGCCAGTATTTCATGTGCCACCTGTTTGAGCAGTTTCTTCTCCTGTGCGAGATATCCCGCCTGGTCCGGACCGGGTAATTCAGGCAAATCAGCCTCTCCTCCTTTCCCGGTCGTAAGGGCACGTATACGGGTCGCAAGTGCTTCCACCTGCTCAGGAAATTCCGGTGATAATCGATGGAAATTCTCGATGGCATTCGCGGTCAGTAACAAAGAGGAAGCGATATCCAGAGAAATTCCCTCATTCATACTTTGCGGTCGGATTCGCAAATAAGACAATGCCCCATGCATGACGCTGATCAGTTTCTCCAGCGGCGGACAATTCACCCGGGAAGCCAGTAACCTGAGTCGCTCGCTCAACGTCAGGAGAAGTATAAGAGTGTCTGTATCGTCTGCGTTAAATTTGCGCCACCGGTCATTGATATCCTCCAGAAGTTCATGCATGGCCTGTAAATCGGCCGCCAGTGCCTCTTCATCTATGACATTCTCATCAACAGACACCTGCTTATCGAAAGAAGACAGCAAGTGCTGCCAGTCATAGACCTGGCTGACTTCGCGAATACGTTCACTGACCGGCTGGCTGCGTGCAATCCGGTAAAGCAGTTCTCTGAGCAAACGATCAGCGATGACATGGGTTTCCTTGCCGAGGTGCCTGATTTCCTGCTCAATCTTCCCGCATAATCGACGGGTTGATTTATCAGCAGCCTGTTCCTGATGGAGCAGACTGTCGAGAAATCCGGAAGAAATCCACCAGAACGTTCGCTGCTCGATCGGAGCGGGCAGTTTCTCGATCGATCGTACGGCATCGATCATTTTCTGCAGACTTTGTCTGTCATGCACATCTTTCAGCCAGCCTAGCAAACCTGACTGAAACTGTGTACGCATCTGTCTGGCTACATCCTCCCGGGAAGATGCATCCAGGTCTGACCGGATCGGCTGTAAGGGTAATGCTTCCCGCACACCCGGGAAAAACAGATCGCTCTCCGGAATTTCTTCCGCCCCCTGTATCTGCATGATTTTCCGGTACACTGAAAAAAGTCTGGCCGGATTATCTTCCTCACCGTCTATGAGGGCATCCAGATAGCGGTAAATGGAACGGATCGCCTGCCTGATTACAGCCAGCATCTGCGGATCACATTCAATCTTCCCCTCATACAGCGATATCAGCAGTTCTTCTACACTATGGCCGACGACGGAGACTCCGTTCAGTTCCAACATTTCCAGCATACTGTTCAATTGATGAAGATAATACCGGCAATCCTCAAGCTGTTCTCTATCCTCAGGATCAGCGGTATAGGAGTCGAGATGGCGGTGGATCAGAATAAAAATTTGCTCGATGGCTTCTCTGATTCCTACGACGGATGATATGTTTATCCTGGTTCCAGTATTCATTGAACGGCCTTTTCAGATTCTAAAGTTGATAACGAATACCTGTGCGACAGTTGCCCGCCGCTAGTGGTGATCATATGCATGACAGCTGACGGAGGTAGCGTCGTGCAAACGCTGTCATACTTTGAAAGTAGTGACAGAGGCTTTCAGTTCTGTGGCATGAGCAGCAATTTGTTTGACAGAACCTGCATTCTGCAGGGTATCCCGACTCGTTTGTCGCGTAATGGATAAAATATCTTCCATATTTCTGGCCACCTTATTGGAAACCCGGGTCTGGGTGCGTGCGGCCTCGGAAATCCGGATTACCAGTTGGGCCAGACGCTTCGAAACTGCTTCAATTTCCTCCAGAGCATCCCCTGTCGCATTGGCACGCCTGGTGCCTTCGACTACGCCTGCTGTACTGCGCTCCATGGCAATGATGGTATCTTGGGTATCCCCACGGATATTGCGGACAAGTGTACTGATCTGTCTGGTAGATTCGGCTGAATGTTCAGCCAGGCGCTGAATTTCCTGGGCAATCACTGAAAATCCTTTCCCTGCTTCACCTGCTGAGGTTGCCTGAATCGCCGCATTCAATGCCAGAACATGGGTCCGTTCAGTAATATCCGAAATCAGTGTGACAATTTCACCAATTTCCTGAGAACTCTCACCCAAACGTTTGATACGCTTCGCGGTTTCCTGGATATAGACGCGAATTTCATTCATGCCCGCCATGGCATCCTGAACTGCATTTGCCCCGCTTTCAGCCGCCTGCAGCGTTTGTCTGGCTACACTGGCGCACTCTTCCGCAGACTCCGAAACTGCTTCCATCGATTCTGCAATTCCCAGCACCGCCACGGTGGCATTCTCAATTTTGTGAGCCTGTTCCTGTGTTGCCTCCAGCAGGCCTGACGAGACTTGTTCGGCCTGCAGTGATGCATCGATTACCTGAGAGCTGGCATGATTCACTTTTCTGACCAGCTCCTGCAATGACTCAATCATCAGATTAATCGAATCGGCAATTGCCCCGGTAATGTCCTCGGTTACAGACATCCGCGCGGTCAGGTCACCATCCGCCGGTATTTCCATTTCATCCAGCAAACGCAAAATTGCCTTTTGGGTGTTCTCAGCATTTTTTTCGCCCTGATATAGCTGTCTGCGCAAGCTGGTGGAAAAAATATGGATAAATATCAGGCCGGTGATTGTAGCCAGCACGGCCGCCGTGTAAAAGAGAATGGTAATGCGTGTACGCTGATTGCCATTATGTTCGGTTATTGCCTGTTCGACTTCTCTGATGAGCACCGATAACGCTTCGCTTGCTGAAAATGTCTCATGCACTGCATGCCAGGCACCGGTTATTTCGGGCGTCAGCTTTTGAGCCAGACGCAGCAGATCTTCCAGGGCACTGAAGTGGATTTGGATCCGGGACAAGGTATCAGAAGAAAGCCGATTATCCGAAACAGATGAATACAGCCAATCCCTTCCTTTCAGGAA
>JBIQJX010000073.1:0-8938 GCA_044507105.1 Nitrosomonas sp.
TAAGGGCTCCTCTGACCGCCTGCTGATCGTCCAGGCCATTGTCGAGGGCATAAGTTGCTGACGGCCAACGCACGTATGACTGAATACCCAGACCCGGCGCGGTTTGTTTGACGAAGGGCCACCAAAAACAAATAGTTAACCGTACTATCGGAAGCTGAGCGGTTGATTGAATCGGCCCGAATTTTCTGGAGACTTTTCTGTTTGAGTCAAGCTGTATCAGCTGATTCCTCCAGCTAGCGATAATATACTATTTCAAATTATACTGATGGAATAATAAATTGGCCCAATATGGCAACCAAATTTTAAAATCCATGATTTTATCGGCAGCATGAGCCGCATGGAAGCATGGAAAATTATTGGGATAATCCAGAGCCGAGAGCTTTTGCGGTAGACTTAAACAGGAGCAAATCTATTGGTTGTACTACTCACAACCCGTTTGCAGCCCAGCAAGATGTACTGCAGTATATTTCCCTGTTTTATAACAGCTAGCGACTGCATTCTTGCTTGGGCTACAAAAATCCAAATTAATATGAAGTAAAAAAACAGAAGAATCGAAAGAAGTTGCTTAACTGGAGTGTTCGGTTTTACTTGACCGAATCAGGATGACACCTTGAGACTAAACAGTTTTTTATCCAGTTTATCTAGCTTTCATTCGACTCTGCTGTAGCAGTAATAAAGCCTAATTTTTCATGCGATAATTGATGCGGCCTTTGCTTAGGTCGTAAGGCGACATTTCCAGTTTAACCCGATCACCCAATACTATGCGTATCCGGAAACGACGCATTTTGCCCGATGTATAAGCTTGAATTTCTTTGCCATTTTCCAGCTCAACGCGATAGCATTGATTGCGTAGAACGTCGGTTACTCTTCCTTCCAATTCAATAAGTTCTTCTTTAGCCATAATAAACCCTCTGTATTGATGAACAATATCTTGAAACATCTATTTCAGTGAAGATGTTTTAAATCATGAAAGCTCTGAATAAATTGGCTAGCGCGGCAAACACAGGGCAGACAAACTTTTGAGTTTGCATGCAGTCACCCAGCCTTTTGAGGCTGCTTTGAGCCCAGATTTTGCAGCAGGGTCGACTTGTGATATGCGTTTTCCAAGATACGCCGGCACGATTTTAGTTGCAAGCCATGTTGTTTCGGGACGTTCTAGCTGCCCTGGTTATCGTGCATTTCGGCCTGCGGGATCGTTTACCAGCCAAGTGAGTGATGCAAATCGCCGTTGATACGTGGTCTCACAATATGTTGGCCATGAGAGATATCGGCCAACTGACGAGTCCAGCTTGAAAATAGCCTGCTGTTTCAGACTATATGACTATTCAGCCATTTCCTAAAGTGAATTTCCAAATATCCAATTTGTATTAAATGGACATGGGGATTGCGCGTGTAGATTTGACAGGAATATTAAATGACACTATTTTGTCAGATGCGTTAACATAGGAATTTCTAGCTTATGCCAGCCATATTTATTACTATTTCATTGTAAATTCAGCATTATACACCAAAATTGACCTGCGCGCTTCCCTGCCTCCGGTTCAGCATAACTTCCTCAGGAGCATTGAAGTCGGGTAGAGAAATACGAATAGCAAATCGGATACCGTAAACTTGGATTTGCCTCAGAATCAAGTACCCCTGTTTTTCGTAACTATTCAGCATATTTTTCAGTTACTCTGCAACATAAAATCAGGCAATTTTTCGGAAAAGTGCAAAGAAAGTGCCTTGGAAGCAGAAACATTGTTTTTGCTGCAAACAGGCAGATAACTGCGTATGCGGCAAAAGCTATCGGTGCCTTCTTTTGAGCAAAAGCAACTTGGTATTTGCTGATGTAGAGTTTGGTCACCCTGATTACGATTAAACCCAGAATGATTGCGAGTTTTTAATTGCATCTAACCTGAGTTCGGGATAAGAAAAGCGGAGGTGAACGTCAGCCTTTATGCGCAAGAATATATTTCTGACATAAATCGGTCATATTCAGGAGACGTTCATAGATAGTTTAACCGGGCTTTTTAGCTGATAGATGATTTTTGCTGCCAGTTCGAGCCCGTTTAGAACGTCATCTTCTGAAAATAAGGGTTAAAAAGCGCAAACGTCGTAGCGGGCTGAGTTTCCAAAACTGCTGAACTATGAACGCTGCGTGGAATTTCTGCCCCGCTGTACAGTGAAGGTACGCGACCTTTGGCAGGCAGGATCTCCAAGAATGGATATCTCCGCTCTCAATGTATCGGGCAGTCAACACGCTTCTAAATTCGGGGAAAATTCAAACTACGTTATCAACGCTCCAACCCAATTCAGAATTACACTCAATGATACGGGGAATAACCCCGTATGGTCAGGATACTTTCCGCAAGCCTCATCGGGAAATGGGAGCTAATTAGCTACTCCTGACAAACACCATTTGCCCGTGATCTCTTCAGCAAGCGCTCACGGTTTGCTCCCATGCGACTGGGGGCAGCCTCGACAGCCCTTTGTATTCGCATTGGAGAAATTGACCTCATCAAGGATCACGTCCCTTAAGTCAGCATCTTTCAGGATGGCGTTACTCAAGGTTACTCCGGTGAGATCAGCACCGCGAAGATCTGCCTGTGTCATTATAGTACCTGAGAGATCCGCTCCTTGAAGCTGAGCCCTGCGAAACTGCGTCTTAGTGAGATTGGCGCCAGTTAAATTAGCGCGCTTCAGCTGTGCGCCTGTGAGATCCGCACGCATCAAATTGACACTCTTAAGATTCGCCTCGTTCAAGCGTGCCCGGTTGAGCTTTACATTGACCATAGTAGCGTTGCTCAAATCTGCCTCATCCAGTATGGCTTCACTGAGGTTGGCATCAGTGAGATCGACCATATCCATATTGGTATTGTATAAATTCGCACCTTGCAGATCGGCACCGCTTAAATTAGATTGACGAAAATCAGCTCGGGCGAGATCAGCGCCCTGCAAATTTGCCCCTCGAAGATCAGCCTCAACGCAAAGTGTACCTGATCTGATAGCGCAACCATTTATCTCCTCAGCTGCTGCCGTATCAGCCGCGAAGAAAGCGGCAAGTAGAAATAAATGATAGAACATTTTTCTCAGCCTCTATGAGTGTATAGGAAAGATAAACGACCTTTTCCATAAGAGCCATATGCACCGGAAAATGATGGAAGTCGTCAGTCCGATCCAAAAATCCCTTGAAATTCGTAAATTTGTTTTTGACCAACAGCAATCTGGTCAGTCAATCAAAAATACAGACCTGTTTCAGAATATCCCTAACTGCGACTTGAGCGCAAGGAAAATGACACTGGCCAGCTAATTGAGGGCGGTCACTGACAAAATCCGCTCATGTAAATTACTCCCCCCAAACTGATTAAACTGATTTCTGGACCTCCCGAAGAGGGCTGGTGCAATCATCTGGCAAAGCGTAACGAAGCGCATGGTTATCTCGGCAATGAGAAATCATGCAACCAGACAGCGTGGCCAGCATACCATCGGGGGTGTAGCAGCCTCACCTTCCCTCAGGGTTTTCAAAGACTGACAAGCGATCAGCTGCAGTTAGCAGATCAAAGATTTAATCAGGTGTGACGGCAAATCTGCCACTTCCCAAGAAGAATACCGCCAGTCCTGAAAACAGGTAGAAAAGCTGCAGTTCCAGCGCATGGCCACCGTGATCAGTAAATGCAAATAATTCAGCACGATGTGCGAGCGCTATGGCAAATATCATATTGCTAAAAACGAGCAGGCCCCCAATCCGGGAAAAGATGCCCAGAATAATCATCAGCGGCGCAATGACTTCTCCCAGATAAACTCCGTAAGCCAGCACTTGAGGCAAACTGATGCTGGCCAATTGTGTCGCAATAAAATCCAGAGAAGCAGGATTAAGTATCTTGTATACACCATGCAACAGCACGAGTATGCCGACTGTAAGGCGCAGCGTTAATTTACCCAGTGCATCGCTCTGAAAGGGAAGATTCATCGTGTTTTCTCCTTGAAGGGTAATGATTACGATTTTTATTACTCTGCAACGGCAGTTAAACCCATCTATGCGTCCAACTGCAGTCTCCAGAAAATTATATATACGATCTGTCTGTCCAGGAACAGACCCAGCACCTGACTCAGCTACCTTGGCGGCGCCCTCCCTGCCGGGCTGCAGAACGCCAGGCCATAACATTTGCCTGCTGCTACGCTGTCTGCGGTGTTTCTACGCCTGGATCAGACTGATATGGCCGGCCAGCTTCTGCCGCCCCCAGCAACAGCATGAAGTAATCTATTAGAATCTCCTGGCTAGCTCATGACAATGCCTTTTGACTCCAGAAATTCTGCAGGAATATCTGCCTTCTTTCTGCCCGCTATCGCAAAATAATAAAGCGGCTTTCCCTCGATTGATAACCTGTGCCAATAGCGCTCGATGTTGTAGACATCCATATATTTTGAAAATATTATTTCCCGGATTATCTTTGAAAACCCCGATTCATCGCTGGTATCAAAGAATGTCTCTTTAATGTTGAATGCTACCCATCCTTCACTTTCTATGATATTAAATGCCTCAATAAATGCTTTTGGCGGAATATCTCCAAATCCCAGGGCTGCTACGGTTACCAGACAGTTACATTGCCATGATGCTACCTCCTCCCTCACATCGTTGCTGAGTTCAGTAAAATCTTCAACATAATAACTGTCATACAAGGCAGGCCTGTCCCGAACAGTAGCATTATAAGCTTCAGAGATAATATCCACTCCTATCAATCTGGACACACCATGCTTTTTTAGTGCTTCTCCCATCATTCCGTTGCCAGCACCAAAATCCAGCACACGCAGTCCCGTAAAATTATCTCCAGCCTGATTTATTGCTGATTGCAGTATAGAGGTAACTTTGCCGGGAGATGTGCATTTCAAACGGTCATAAAATATCTGTTCATACAACCCCGGTATTTGATAAATTTTATGATAATCATGAAATCTTATTTTTTTACGCTCTTCTGCTTCCAGGAGGTAGAAATAGGCTTCATCCTGGTGCAGGTTATCCGCCCTCTTTTTCGGGAATTGAATTCTATGTCTTTGCATTAATAATTTTCCGGTGACTGAACTATATTGAGTCATGATCATTTTTGATATATATCAGGAGGATGGAAGGAATCGTGAAAGCTAATTAGTTAAACCAAAATAATCCATTCGTCAGTATTCCGCACCAACCGCCTGCCATTGGCCAAGGACAAGTACGCAAATCATTGCGCCATCGTTCCGCATCCCAGGGAGTTAATTCCCGGGATTAAATAAGGTGATCCTCATTGCCGCATCCGCTCGGATCTGGTAATAGCTTTATTGGGCATATGCCGGGAGCAGATGCCTGATGAAACCAAGCAGATGCCGGTATTGTACCAGTCGACCCATTTCAGCGTAGCAGCCTTACCGATACTCTGGTTTTTCAAGGGAAGATCATCAATAGATCAACGCCGCCTGCTTACAGATCGATAAACCTGAAAAGCATCTGTAATAATATTTACCGAATGGTTTTCTGCTATGTGATTCAGTCCGGCGCTACGTGTACTATCACTGAAAATGGAGTGTCGTAACGGGCCGGTGACCAACAAACCGATTGCTGCTTGAGATGAATATACTGTCGGCCCTGATTCTGTTTCCTGTCGGCATGCTCGCCGGGAGTCTGCTGGTAATCGCTACCGTACAGGCTGCCGGGTGGTCTTTTCTATCGCTGGAATTTCTACTGTTATTGCCTTCCTCCCCGGATCAGTGGGTACAGCCGCTTGCGGATATATTTTTCTCTGCCGGGGCGTGGCTGATGTTGCTGTTCAGCGTTCTGATCATTACAGCCATCGTATTCATCAGTTACTGGATTGCTTCAATCGGGCTGCCCGCTACCATTCGTAACCCTGCTTCTCCGGCAACAGGTCTTGTAACTGTCGGACCGGCTGAGCGCATTGGCCGCGGCATGCTGACGGGTTTCAATGCCGGCGTAAATTATGTTCTGCTGTTGTCACTACTGATCGCGCTGCCCGGAGGGCTGGCAATTTCGGCTGTACTGGCACTGATCAATTTCGGTGCCTGTATGCGGGCAGTATCCAACCATCCGATTTATCAGACGGTGCTGGGATATTCGACGCTGTTTCTGCCCATGGCAGCCCCTATCAATTTGGCAGGTTTGATCACCCTCCTGATCAATACTGTCGCCTTCATGGCAGGCAAGCCATTATCCCTGTTCACGGACTGGCGGCGGGCCACGCTGGTAATGTATGGCGGCATCGTTCACGGTTGCTATCGCACTGCCTTCAATATGGCTAACTTCACCGTGGTACATCCTGCTATCGGCTTCGATACTCCCTGGCGGGACGAGGGCTCGGTTCTCTGGCCCTTCTGTCCTGCATCATTGTCGTCCAGCCCCGGGATACGGGGGAGCACCGTTCAGGGGGTTTTACTGCACGAAACTGCTCATACACTTAATGTCGGAGCATTTGGTTTTATTTATCACTTGATCGGTTTTGCTGATGAATTTCTGCCAATGCCCTGGAGTCCGGGAATTACAGCAGGCGCCAATGCCCATGCTGAACTGACGGCGGAGAGCGGCCTTCGGGCGGCCCATCGTAACTGGGTGGATATGTGGACACCCGGCCTTGCAATGGCGGCCACAAGTAATCGTCCCGCCGTCGGAAAGGTGGTGCCGGTAATGACAGCAGGAATGGCGATCACTGCTGCCGGGGATGCGCCTGCTGTGGTGTCTGAGCCCCACCGTACTCTCACACTGGATTCGACCGGCTCTTATGATCCCGACGGTTATCCTTTTCCGCTGGGGCGGCTGTGGCGAATCGCACCCGGCTTTCACCCCCCGGAGAGTATGGCAGCAATTGCCACTCCCCATGCGTCTGTGCTTGACTTTACTCCGGATAGCGGGGGACGTTACGTCATCGACTTCTATATAACAGATGGCTCCAGTGGCGGGCCAGGCGGGGTTCCCGGCCGGATTCCGGTGACGATCCATGTTCTGGAAGCCGTCATCAGCAAACCGGCTGATTCCCCGGTTACGGGCAGACCGGTTAAGCTGGATCAGAGAAAGAGCGCCATTTTGCCCACCGGCACGCCGGTCTTTACTTGGAAATTAGTGCGAGTGCCTGACGCGTCAAGGCTTACGGGAGCCCGCAGCGCCCGGGATGACTTTACTTTCATTCCCGATCAGGCAGGTGATTATGAAATCGAACTGCAGCTCGCCCAGGATGTGGCGACCGGGAAAAATCACCGGATGACGCTGTCTCATAGCGTTTGCACTATCATTACCGTCGGCTGAAAATAGCCTGCCCGGGTTTCAAGGGTCATGATGACCGTGATTGCCGGAACGGTGGTATGCCGCCTGATGATTCTGCGCCGTTACGGATTTAGTGGCAGGACGTTTCCGCCTGTTGTCATTTCGTCCGGAACTGATACCGGAGGGCCGGGGCTCCGGGAGGTTCCAGGTATTGCCGTTGACTTCTTTGCGTGGTTGGGTGTTTTTGCGGCGAGTGTTACCGGTATCAGATGATGCATGATCCCGCAGCGCGTGCAAAGCAGGCAGCGGTTTCTTGTTGTCACCGCTGCGATGTTGCGCATTACGCTGCCCCTGCCGATTTTTCCGTGAGGGGCTGATATTCCTGCCCGCACCCGGGGGGTGCGCGGATTCCGATTCGGCATCATGCGCCGGTTCGGAGCCCGGCAAGAAACCAGGTAAAGTGGATTGTTCGATTTGGTGTCCGGTCAGACGCTCGATATCCTGCAGCAGCCTGAATTCATCCGTACAGACCAGAGAAATTGCAGTCCCCGTTGCACCTGCACGGCCGGTGCGGCCAATGCGGTGAACATACGCTTCGGCAACATCAGGCAAATCGTAATTCACCACATGCGGAAGCTGTTCGATATCCAGGCCGCGCGCGGCAATGTCGGTTGCCACCAGCACCTGTAATTCACCGGATTTGAACGCAGCAAGCGCATTGGTCCGGGCATTTTGGCTTTTATTACCATGAATCGCCAACGCAGAAATATTTGCCTTCACCAGTTTCTTCACCAAAGCATTTGCGCCATGTTTAGTGCGGGTGAACACCAGTACCTGAGACCATTGATGCGTCTCGATCAAATGCACCAGAACATCGCGCTTTTTACTGCGATCGACAATATACACATGCTGTGAAATCGCCGCTGCAGTAGAGTTGTTACGGGCGACTTCGACATAAGCAGGATCGCTCAGAAGAGTACCGGCCAGCGTCTTGATTTCATTCGGACAGGTCGCCGAGAATAAAAGATTCTGGCGTTGCCCGGGCAACACTGCGATGATGCGGCGGATATCACGGATGAAACCCATGTCGAGCATGCGATCCGCTTCATCCAGTACCAGGATTTCGATCTGCGACAGATCGACCGTTCCCTGACTCACATGATCGAGCAAACGCCCGGGAGTAGCTACCAGAATATCGATACGGCTCTTCAATCGGGTAATTTGCGGATTGATGTTCACCCCACCAAACAGGGCCATCGAAGTTAGTTTCAGATATTTGCCGTAGATGCGTACACTTTCTTCCACCTGTGCGGCCAGTTCGCGCGTCGGTGTCAGAATCAAGGCACGGGCCGGCAGATGGCCTGCAGAGGGCCCCGGCCTGGCATGGTTTGACAGGCGCTGCAGAATGGGCAGGGTGAATCCGGCCGTCTTGCCGGTACCGGTTTGTGCGCCTGCCAGCATATCGCGGCCTGCGAGTATAAGGGGTACTGCCTGGACCTGAATTGGCGTAGGGGTTACATAACCTGTTTCTTTCACCGCACGTAAAATTTCGGCAGACAGGCCAAGTTCGGAAAATAAGGACATGAAATAATTCCTGGTATCGCACCTTGCATCCTGCCCCGGAATTCAGGGCTGAAACCAGTCGAGGCGGATATCTCGTAGCTGAAAGGAATATCAAACAGACAATGCCTGAAGCAGAAGCCGGGTTGA
>JBIQJX010000007.1:0-52206 GCA_044507105.1 Nitrosomonas sp.
CCTTCCGTTTTGCTGGCCTATCTTAAACTGCGTAAACGCAATCTGGCACCTTTACTGGATGCCAATGGCTGGGCAGTCAATACCCGTGCAATCATCAATATACCGTTTGGCACGTCATTGACTAAGCTGGCGGCATTACCACCGGGTGCGCAGCGTTCGATGGCCGATCCCTACGCTGAAAAAAGAAGTCCGTGGAGATCTTATCTGTTTATCATGGTGCTGTTGGGCAGCCTTGCTTATTTATGGCATAGCGGTTATATCAGCAGGGATACGATTGATCAGGTTCGGAGTCATTTTGCAGGTAAAAAGGCAGCTGCAGATAAGGAAGATAATAGGGTGGAGCCTGAGGCGGAAATTCCGGCGATGGTAATACCTGCTACGGCGCCAGAAGACCAGGAGGCCGTGGCGGAAGATGAAGCTGCTGTGGTTATACTGCCTCCTGCCAACAAGGTGCTGCCTGCTGCAAAGCCACCCAATCATTGAACTATCCTGCCGGGCAGACTGATTTGAATGCTGTTGACTTTCGTACCATTCCTAAATGGATGAAGCAAATGAGGAACAGAGTACGGCAGCCGAGTCTTATATCGGTTTGACGAATACTTTGGAGCGCCTTTGATAGTTGTAAAGGTTCTGTCGCGGTTGAGGAAGCTGGTCCAGAGTGGTTTCCGCAAATCCGCGCTCGACAAACCAGTGGGCGGTACGAGTGGTCAGGACGAACAAACGGGTATAGCCTTGTTTTTTTGCCTGATTCTCCAGACAATCAATCAGTCTGCGGCCGATGCCGGTTTTCCGGTAATCGGCGTGTACCGCAAGGCAGGCCAGTTCGCAGGCGTGTTCGTCCGGGAACGGATAAAGTGCAGCACAGGCAATGATCATGTTGTCATGTTCGAGCACCACAAAACGTTCAATTTCCATTTCAAGCAATTCTCGGCTGCGTCGAACCAGGGTACCTGCGTTTTCCAGGGGTTCGATTAACTGCAGGATAGCGCCGATATCCTCGATTCCCGCCTGACGGATGATTTGCAGCGGATCGCGTGTGATCATGCTGCCAATACCACTGTGTGTAAACAGTTCGAGCAGCAAGGCGCCGTCGGTGTGGCGGCTGATCAAATGAACACGTTCGACTCCCTGTTCACAGGCATGTAATGCCCAGGGCAGATAAAGCCGGGTATCCTCGTCCGGTTGAGGTGATGTTGTATTCATGGCTGCAAGCAGGGCTTTGCCCTGCTTGACTGTGAGTTCCTGCAGGAATGTATCGCCTGTTTCCGAGCGCTGGTGAATTCCGGGAGTATCCATCAGAAAAATGAGTTTATCGGCTCGCAGGGCAATGGCCACCTCAGCGGCCGTGTTTTCCAGTGTCAGATTGAAAATTTCTCCGGTTGGAGAGTAACCTAGAGGGGAGAGCAGGACTACCGTTCCCTGGCCGAGCTGATCGAGAATCGCTGTGGTATTGATACGGCGTACCTCTCCCGTATACTGCAAATCTATTCCATCTACCACGCCGATCGGACGGGCCGTGACGAAATTACCGCTGGCTACGCGTATAGCGGCATTGGCCATGGGGGTATTAGGTAATCCCATTGACAGCAGAGCTTCGATCTCGACTCGTACTTTGCCAACAGCTTCCTTTACACATTGCAGCGCTGCCGCATCAGTAACGCGTATCCCCTGCACATAACTGATTTTCTGCCGGTCTGCCTGTAGCCGGGTTTCGATCTGTGGACGTGCGCCATGTACAAGAACCAGTCGAATGCCGAGACTGGCGAGCAGATTGAAATCCTGCACGAGCTCAACGAATTTTCCGTCCGGGACGACTTCGCCACCGAAAGCAATGACGAAGATCTTACCCCGGCAGGCGTGGATATGAGGCGTAACGGAGCGAAACCAGGTGATGAATCCGGGATCTGATTTCATTATTGATTAAATGGAATTAATTATATTAATAATCACCCCAGAGGGTTTGTACAGCGGCAATAGCGGCCAGTGCTGCGCTTTCAGCCCGCAGAATCCGCTGACCCAAACGGATCGGGATAAAACCCGCGATATGTGCAGCATCGATTTCTTCTGGTGTGAATCCCCCTTCCGGACCGGTCAGCAGCGTTACTGGTTCAGCGGGCGCGGGGAAGGGTAATTCAGCCAGACGTCGGGAAGCAACAGGCGAGAGGATCACATCGTATCCCCGCCGGTTTCCACTGTTCTGCTGCAGGGCCAGCTTTTGTTCGAACCACCGGGATAACGATAACAGAGGCAGTAACCGTGGCAGTCTGTTTCTGCCGCACTGTTCGCAAGCAGAGATGATGATACGTTGCCAGTGCTGCCAGCGCTTGTCGGCACGTTCACCGGCAAGCCGGACCAATGTACGGTTAGTGATCAGAGGTTGTATACGGGTTACACCCTGTTCGACGGCTTTCTGGATGATCCAGTCCATTTTTTCATTCGTGCAAATGGCTTGTGCCAGATCGATCGATAAGGGAGATTCACGTTCAATTTCCAGGAAATGGTCGATTTTGACCAGGCATTCCGATTTCCGGGTTTGTATGAGATGTCCCGTGAATTCCCCGCCGGTTCCGTCGAACAGTATGACCGGATCACCCTGCTTCAGCCGGAGTACCTGCGTGGCATGATGACTGGTATCGCTGTTCAGCAGGATTGGTTCACCGGAATGGATCGGTTCAGTGTGAAAAAAACGTGCTGTCATACGGATAGATTTACGGGGGGATGGAATAACCGGAAGGTAAAGGGATCGAAAACATTTCCATGATAGTATATTTAAAAACAGAATCGATTAATGAAAAAGGAGCAATTGATATGGCAAGTCTGGAAACGCCGGTTTGTGATTTTGGCTGGAAAGCAGTGGATTTTGATCTCCCCGGAGTGGATGGTAAACGGTATGACCTGGCCTTAGCAAGGGGCGAAAAGGGATTGCTGGTGATGTTCATTTGCAATCATTGCCCTTATGTGAAAGCCATACGTGATCGCATCATCCGCGATGTTAAAGAACTTGCTGAACAGGGTATCGGCACCATTGCCATTATGTCGAACGATCCGGCGGATTATCCTGAAGACTCATTTGATAACATGGTCAGGATTGCCCGGGAATATGCTTATCCGTTCCCGTATGTTCAGGATGAAACGCAGGCGGTTGCCAAAGCCTATGGGGCTGTGTGTACCCCTGATTTTTTTGGTTTCAATGATCAGCTGGAGCTGCAGTATCGGGGCCGCCTGGACGCTTCCCGCAAGGAAGCGGCGGCCGCTGATGCACGCCGGGATCTGTTCGAAGCAATGATTCAGGTAGCCACAACCGGCCGCGGTCCTGAAGATCAGATACCCAGCATGGGCTGTTCGATCAAGTGGCGAGCCGATTGAATATGCTGGAGCAGGTTATCGCGGCGGTGAAAGCGGTCGCCCGTGAGGAAATCATGCCGCGTTATCTGCGGGTGGAACGTATCTATAAAGAAGATGGCAGTTTTTATACTGAGGCCGATCTGGCCGCACAGACCAGTCTGCTGGAGAGGCTGTACAAAATTTGCCCGGTTGCGATGATTGGTGAAGAGATGACGGCTGCACAGCAGCGCGTGCAATGGGAAACCGGTCAGGAAGGAATATGGAGTATCGACCCCATTGATGGCACTTCCAATTTTATGAACGGGCTGCCTTATTTTGCTGTTTCCGTGGCGTTAATGCGCGGCGGCAGAAGTGTGCTTGGCGTCATCTACAATCCGGCAACTGATGAATTGTTTTATGCCGAGCAGGGGCACGGTGCTTTTCTCAATGGCAGAACATTACCTTTCTCCAGGCGGAAAATTCCCCTGTCCAGTGCAATTGCCAATGTCGATTTCAAACGCCTGAACCGCAAACTGGCGGCGCAGATTGTGGCCACTCCTCCTTATGCGTCGCAGCGTAATTACGGAACTTGTACGCTGGAATGGTGCTATACCGCCGCAGGATATTTCGACCTGTACCTGCATGGCGGGCAGAAACCCTGGGATTATGCTGCCGGTTGCCTGATTCTGGAAGAAGCCGGTGGCCACCGCTGTACTTTGGATACTGATGATTACTGGTCAGGTGATCCTTGGCGTCGTTCGGTTATCGCTGCGCTTGACGAGGATTTATTTGTGCTGTGGCGTAACTGGATCAGGTCGCGCATATCAGATATCGATAATCTCTGTTGACGGGTAGTGACAGCTTCTTAACAGCTTGCAGCAGAGGCCATTTGCAAAAAATAGACAGAGGCTTGCTTTACTTCGACAAGCCTCCTGGCTGATGGATATCTAACCTGATAATAGGCTATTGTTCTATATCGAGCGTGGCTGGGGCAATATTTATCGTGGCGCGGTAAAAAAACAGAAACTGATGTGGAGAGGGTGCTGTGTGCAGTCATTATGAATCAGTCCGAGATGCTAATCGATTACTGCAATATTTTGGCGTTGAGCCGCCTGTAAATATCCGTTTCGATGTCTGGCCGATTTATCACAGCATATTTATTATCCGGCCCGATGAAATTGATTCAGGGGACGAGGCTGTTCCGGAATTCCTGGCGTTACCCGGCCAGTTCGGTCTGCTGCCGCACTGGGCAAAAGATACAACATTTGGCCGCAGAACATTTAATGCCCGCTCGGAAACTGTTGCAGAAAAACCCAGCTTTCGGGACGCCTGGCGAAAGGGTCAGCGATGCATCATTCCGGCCGATGCCATTTATGAGCCGGATTGGCGATCAGGCAAAGCTGTATCGACTCGAATTACGAGAAGAGACGGTGAACCGATGGGAATAGCCGGGTTATGGTCTGCCTGGGGAAAAGGGCCGCAAAAAAGGGATTCATTTACGATGTTGACCATCAATGCGGATGATCATGTGTTTATGAGCCAGTTTCACAAGCCTGGCGAAGAGAAACGTATGGTGGTTGTTTTGCCTGGAGCAGCCTATAAAGACTGGTTGACAGCACCTGTCAAGGAAGCCCAAGAGTTTTTAAGGCCATACCCGGCAGACAGGCTGACGGTTAATTAAATCTGGCGAGGGCTTTTTCGCAAAACCAAATTTTCTGCTGGACACGGTTCTTTGCCGCCGCGGGGATTGAAGGGTTGATTGCAGTATTCAGCTGACAAAGAAATTGCGCATCATGCCCATATCCTCATGTTCCAGATTATGGCAGTGGTAAAGAAACAGCCCCGTGTAGTCCATAAAGGGCTTGATGATTTCGACTTCCTCGCCTGGCATGACCAATACGGTATCTTTCCAGCCGCTGTTGATGAGCCCATCCTTGACCGTAGCATAAGCACTGTCAGCATAACCGGGTTTGCGGGACAGAATCTGGAATTGCTGACCGTGCAGATGGATCGGATGCGGTTGTGCCATCATCATCCCCCTTCCCTGGCCGCCGGGCATTCCTCTTCCCACTCCTCCGCGCATTGCCGGACTGGTATTGGAGATCCGGATTCTTTGCACAGTATTTAGTGGAATTTTTTCCTGATCCGTATAATTCAGCATCTCGAAGGTTCTGCCATTGAGATTGAACGTCATACGACGTATGCCAATGCTGATCGGTACAATCCTGTCAGGATTGGAAACATCTTTTACGGTAAGACGATGCAGAGGAACCAGTGTATCCGGCAATTCTGGTGAGTCACTGACCTGTTCAGTGATGATGAACCTGACCAGTGTATCTTTGCTGCCCTGATTCGCTATGCCTCCTTGCATGCCCATCCCGCGTCCACCCCCCATCCCCGTGGAAGTTCCCTGATACGGTAATGTTTGCAGAATCAGCTCAGATCCGGGTTTATATCCACTGAAGTCAGCCCAGAGTTCCACTCGCTCTGCGGGGCTTAACATGAGGTAAGGAAAAGTTTCCGGTTTTTCCAGTAACCTGCCATCAGTGCCGATGGCTGTAACCGGAGAACCGTCGCTCCAGCCCAGTTTATAGATTCTGGCATTGGATCCATTCAGGATGCGAAGACGGTAGGCCCGTGTTTTTACCGGGATAATGCGGTTGCGCTGGCCATTTATCAGAATAGTATCACCCAGTAAACCTTGCATACGCTGGCGCATGGTCAGCGCATAATGCAACTGATTGTCGGAGGTGAAATGACGATCCTGAATGATAAGCGGAATATCGAATTCACCGCCCGGCAGTTCCAGTCTGCGTTCAGTCTCATCTGTAATAGTGATGAGCCCGGTGAGGCCTTGATACATTTGTCTGGCGGTCATTTCATGCGTGTGCGGATGATACCAGTTGGTGCCGGCAGGGTTTTTTACCTCAAACTCATAGACATATCGTTCGCCCTGGGGGATGGCATACATTGGGTGTCCATCCATGACCTGCGGCACATGCATGCCGTGCCAATGAGTGATGCAGGGTTCCGGTAATTGATTATAGAAAAATATCCGGATTTTCTGACCCTGTTCGAAGTTGAGAACAGGCCCCAGATAGCCGGGCAGTTGTTTGATGGCGGTCTGAGGACCTTTCAGCAATTTGCCGCTATATTTGAATACACGGGTAACGGCTCCCGGCAGAATCGGGATCGCGGCCATTTGTGCAGTTAATGCAATTTCGACATCCGATTTAAATGCTTTGTCGGGTGTCTGGTTAAGGCTGCGGTTCGTGGTGGAGGCAAAGCCGGGAACGGAGGGGGCAAATGTTCCCAGCGCTGCGTATTGGAGGAATCGACGACGATTGAAATTAACAGGTGCCATGGCAGCCAATTATCTGTTCTAGACGAGATTAGTTCTTTATTTTCGGATATCAAGCGTAACAGCTTACTAAAGAAGTATGCCTACATAAAAGCCTGCCGGGTCTCAGAAAGTATAGACTCTACCGTCGAGCTGTGATTGTGCCCGAAACCGCGGTTGAACCCACTGTGCATCCACCCTGTGTATGCTGTTACTGACGGTATTTTTATTTCCATAAATTTGGTAAAAACCACCGTCTTTAGACGGTGACTTTGACTTTAAATGTGTTGACTCATGCGCGTTTAGCTTGGCGCGGGTAGACGACTTGAGTCGTCTGCACCCAAGCTGCGCTAACCCACCTACTTTCAGTAGGTGGTAGTTTAGTTATTTATCGGGCGGATTTGAGACCGGAGTATGACATGATGCAATTTTGTACTTTTTATGTAAATGAGTAATTATTCCACCTTCAGCCGTAGCAGAATATCATCAGAAGGACAAATTGTGCTGCATATCGTTGATTTATAAGGGCTGGTGCCAATTTTGAAGATCGTTATTCTAGGGGCGGGCCGGGTCGGGTCGACTGTGGCGGAAAGTCTGGTCAGTGAATCCAATGATATTACCGTTGTCGATCTGGCGAGGCGCAATCTCAACCTGTTGCAGGAACGGCTGGATTTACGTACCGTCACCGGCAGCGCCTCTCATCCTGATGTCATGGTTCAGGCCGGAATGGAGGATGCCGATATGGTGCTGGCAGTGACTGGAAGTGATGAAACCAATTTAGTCGCTTGCAAGCTGGCGGCAAGTCTGTTCAATACTCCTACCCGGATAGCCCGTATTCGTACGGTTGATTATCTGGATCATCCTGTCATCTTTTCGGAAGACAACTTCTGTGTGGATTTTGCGATCTGCCCGGAACGGATACTGACCCAGTATATCGAGAGACTGATCCAGTTTCCCGGAGCTTTGCAGGTACTCGATTTTGCCTCCGGCAAAGTCAGTCTGGTCGCAGTCAGGGCCATTCACGAGGGCCCGCTGGTCGGGCGACAGATCAAGGAATTGCGTCAGCATGTTCCTAATCTGGAAACCCGTGTCGCTGCCATTTTTCGTCATGATCACCCTATCATTCCCGAAGGCAGTACTGTGGTGGAGGCGGGTGACGAGGTGTTTTTCATTGCTTCTTCCCGTGATATCCGGGCGGTCATGAGTGAATTGCGTCGTATGGGCCGGCCTGTCAGGCGGGTGATGATTGCCGGCGGTGGCAGGATTGGCAGGCGGCTTGCTGAAGTGCTGCAGCAATCTCATCAGGTGCGAATCATCGAATATGATATCAGGGTGTGTGAATCACTGACGCAGGATTTACATAATGTGCTGGTGTTGCACGGCGATGTGACTGATGAGGAGCTGCTGGAAAGCGAGAATGTCAGCGAAATGGATATATTCTGCGCGCTGACCGATAACGACGAGAATAATATCATGGCAGCGCTCATGGCGAAACGTATGGGGGCCCGCAGAGTGATTGCACTGATCAATCGAAGTATTTATGTGGATCTGATGCAGGGTAGCGGGATTGATATTGCGATTTCACCTGCTCAGGTAACGATCGGTTCCTTACTGGCGTATGTACGGCAAGGTGATGTGGCAGTCGTGCACAGTTTGCGGCGAGGTGCCGCCGAGGCGCTGGAGCTGGTGGCACATGGTGACGCCAGTTCTTCCCGGGTAGTAGGTCGGAAGATCGGGGATATCCAATTGCCCAGAGGAACTACCATCGGTGCCATTGTCCGGGGCCTGCCACCGGGTGAGATTTATCGCCGAAGCCTGTCCGAGGCTGAAGAAAGCCGTGTTTCCGATCAGTGGAATCAAGCGAGAGTAATCATTGCCCATCATGATACAGTTATTGAGCAAAATGACCACGTCATTTTGTTCGTCGTTAACAAGAAAATGGTGCGGCAGATTGAAAGACTGTTTCAGGTGAACGTGGGATTTTTATAGTCAGAGCAGATTATGAGTCATGCTGTAAGCCATTTTCTTGCCGTGGCTAATATCCTGGGCAGAATGATCCTGGTATTCGGGCTGGTTATGCTGATTCCCTGCGGAACTGCCTACTGGATGGAAGATGGATCATTGGCTGTTTTTCTTGATGCCTTATTGATCACACTGGGATGCGGTACGGTTATCTGGCTGATGACATATCGTTTCAAGCGGGAATTGCAGATTCGTGACGGATTTTTGCTGGTCGTGCTGGTCTGGCTGTCCTTGCCTGTGTTTGGGATGCTGCCTTTGTTTTATTATTTCCCCGAGCTCGGAATTGCCAAATCCTATTTTGAGGCAGCCTCCGGGTTGACATCAACCGGGGGGACGGTGCTGACGGGGCTCGATGCGCTTCCCGAGGCCATCAACTTGTGGCGCAGTCTTATGGTCTGGCTGGGCGGCATGGGGTTGATCGTACTGGCTGTAGCGATTCTTCCCATGCTGGGTGTCGGAGGGCGGCAGCTTCTCAAAGCGGAAATTCCCGGGCCGATGAAGGAATCTCGGTTGACACCGCGGATTGCCGAGACAGCCAAGAGACTGTGGCTGATCTATGTGGCGCTGACCCTGGCCTGTATCGTTGCCTACTGGTTTGCCGGAATGAGCGGATTTGATGCGGTAATCCATGCTTTTACCACGCTGGGTCTGGGGGGATTCTCCACGCACGATGCCAGTTACGGCTACTGGGATTCTCCCCTGATCGAGGCCGTAGCCATTTTATTCATGTTAATTGCCGGTATCAATTTTGCTTCCCATTTTGCGGTCTGGCATAGCGGGAGTATGGCCGCTTATCATTCCGATCCGGAAGCAAAGCTGTTTGTTTTTATAACGCTGAGCAGTTGTATCGGGGTGGCCGGCTATTTGTGGATCAGGGGAGTTTATACTGATCCTGTGACAGCGCTGAGATATGCTGCCTTTAATGTGGTTTCGGTTGCTACGACCGCCGGTTACAGTAACACTGACTACGCACTGTGGCCGATTTTCGCGCCACTGTGGATGTTATTTTTATCGGGATTCTGTACCTCTTCAGGGTCGACGGGAGGAGGTATCAAGATGATCCGCGCGCGGATTCTCTATCAGCAATTTTTTCGGGAAATGATCATTATTATGCATCCGCGAGCAATATCTCCCGTTAAAATCGGGAGAAATATTATTCCCAATGAAATTATTTTTGCTGTCCTGGCCTTTTTGTTCGTATATCTGGTCAGTATTGTCCTGATGACACTGATGCTTACTCTGAGTGGTCTGGACGAAATAACAGCTTTTTCAGCGGCGATTGCCTGCCTGAATAATCTGGGAACGGGTCTGGGTGAGATCGGTCCGGCTACGACCTATACACTGTTAGATGATTTCCAGATCTGGTTGTGCAGCTTCGCCATGTTGCTGGGCCGGCTCGAGTTTTATACTCTGATGATCGTTTTTACCACTGCCTTCTGGCGCAAGTAAGGGGGCGGATATTCAGATCGAATCAGGCCTGTCGATAATGCGTTATTATAGTGAACAAAAATCATCCTGAATTTAAGAGGACCTGCGATAACAATGAGAATGGTTAACCTGAGCAGGGAGTTTGCCGGGAATCTTGAGAACAAGGAGGGGGTGTGGAAGAAACGGTAAATGATCTGGCAGACGTCAAAGTAATGGTGGTAGATGACAGCAATACTATCCGCCGCAGTGCCGAAATTTTTCTTGCACAATCCGGTTGTGAAATCATTCTGGCTAAAGATGGGTTTGATGCGATGGCCAAGATTATCGATTGTCAGCCTGATATCATTTTTCTGGATATCGTTATGCCGCGGCTGGATGGTTATCAGGCCTGCATGCTGATCAAGAAGAATCCAAAATATCAGTCCGTGCCGGTTATCATGTTGTCCAGCAAAAGCGGGTTGTTTGATCGGGCACGCGGGAGAATGGTCGGCTGTGATGAATATCTCACCAAGCCGTTTACCAAAGAAGCGTTACTTGATACGGTCAGAAAGCATACCTTACAGAAGCAGGTGTCGGCCTGACACGATTGGTATAAAATTACGGCTGCCGGAGTTTATCCGGGGTTTTTATCTGTGAGCTTATGTTTCGACTGATTTCCCGCCCTTTGTATTTTTACCGTAATGAAGGGTAACCCGCCTCTGGCGTGGCATCCTGTTCCTGTTTCTGCTCCTGTTGATATCCGCTGGTGGTTACTGCATCGAGATTCACTGACCCGTCTGCTTCAGGCGCGCTCTGAACATTTCCGGGTCGAACCGGTTTTTCAGGCGCTGACAACAGCGTGTATCGATGAGCTGGAAGTGATGAATCTGCGCAGACAGACACAGGCGCTGGTACGGGAGGTATATTTGCGCTGCAATGAAATACCGGTCGTATTTGCTCATTCGGTAGTAAGAAAAGATCATTTACAAGGCGCATGGCGGGGCTTGGGTCGTTTAGGCAATCGGTCACTGGGTACTATGCTGTTTACGAATCCGCTGATCCGACGTACTGCTTTTACTTATAAGAAACTGAAGCCGCATCATCCCTTATTTAACCGGGCATGCGAGCAACTGCAGAGTCGCCCGATGGCGTTGTGGGCCCGACGCTCGCTATTTACCTTGCGGAATCAACCCATCCTTGTGACGGAAATATTCCTGCCGGCAATTCGAAAATTAAGTGGAAATTGAGAATCAATGAAATATATCGTGTATTACTGTGGCTGGCCTGTCTGGTCCCGGAATTTTGCCCGCCAGATTTTTTATGGCTCCTGAAACGCTAGCCTTCAGGGAAAGGCTGTCTGCATACGTCAGGTTGATCCGACTGGATAAACCGATCGGTATATTGCTCCTGCTGTGGCCCACATTGTGGGGCTTGTGGCTGGCAGCGGACGGGCTGCCGGATCCGATGATTCTGGTTATTTTTGTTCTCGGTACGATCCTGATGCGCTCCGCAGGTTGTGCAATTAATGATCTTGCCGATCGGAATATTGATCTTCATGTATCCCGTACCCGGGACCGTCCCCTCGCTACGGGACTTATTACTTCACGGGAAGCGCTGCTGATAGCCGTCGGGTTGAGTTTTTGTGCTTTTTTGCTAATTTTGCCGCTCAACCAGCTGACAATCCTGTTGTCCGTTTGTGCATTGTTTCTGGCTGCCTCTTATCCGTTTACTAAGCGTTTTTTTGCAATGCCGCAGGCGTATCTGGGGATAGCGTTCAGTTTCGGTATTCCCATGGCATTTGCTGCACAAACCGGTACACTGCCGCCAGTGGCCTGGTTGCTGATGTTGGCCAATCTGTTCTGGGTGATCGCTTATGATACTGAATATGCAATGGTGGACCGGGCAGATGATTTAAAAATCGGCGTCAGGACATCGGCCATTACCTTCGGACGATTCGACGTAGCAGGTATTATGCTGTGTTATATCGTTTTTCTGGGTATTCTGGCTTATACGGGAATACTGCTGCAGCGCGGTGTCTGGTTTTATGGGGCGTTGCTGGGTGTGTTCGGTCTGGTGGTCTGCCAATATGGGCTGATACGTGAGCGGGAGCCGTCTCGATGTTTTCAGGCATTTCTGCAAAATAACCGGATTGGAGCGGTGATATTCACGGGTATTCTGATGGATACTCTGTTCACAGCTAGTCAGTGAAGATCTTCAGTCAGCAGAAAATTCCGGTTCATTTTTTACTGTCGTGTTCTGTTTTTCGCACAAGGATTGAGTCTGTTTCATGAAATATAAAGATTTGCGTGATTTTCTCGCACAACTTGAACAACGTGGGGAGTTAAAGCGTATCTCAATCGAAATCGATCCTTGTTTGGAAATGACGGAAATCTGTGATCGTCTGCTGAAACAGGCCGGGCCGGCTGTGTTGTTCGAGCGGCCTGCCGGATACACCACACCGGTACTGGGTAACCTGTTCGGTACCCCCGAGCGGGTGGCGCTGGGTATGGGCCAGACATCGGTTTCCGCCTTACAAGAAGTAGGCAAGCTGCTCGCCTATCTCAAAGAACCCGATCCTCCCAAAGGATTACGCGACGCCTGGGAAAAACTGCCGGTATTGAAACAGGTGCTCAACATGGCGCCGAAACAACTGACCAGCGCCCCTTGTCAGGAAATTGTGTGGGAAGGAGCTGATGTCGATCTGGGAAAATTGCCAATCCAGACCTGCTGGCCGGGAGACGTGGCCCCCCTGATCACCTGGGGATTGACGGTGACACGCGGCCCGCATAAATCCAGACAAAATCTGGGAATTTACCGACAGCAGGTGATCGCTCCGAATAAAGTGATCATGCGCTGGCTGGCACATCGCGGCGGGGCACTGGATTACCGTGATTTTTGCCAGATATCCCCGGGACAACCCTACCCGGTTGCCGTTTCGCTCGGTGCTGATCCGGCAACTATCCTCGGTGCAGTGACCCCTGTTCCTGACAGTCTGAGCGAATATCAGTTCGCAGGCTTACTGCGCGGTGCAAAAACTGAAGTCGTCAAATGCCTGACGCATAATTTACAAGTCCCCGCCAGTTCGGAAATCGTACTGGAAGGCTACATTCACCCGGATGAAACGGCGGTGGAAGGCCCCTATGGTGACCATACCGGCTATTACAACGAGCAGGAAACCTTCCCGGTCTTTACGATCGAACGCCTCACCATGCGCCGTGACCCGATTTATCATTCCACCTATACCGGCAAACCGCCAGACGAACCGGCCATTCTCGGTGTAGCACTGAACGAGGTATTCGTACCGCTGTTGCAGAAACAATTCACTGAAATCACCGATTTTTACCTGCCACCGGAAGGTTGTTCTTACCGCCTCGCTGTGGTCAGTATGAAAAAACAGTATCCCGGCCATGCCAAGCGCGTTATGTTTGGTATCTGGAGCTTTCTGCGCCAGTTCATGTACACCAAGTTCATCATCGTAACCGACGACGACATCGACATCCGTGACTGGAAAGAAGTCATCTGGGCTATAACTACTCGGGTCGATCCGGTACGCGACACCCTGATCGTGGAAAATACACCAATCGACTATCTTGATTTTGCCAGCCCGGTTTCAGGGCTTGGCAGCAAAATGGGACTGGACGCCACACACAAATGGCCGGGTGAAACGACACGTGAATGGGGCCGCCCTATTGAAATGGATGCAGCAGTCAAAGCCAAGATCGATCGTATCTGGCAGGCACTGTCATTTTGATCATGCATGATTTAGCGCTGCGGAACCCGCTCTTTCCTCCCGAGAGAGACAGAGAATCATGATGTTGCTTTCTTCCAAATTAAAGATCAGACCGAGAATCAGGGACGCTGTTTCTGGCGAACAGTAACTTCCGGTGGTGGCCGGATAATAATTTGAAGATGAAGACTGGTGGAATTTTTTCTGTTTGCTGAAATACACTGATTTGCGATTTGAGTTTCCCGGTCAGTTGAACAGGTTCTGTCAAGGCCGAGTATGTTCGTAATGCAAATGACCACATAAAAAACTGATTCGGATACTTTGTCAGCGGATAGGAGTAGTTTTGTGTTTCCCTGACTTAGACGACGTATAGTTTCTGGAAAAGCCGCTGCTTCTCGCGTATAATTTCTGCCAGCGGTGCGAGATCAAGTTATTTCAACCCGCGTTTTTTGTGTCCGTTCGCCGCGTATTACGAAAACAAAATAAAATTGGGGAATTCTGTGTCCGACCGTCCGCGTGCTGTACTTGTTCTGGCTGATGGTACTGTTTTTCACGGAGAGGCTATCGGGGCGGAGGGTATCGCTACCGGTGAAGTGGCTTTCAATACGGCCATGACCGGCTACCAGGAGATTCTTACTGATCCTTCTTATTGCCGGCAGATTGTCACGCTGACCTGCCCGCATATCGGTAATACCGGTACCAATGATGAGGATATTGAATCCACGTCTGGTTCCAAAGTCATTCATGCGGCCGGGTTGGTGATTCGGGATCTGCCGTTCATTACCAGCAGTTGGCGCAGTCGTCAGTCGCTGCCGGATTTTCTCAAACGTCATAACGTGCCGGCCATCACGGGAATAGATACTCGCAAACTTACTCGTATTCTAAGAACAAAAGGTGCGCAGGCAGGTTGTATTATGGCCGGACATATTGATGAGGCTGAAGCATTGCGGCAGGCACAGGCATTTCCCGGTCTGACGGGGATGGATCTGGCGCGTATCGTTAGCTGTGATCGTCCCTGGAGATTTAACGAGGGGGAGTGCTCGCCGGAAGCAGGTAATCAAGCCGTGGAGGGAGGACCTTTCCGAGTGGCCGTTGTGGATTTTGGTGTTAAACGTACGATTCTGCGTAAACTGGCTGAGCGTGGATGTGATGTCACGGTTTACCCGGCACAGGCAAAGGCTGATGAGATTCTCGCCACCCGGCCTGATGGTGTCCTGCTTTCCAACGGCCCGGGTGATCCGGAAGCTTGTGATTATGCGATTACCGCCGCGCGTGCCCTGCTGAATAGCAGAATCCCGCTGTTTGGTATCTGTCTGGGACATCAGATCATTGCGCTGGCAATCGGTGCCAGAACTGCCAAAATGAAGTTCGGTCATCATGGTGCCAATCATCCGGTGCAGGATGTCGATAATGATCGGGTGATGATTACGAGTCAGAATCATGGGTTTGCAGTGGATGCCGATACATTGCCTGCCAACACCCGTATTACTCATTATTCATTGTTCGACAAGAGTCTGCAGGGATTCGAATTGACGGATCGCCCCGTTTTCTGTTTTCAGGGGCATCCGGAAGCAAGCCCCGGGCCGCACGATGTCGATCATTTGTTCAGTCGTTTCATCAGTCTGATGACTATAAATAAACACTCAGCCTGAATCATTAGAGAAACTGTCCGACAATAAATGCCCAAGCGTACTGATCTGCACTCTATCCTCATCATTGGCGCCGGGCCAATCGTTATCGGCCAGGCGTGTGAATTCGATTATTCTGGCGTCCAGGCCTGCCGAGCACTACGGGAAGAAGGTTACCGTGTCATTCTGATCAATTCCAATCCGGCTACGATTATGACTGATCCGGAAATGGCGGATGCTACTTATATAGAACCGATTACCTGGCAGGCAGTAGAGAAGATAATCAGACTGGAGCGGCCGGATGCTCTGCTGCCAACCATGGGCGGACAAACTGCCCTCAACTGTGCGCTGGATCTGGTCAGGTATGGGGTACTGGAAAAATATGGTGTGGCACTGATCGGGGCCTCGCGTGAAGCTATCGATATGGCCGAAGACCGGGAAAAATTCAAACAGGCCATGACGCGGATCGGCCTGCAATCCGCACGTTCCGCTATGGCACACAGTATGGAAGAGGCCATGCAGGTACAGGCGATGATCGGTTATCCGGTCATCATCCGCCCTTCCTTTACCCTGGGGGGGAGCGGCGGGGGAATTGCCTATAACCGGGAAGAGTTCATCGAGATTTGTGAACGCGGACTGGAGGCCTCGCCAACCCGCGAGCTGCTGATCGAGGAATCGGTTATCGGCTGGAAAGAATTTGAAATGGAGGTCATCCGCGACCGACGGGATAACTGCATTATCGTTTGTGCAATCGAGAATGTTGATCCTATGGGAGTGCACACTGGTGATTCGATTACGGTTGCACCTGCTCAGACGCTGACAGACAAGGAGTATCAGCGTATGCGTGATGCTTCGATCGCGGTGCTCAGGGAGATTGGGGTGGAAACTGGGGGTTCTAATGTACAGTTTGCCATCAACCCGGAGAACGGAAATATGCTGGTAATCGAAATGAATCCACGAGTGTCGCGTTCATCCGCACTGGCATCGAAAGCTACGGGTTTTCCCATTGCCAAGGTTGCTGCCAAGCTGGCAGTCGGCTATACACTGAACGAACTGGGCAATGATATTACCGGTGGCGTCACACCGGCTTCATTCGAACCGGCTGTCGATTATGTAGTAACCAAAGTGCCCCGTTTCGCATTCGAGAAGTTCCCCCAGGCAAATGATCGCCTGACTACGCAGATGAAATCGGTAGGTGAGGTCATGGCGATCGGCCGCACTTTCCAGGAATCATTGCAGAAGGCATTGCGCGGACTGGAAACCGGTGTCGACGGGTTGGATGAAAAAACTGCAGATATAGAGACTATCGAGGCCGAACTGGGTCACCCCGGCCCCGAGCGGTTGTGGTATATCGCTGATGCTTTTCGCTGTAATATAACTTTCGATGAAATCTACGCACTTACCCGGATTGACCCATGGTTTCTGGCGCAGATCGAGGATCTGGTCAGACAGGAACAACTGCTTTTTGGCAGACAGCTGCATGATCTGGATCAGCAGGAGCTATATCAGCTGAAACGCTGTGGTTTCTCGGATAGGCGACTGGCAGCTTTGCTCAATACAACTCAAGACCAGGTACGCAACAGACGACATCAGCTGGGCTTGCATCCCGTCTATAAGCGAGTCGATACCTGTGCAGCGGAATTTGATACACATACCGCCTATCTGTATTCGACTTATGAAGAAGAGTGCGAGGCACGTCCGAGTGACAAAAAGAAAATTATGGTGCTGGGTGGGGGGCCCAACCGTATTGGTCAGGGAATTGAGTTCGATTACTGCTGTGTACATGCTGCTCTGGCGTTGCGTGAGGATCAGTATGAGACAATCATGGTCAACTGTAATCCTGAAACCGTTTCGACGGATTATGATATTTCCGACCGGTTGTATTTCGAGCCGCTTACCCTTGAAGATGTGCTGGAAATCGCCGCTGTGGAGAGACCCGCAGGCGTCATTGTGCAGTATGGCGGGCAGACGCCGCTAAAACTTGCGCGTGAACTGGAGGCGAATGGTGTTCCTATCATCGGTACCAGTCCGGACATGATCGATTGTGCCGAAGATCGTGAGCGATTCCAGGCTATGCTGCTGCGTTTGGGACTCAGGCAGCCTCCCAATTTTACCGCCCGCAATCCGGCAGATGCTCTGGAAGCCGCGGATGATATCGGTTATCCGATCGTGGTCAGACCCAGCTATGTGCTGGGCGGGCGGGCCATGGAAATCGTACATGAAGCGCGTGATCTGGAACGCTATATGCAAGAGGCGGTTAAGGTATCCAATGATTCACCTGTGTTACTGGATCATTTCCTCAATAATGCGACTGAGGTCGATATCGACGCTGTTTTTGATGGCGGAACGGTTCTGATAGGCGGAATTATGGAGCACATCGAGCAGGCAGGAGTGCATTCCGGTGACTCTGCATGTTCACTTCCTCCTTTCAGCCTTTCGGCCACCATGCAGGATGAATTACGCCGACAGACCGAGGCAATGGCGCGTGCGTTGAATGTCAGAGGCCTGATGAATGTGCAGTTTGCCATTCAGGATGATGTCGTTTATGTGTTGGAAGTGAATCCCAGGGCTTCACGCACAGTGCCTTTTGTTTCCAAGGCTACCGGTCTGCAATTGGCTAAGATTGCGGCACGTTGTATGCTCGGACAGACGCTGGCTGACCAGGGGATCACCGGGGAGATTCATCCTGTTAATTTTTCGGTGAAAGAGGCAGTGTTTCCCTTTGCCAAGTTTTCGGGAGTGGATACCATACTCGGGCCGGAGATGAAATCGACCGGAGAGGTCATGGGAATTGGTAAAAATTTTGCTGAAGCATTCGTCAAATCACAGCTGGCAGCGGGTATTCAGCTGCCTGCTTCGGGCAATATCCTTATCAGTGTGAAGGACAGTGATAAATCCGAGGCCGTTTCCATTGCTGCAAAGTTGATAGAATTGGGGTTGTCGCTCTATGCCACACGCGGTACAGCCCAGGCGTTGTCGCAAGCAGGGCTGCCCGTCATGACTGTAAACAAGGTGGCAGAAGGCCGGCCGCATGTTGTGGATATGATCAAAAATGGGGAAGTCGCCCTGATTATCAATACGGTTTCGAACAGGCGCAGTGCTATACGTGATTCCTATTCAATCCGGCGGGCAGCTTTGCAGGCCAGAATAACTTATTACACGACAATTGCCGGCGCACGTGCCGCCTGTACGGGAATGGCCAGTCGGCAGGAGTTAGAGGTTTATCGTTTGCAAAATTTTGCTATCTAGGCAACAATATCTTTTATCCTTGTTTCACAGAACCCGGGCAAAGAATATTTCCCAGTGCCCGGATTTTTCTCCACGAGCAAAACAGTTAATGATGCCATTCAGGTTATATCAATAATGGATGGGGTATTATTTGTATGTATTTTTATAAATCCCGTTTGATGATTTTTATCACGGAAAGAGAAATAAAATTATGAACGCTATTCCGATTACTCAGTCCGGCGCAGAAAAATTGCGTGCAGAATTACATGAAATGAAAACTGTCCATCGTCCCGCTGTTATCGCGGCCATTGCAGAAGCGCGTTCTCATGGAGATCTGTCCGAAAATGCTGAATACGATGCAGCCAAGGAAAGACAGGGGTTTATCGAAGGGCGTATTGCTGAACTGGAGAGTAAGCTTTCCAATGTCCAAATTATTAACCCTGCGACACTGAATGCGGACGGTGCATGCGTGTTCGGCGCCACGGTTAGCCTCAAAGACCTCGATAACGATACAACAGTGACTTACCAGATCGTAGGCGATGATGAAGCTGATATCAAAGCCGGCAAGATATCTATCAGCTCACCGATTGCCCGGGCGCTGATCGGGAAATATGCGGGAGATGTGGCTGAAGTCCATGCTCCTGCAGGCATCCGGGAGTATGAAATACTGGATGTCAGATATGTCTGAGCAGTAATTATTCTTCATTCCCGGATATCAATGTCGGGATACCGTTCATGGTCTGAATAGCTGATTCAAGCGCTTGCCGGTCAATTTTGATATTTGTGATCGCCCCGTCTGCTATGCCCGCGGTAGTTTTTTCAAGAAATTCAAGAATCATATTGTGGGTTTTTTCTATATAGTCATCAGGCTCCATAGCATCTTCCTCCAGCGGCGGATGAAGTTCGATAAACAGGAGCTTGCCCAGCCATCCCAGCTTGATCGGCTGATTGACGATCTGTACCGGTGTACCTGCAGGAACGATGTCGAACAGTTTCTCGATATCTTCCGGGTACATGCGTATACAGCCATGAGTGACGCGCATGCCTACACCAAATGGTTTATTAGTGCCGTGGATGAGGTAACTGGGTAAACCAAGATAGAGTGCGTAATCACCAAGTGGATTATTCGGCCCTGGGGGAATGATGTCCGGTAAAGGAGGGCCGCCTTCTGCTATAGCTTTATCTTTGAGCGACTGGGGGGGTGTCCACGTCGGATTTTTTTGTTTTCTGACGATAGTAGTTTTGCCCAGTGGTGTGTTCCAATCCATTCTGCCGATGCTAACAGGATGAGTGATGATTACCGGTTTTTGCCCTTTTTCAGGTTTCGGAAAATAGTACAGTCGCATCTCGGGCAGGTTGATCACTAACCCTGTACGTTCAGCTTGCGGAATGATGAAACGCAGTGGCAGTACAACCGGCGCGCCCTCTTCAGGCAGCCAGCGGTTTATTTCAGGATTGGCCAACAGTATCTCATCCTGACCGATGCTGTGACGACGCGCTATGTCAAGCAGTGTTTCTGCGCGGCTGGCGGATACCGTCTGGATCTGACCGAAAATATCAATGTCATCGGGAGGGAGTACCCAGTTGCGGGCATGAACACAGGATGAAGCTGCTAATACTATGAGCAACAATAAAGCACTGATCCCAAATATATGCATATTTCAAGTTTTGTTATTGTGGTGCTGTTCATCCGGAACAATGAGTGGTATCCGGGCAGAGATCTCATTTTGCAGACTGTTGTCAGCAGGTTATCATGTCGACTGTGCAATATCCAGATAGACTATTTTCTCATCAAAAATACTGCAGCTGAAAAATGGATAATCTTAAAGACCCCAGATACTCTCAGCGGATCAGCATGAACAGGGACAGCAAACTTGCTGTCTCTCACTGCTTCCAGAGATCCAAACAACTACGGTTGTTAGGCAATAATATTGCCTGATATTCTGCTTCAGTCTTTAATCAGCCCCGATTTGACGAGGTATGGAAGCGGCGGTTTGCAGTGTTAGCGGATCAATCCCGGAAAGTGCCTGTTTTGTGCTTTCATAACCTATTTTAATAATTTTTTCAGATTGATCGAATGCGAGAAAATGAATATCGCCAAGTAACGGCTGAATGATCAGATCGGGAGAGTCGATTTTCATCCGGTTTTCTGTGATTTTTGCTGCCATGATATTGATGGATGAAAGAATGATTTCAAAGATATTCAGGACTGAGTCGGTTTCGAGCCATTTTTTCAGGCGAATGGAAGTAGAATGATCTGACGTGGAGACGATTTGTTTGATACGTGTCATTGTTTTTATCATTGACCTGGCCTGATCCTCACTGTCATTCCGGGAAGTGGCTTCATTTACAGGTCGCAATAAAAAAGGGGATGTCTCTTTTTTATCATAAACAGCTTCCCTGTTTTTTTTGTAAGGGGCTTCATGATTCAAGTCGACTGCAATGACGAAATCAGCACCCATGGCGCGTGCTGTGCTTACTGGTACCGGATTGACCAGTCCGCCGTCGACCAGCACATGTCCTGTATCGTAAACCGGGGTGAAAATACCTGGTACAGCAATACTGGCACGAATTGCATGCAACAAATTTCCCTTATCAATCGTGATTTCTGTTGCGGATAAAATGTCTGTTGCTACCGCCTGAAAGGGTATGGGTAATTCTTCTATGTCATTGAATGTCAAATGATCCTTGACAAAATCCATGACTTTTCTGCCATTCATCAGTCCTGATTTTGGTAATACCAGATCCAGGAGCGAGACCAGCTTTTTCCAGTCGAATGCATTAAAACTTGATTCCAGCGCTGTCAGGTTTCCGGCAGCGTATATTGCACCGACCAGAGCACCGATACTGGAGCCGGCAATCAAATCGATTCTGATGCCACTTTCTTCTATAGCGTGAAGGGCCCCGATATGTGCCAGACCACGAGCGGATCCGCTGCCAAGCGCTATGCCGATTTTTTTATTTTGTTTGACCAATTTTGAGGTTGTTGACAGTTTTTCGTAAGTCATTACATTCTGTTGTTATTTAGCAACAATGAGCCTAACAGTGCCTTGACAGTTAAACAGCCCTTATATAAGCTCGCTGCTCATACTTATGACCAAATATGACATACTTGTTTTAAACAGGCAATGAGAGGGTATTCGCAATCTTATGAATATGAGTGGATCGGGGAGCTGATTACAAACACTTGCTCTGAAGACACTGAAAATGCAGAATACGCCCGGCTTTTTCAACAAGTTGGCCAGAAAAATATTTCTAGGGGAAGATTTTGAGTTCGACAATAACCAAGTTGGGCGTTCCGCCAAAGCAAGAAACTGATTCCCTGTCTTCCAGAATAGATCCTGACTTAGCGACACCCACAACCAATCCATTATCTCAGCGAAGGGCAGATTTTGCGACTCTGGTGGAGGCCTTGGAATACGCGGCCCGAGGGGAAACCGGATATAATTTCTATGACTCCAGAGGGAACCTTCAATCTGTTCTGACTTACAAGGATTTACGCGCAAAGGCACAAGTGACCGCGAGAAGATTGTCCGGTCTCGGGCTGGCGCGTAACAGCCGAGTGGCATTGATCGCGGATACCACTCCGGATTTTATAGAATTGTTTTTTGCCTGCCGCTACGCAGGGCTGATTCCATTTGCGATGCCGGTACCTGTTAATCTTGGCAGTCATGCAATTTATGTGCAACAGTTAAAGAGCATGCTTGAGGGCAGTCAGGCAAGTGTTGCTGTGGCTAATATGGATTTTGCCGGATTTCTTGATGAGGCAGCTGCTGGCTTGGAAAGTACTGCGCTCAGATGGAGCGGCACCCCCGAGCAATTGAGATTGCTGCCTGAAGTTGAAGTGGAACTGACATCAAATTCTCCAACTGAAACCGCCTATCTGCAGTTTACTTCCGGTAGCACCCGTTTGCCGCGGGGAGTAATTATTACCGAGCACGCTCTGATGAGCAATCTGCATGGTATTGTTTGCAATGGTCTTGATGTTCAACCCAATGACCGATGCGCTTCATGGCTGCCTTTCTATCATGATATGGGTTTGGTTGGTCTGGTGCTGGCGCCTCTGGCAGCACAGTTAACGGTTGATTATCTGGCGACCCGGCATTTTGCTGTTCGGCCTTTGCAGTGGCTCAGACTGATCAGCCGGAATCGTTGCACAATTGCTTTCAGCCAGCCGTTTGGCCTTAAGTTATGCACTTTGCGGGCGCGTGAATCAGACTTGAAAGATCTGGATCTGAGTTGCTGGCGCGCAGCGGGTATTGGGGCTGAAATGATTCGGCTCGATACATTGAAAAGTTTTGCAGCCAAATTTTCTTCCGCCGGCTTCAATGAGCGGGCTTTCCTGCCTTGTTATGGCTTGGCTGAGTCTACATTGGCAGTATCTTTCCCCGATATCGGTCAGGGGGTCAAAAGCCTGCGGGTGGATGCCAAGACTCTGATTGAAAAGAAGGTCGCGGTACGGGTACAGGCAGATGGCAGGAAGTTCAATGAATTTGTAAATTGCGGTCGTCCGTTGCCTGATCATGAAGTCAAAGTGGTCGATGATAATGACCGGGAACTGCCACAGATGATGGTAGGGAGTATTCTCGTCAGGGGAAGCAGTGTAATGCAGGGGTATTTCAATAATGCAAAAGAGACCGCCAGAGCGATCAAGCCCGGTGGATGGCTGGATACGGGAGATATCGGTTTTCTGTTCGAAGGTGATCTGTATATTACCGGGCGGCGCACGGATGTTATTATTGTAAACGGCAGAAATATCCGGGCCCAGGATGTGGAAGAATTAGCCGAGCAGCAACCGGAGGTCAGGACCCGGGAGGCTTCAGCATTTGGAGTCAATAATGAGGATGGTTCGACTGCAGTTGTATTGGTGGTAGAAAGCCGTTTGGCGTCAGCAGATGATCGGCAATCTCTTATCAACAGACTGCAACAAATGGTTTATATGGCATTTGGGGTAAGTTGTCTGGTGGAGCTAGTCCCACCGCATACATTGCCACGAACCTCTTCAGGGAAATTATCGCGTTTTGCTGCACGCCAGGGCTTTCTGCAGCGTGCAAACCTGGAGAAGTCCTCTCCAATTGTCTCTACCGTCGGATAACAGGGTACTGTCCTTTACAAATCCGATGTTCTCAAACGGAGGAGGCCAGTCAGCCTCCTCTTAGTCCAAATAATACTTTTATGGCCAGAATCGTTGCAATGACCGGTGCTACAGGTTTTATCGGGCATGCACTTCTTGACAGACTGGCAGCTTCCGGATGGGAGATTCGGGCCCTGATCAGGGGGACGCCGCCGGCAGCACGCTACTCAACTGTAAAATGGATTTCGGGAGATTTGGATGATATCCAAGCCTTGCGTCGTCTGGTTTCGGGTGCTGATGCAGTTATACATTGTGCAGGTGCTGTGAGGGGTAAATCCTGGAACGATTTTTTCCATGTTAATGTGGTCGGAACAAAAAATATACTGCAAATTGCCGCTGAAACAGGTATTTGTTCAAGATTTTTATATATATCTTCTCTGGCTGCACGTGAGCCCCAGATCTCATGGTATGCACAAAGCAAGTTTGAGGCCGAGCAATTGATTCCAGAGTTCTCCGGCCGATTGAGATCTGTTGTATTCAGGCCTGCAGCAGTTTACGGAGCGGGTGACAAAGCATTAAAACCACTTTTTCAGGCAATGCGTTACGGTATACTTCCGGCTCCGGCAAGTCCTGCGAATCGTTTTGGCCTGGTGCATGTCAGTGACTTGGTTGCCGCTATCCATGCTTGGCTTGATACTCACCATCCTGCAAATGGTATTTATGAGATCGATGATGGAACAGCTGGCGGATATGATTATGCTTCAGTCGCCGCGATCGCGCAGCGTGTTTTGGGCAGACCGATCCGCTGCTTCCGTATTCCCTCGGTCAGTATCCGTTTGCTGGCTCAGCTTAACTTATGGGTTTCCCGTATTTTTAATTATGCTCCGATATTAACCCCGGGCAAGGTGATGGAACTTCATCATCCTGATTGGACCTGTGATATTTCTCCTCTGCAAAAAGAGTTGCGGGACTGGTATCCCGTTACTAAGTTTGAGGCGGCATTACCACAACTTGTCAAAGCATAATAATATTCATTCTTAAAGCAGACGCCGGTATTCACTGACAATGCTATACTGTTTATCAGGAAAACAACCGCTGTTCCAACTCGCGCAGTTTTTATTTTCCTGGCTTGGAAGTGAAGTTGCAGCTATAAATTGTTCAGGAATTTGATCTGATGCCCGAAGTTACCCTCCCCCAGATAACCGAGCTGCTTTGCCAGCGTCTGCCGTCTTTTACGGACACTGAAACCGAAATATCTCCAGATACTAATTTGATTACACACCTTGCGATTGATTCAGTTAAATTGTTGAATCTTGTAATGGAAATCGAAGATCATTTCGATATATCCGTCCCGCTTAATACGCTCGTAGATGTACTAACGGTACAGGATCTGGCCAATCTGATTTATAAAATCAAATCAGCGGCGAAATGAGTCTGCTGAAAAAACTTGATGCAGCGGCAGCAGCCAGAATAGCGCAATTGCCCGATGGCCTGGGTGCTTTTGGTATCCCGATAGATGAGACTTATTCTGCAACCGAGGCCAGAATTGGAGGACGACGGGTATTGATGCTGGGTACGAACAACTACCTGGGACTCAGTTTTTCACCGGAATGCAGACAAGCAGCGCACCAGGCGATCGATCAGGAAGGGACGGGCACCACCGGTTCGCGTATGGCGAATGGTAATTATTCGGGACATCGAGCCTTGGAGCAGGAATTTGCCGAATTTTATCACTGTCGTGCATGTATTGTTTTTACAACAGGTTATCAGGCGAATCTGGGGACAATCTCCGGACTGGTGGGGGCTGGTGATGTTGTTCTGATCGATGGAGATGCACATGCCAGCATCTATGACGGATGTATTCTGAGTGGAGCTGATATCATTCGTTTCCGGCATAACGATATGAATGATCTCGAGAAACGGCTTCGTCGTCTGGGTGAGCGCAGCCGGAATACACTGATTATCGTTGAAGGTATCTACAGTATGCTGGGCGATCAGGCTCCTTTGGCTGACATCGTAAAGCTAAAGAACACCTATCAAAGTACTTTGTTGCTTGATGAAGCTCATTCACTCGGTGTGCTGGGGGAAACCGGACAGGGGTTGGTAGAGAAAACCGGATTAATCAATGAAGTTGATTTTATTACCGGAACTTTCAGTAAGAGTCTGTGTGGTATCGGGGGGTTTTGTGTAAGTAATCATGTGCAGCTCGATCAGTTGCGCTATGTGAGTCATCCCTATATTTTTACTGCATCGCCTTCACCAGCCACTATTGCTTCCACCCGGGTCGCTTTGAAATTACTGCGCGATGGCCGTTCATTACGCGAGCGTTTATGGCAGAATGCTCATCAGCTTTATGCGTATCTTGAAGAAACCGGATTTCACCTTGGGCCGGAGCCTGGTCCTATCGTTGCCGTCGTACTTGATAATCCCCGACAGGCGCTGATGTTGTGGGACGGTTTGATGAAACGTGATATTTATGTGAATCTGGTGTTGCCCCCAGCGGCTCCAGAAGGTAAGTCGCTGATCCGCTGCAGTATTAATGCAGCACACACACCTGAACAGATTAATCGGGTTTGTGAAGTTTTTTCTGAACTGTATCCGATGGTGAGGCAGTGAGCGAATTAGTCCAGATGGAATCCGGATGCTGGTGTTTACGATAGTTGCCGGATGGCGGAGATTCGTAAGTAATGATCGACTGGATCGTACCTGACTGGCCTTCTCCTGAAAATGTGAGTGCTATATTTACCACTCGGAATAAGGGAATGGGCAGAGATACAGGTCGAGTCTATGCAGGTCTGAATCTGGCCAATCATGTTGGGGATGATCCGCAGGCTGTTCAGCAAAATCGTATCTGTCTGCGCCGATACTTGCCCGGGGATCCCTGCTGGCTCATACAGGTACATGGTACCAGGCCCGTTTGGGTGGATACTGAAGGCATGATACCTCCTGAAGGAGATGCGGCGATGAGTCGTCGCCATGGAATAGTGTGTGCCGTTCTGGTAGCGGATTGTTTACCGGTATTGTTATGTGACGCAGCTGGTAGTGTGGTGGGCATTGCCCATGCGGGATGGCGCGGACTGGTCGGGGGTATTATCGAAAATACTGTTGAAGAACTGCGCAGGTTTAGCCGCAGTGACCAGCTGATTGCATGGCTTGGTCCGGCAATTGGTCCCCAATATTTTGAAGTGGGAGATGAGGTCCGGATAATGTTCCTCAAGCATGGGGATCAGGCAGAATGTGCATTCTCACCAGGGAAAGAAAAAGGAAAATGGTACGCAAATATTTTTGATCTGGCGCGTCAGCGTCTTTCCTGTGCCGGAATAGATCAGGTTTACGGGGGAGATATTTGTACTTTCAATGATCCGACAAGATTTTATTCCTATCGTCGTGATGGAATAACCGGAAGAATGGCTGGTTTGGTATGGATGACACAACCTCCCAAATGAAAGCGTACAGTCTGCGGCTGTTAATTTCAATAATGTGATAAAGTAACATATCTATTTTCCCAGTTACCTGCCTGAATGGTGACTTTACCGGAATCTTTGCTGGTTTTCCCTCATTGTTATTTCTGTCTGCACGATCCTCAGGCTGCATATCACGCTGCTTTTATAGATTTCTATCATTGTGGAAACATAATTTATGTCAGTGTTAGCCTGGATCTTGCTGGCCAGCGTGTCAGGTGGTCTGCTGAGTATCGGACTTGCGGCATTGTTGACCCTGAATGCCCACAGTAATCAATGGATATCCATATTGGTTTCATACGCTATTGGTGCGCTTCTGGGAGCCGCCTTCCTGAATGCATTCCCTGAGGCACTTGAACTTTCAGAAGAGCCCAAACAGCTGACTATCATTTTTTTGTCCGGCATCCTTATTTTCTTTATTCTGGAAAAACTTTTATTGTGGCGTCATTGCCATCTCTCGGAGTGTGAAGCGCATGAAGCCGCGATACCGACAGCTGCTGCAGCAAATGCTGATGTCCATGATTATGGTCGCAGTGGCATGATGATCGTACTGGGAGATACATTCCATAATTTTGTAGACGGTATTCTGATTGCAACAGCCTTTATGGCTGATATCCAACTGGGTATCGTTACCGCTATTGCGATCACGGCACACGAAATTCCGCAGGAAGCAGGAGATTTCATTATTCTGCTCAATTCAGGTTTTACGCAGGCGCAAGCACTCTGGTTTAATCTGCTCTCCGGTGCAGCAACTGTATTTGGAGGGCTACTGGGTTATTTCATGCTGTATCAGCTGGATCATCTGATTGCTCCGATACTGGTTATTGCTGCTGCAAGTATGACTTATGTGGCAATGGCCGACCTGATCCCCAGTCTGCATAAACGCCCTGAGATCAGTGCAACTGTTCAGCAGGTCACACTCATTGTGCTGGGGATTGGTACAATATGGCTGATAGGGTTTTTATTCGGTCATAATCATTAAATTCTGTTAGTTCTGTTTTATTTCGTGGCGTTCGATATATAGTGAGAAAGTGAATTGCCGCGATACCCTTCCGCAATACGGTAGTAAAGAGTGCGTAATAAGACCCCATCCTGGCGATAGACAGGGCGGAAATTTGTATCCTTAAGTTCTATCAGCATTTCCTCGATATTACCTTCCGCTGAATCCGGTTCAAGCGCTTGCTGCTTCATTCCTACCAGTAGAATAGGGCGAGTGGTAGGAGGTTCTGACGGGTACCAAAAACTGTACATGGCAGCCGGCTCTCCAAACATATTACGTGAACGAATATCCAGGAGAGAATTATTCTGATCATAGAAAGCCAGGGCGCTGGCTATCGACCATTTGCTCATACCTACTACAATCGGTGTTTCTCCTGTTGTCAATCTGATTTCTTCGGCAAGTTTTTCAACTTCTGCCGTGGTTTCTTTCCAAAAATAGTGCTCACTCAAAAATTGATAAGGAAGCCCCGGTATCCCCAGCGTGACATAGTGCAAAACAACAGCATAGGTCAGGAGTGACGCGATGATGGTCGGTCGCCAGGCAGCACGTAAACGTCCGGGAATTTTCCGGAGCGCATCGCTTTGTCCGATCATCCATGCCATGGTGGGTATGAGCCCCAGCCAGAGTGGGCTGCTCCAATGAAAACGTGGCGAATCGAAAGTACTGATTACCAGAAAAATTACTAGGGGAGTACCGGTAAATACGCCTATGAAAAGATATTTTCTGGGGATGCAACGATAATTCAGGAAGATTGATTGCAGGGCGAATATTGCGGCAACCAGCCCCACTGGCGTAAGAATAATTGCAATCTGGAAAATCAGCTTGTGTGTGGCGAATACATGCTGTACCCCGCCAATTCTAGTGGTCTGAAACAGAAAAGAGGTCCAGTTATTTTCCATATTCCAGATAATCACGGGGCTGAACAGTATCAGTGCGATACACGCGGCGAGATAAGGATGAGGACGCAATAACCAGCGACGCGCAGTTGAATCCAGGAGAGCAAAGACTAAAGCAGCGATGCCCAGTAAACCCAGTGTGTATTTGGATAGAATTCCCAGCCCGAACGCAATACCTGTTCCAATCCATGCCCGGCTCTGATTAGCCAGCAGGGCGCGTTCCATATAGTAGAGCGTAGCTGCCCAGGCAGCGATCAAAGGGGCATCCGGTGTCATCACCAGGCCGGTGGCAAATCCGAACGGCAGGATAGAGAGCAGCAGCATCGAACGCATGCCGGTAGATTTATCATAAAGATTACGTGCAAAAGCATACAGGTAACCCATTGCGATCAGGCCGCATATGAATGCACCGATTCTGACGCCGAATTCGTTCTGACCTGCTATCGCAGTTCCCAGCCAGATCAGCCAGGCCACCATCGGGGGGTGATCAAAAAAGCTCAGATCCATATGCTGTGCGTACTGCCAGTAGTAGGCCTCATCAGGTATAAGCTGCGCGACACTCATATAGACGAAGCGTAACAGGATGACAAAACAGACAATGCCTGCCGCTGCCACACGCCAGCGTATATTGAGAGAAACAGGGGGATTTGCCCGTGGAAAGACATAAAAGGCGGACCCCAGATAATTTACCAGGGCGGCTGTGAGAATGGCAGGGAAAATAGCCCACTCACTGGGTATATTCCAGGTATAAGTCAACCAGGCCAGGACACCGCCGCGCAGGAGTAATGCGAATACTCCCACAGTCAGAAAACGGTAAAACTGATTCCAGTGTAAATGCCCGCCATAATGATGCCGGAATGACCACTTTGAGTTCAGGGCGTAGTTAAAGGTGGCTGCAGCCACAAAACTGGAAATGTGTGCCAGGGCTAGACTGGTTTCGTGGCTGATCATCCATTGAAAAATCAGTACGTCGACAAAGATGCCCAGAAACCCGACCATGGCAAAGCGACTGGCTGTATGAAAAGAAACTGTACCACCCGCCAAAGTAATCAGCCGCTGCAGATAAGCAAGGTGATGTGAAAGAGACAGCTTTGAAGCCCCGTGTGTTCGATCACGAAAGCTGATAGGTATTTCTTTCACCCGTAAACGATCCTGCCCCGCCATCAGCAGCTCCAGCAGAATCTTGTAGCCACGCGCATTCTCTGGAATTTTTCCGATCAGCTCCCGCCGAAAAGCAAAAAAACCGGAAGTAGCATCATTCACGTCACAAATAATGCGTGCAAGCCAGCCTCCCGCCCGGGACAGCCAGAGACGATAAAAAGGCCAGTCGCTAATGTTCCCGCCAGGTATATAGCGGCTCCCAATGACTATATCGTAACTGTCATCCAGGACCGGACGGACCAGTGCTGCCAGTCGGTCCGGCGGATGGCTCAGGTCGGCGTCCATAACTGCAATGACTTCGTTGTGAGCAACGGCTGCTCCCTCAAGAATAGAAGCTGTCAGATCGGGTTGTGCATGTCTTTCGATCAGCCGTACATTATGAGATAGTTCCCATTCCCTGATTTTTTCACGAGTACCATCAGTAGAACCATCATCTACAATGATCACTTCAAACTGATCCCCCAGAGCATCAAGAGAAAAAAGATTTGACAGCAGGGGATCGATGTTTCCGGCTTCGTTTAGCGTGGGGATGATGAGGGAAAATCGCATGTCGCAGTCAAATTGAGTGGGGAGTTAGTAATAAAAATGTAATCAGTTTCTCGGAATGGGCAATAAGTCCGAAATGATCACTTTATTCAGAAATATCAGAGGTGGCCGGATATCTCCAGATTTAATCGTTCTTTATCCCTGAAACCGGGTTATCGGAAGGAATGACCGTAAATAAATGGTGCAATCATCTGGTGCAAAATACCGGAACATTTTATGGACGGTTTTTTTGATATTTCAGAACAGCCCGATTATGTTCTGCAAGTGTCGCCGAGAAGTGAGAAGTTCCGTCGCCCTTGGCGACAAAATAAAATGCATTGGTTACAGCGGGATTAAAGGCTGCCTGGATGGAGGCCAGACCGGGCATGGCAATGGGGGTAGGGGGCAGGCCAAAACGGGTATACGTATTGTATGAGTGATCAGTTTGCAAATCGATTTTACGCAGGTTTCCACCAAATTTATCTCCCATGCCGTAGATTACAGTAGGGTCAGTCTGGAGCCTCATGCCGTGCTTCAGACGATTGATGAATACCCCGGCAATTTGGCTGCGTTCATCTTCCACACCTGTTTCCTTCTCGATAATCGAGGCCAGAATCAGTCCCTCGTACTGATTTTTTAATGGGAGTGATTCCTGTCGTGAAAGCCACGCTGTTGTGAGATGTTGCTGCATGGTTTGATAGGCACGTTTGAGGATAGCTATATCGCTGTTATTCCTTGTGAAAAAATAAGTATCCGGAAAGAAAAGCCCTTCGGCACCGGGCTCATCTGCCTCGATCAGATGCAACAATTCCAGTTCGCTCAACCCTGATGAATCATGCCGAACAGCCGGGTGTTCATCCAGTGCCTGTCTGAGCCGGGAAAAAGTCCACCCTTCGAGAAAAGTGATTGCATGTTGCTTGGTCTTGCCCTGGACGAGATATTCCAACAGCTGTAAAGGCGAAAGATTTTCAGTAAGTTCGTATTCCCCCGCCTTTAGTGATGCATTATATCCTGTTATATGAGCTATCAGCAGGAAAGACCAGGTGTTGGGAAGAATATCGGTGCCAGCCAATTGTTCGGCAATGCTATGCAAACTGCTTCCGGGTTCGATTGAAAACTCGCAGGGTATGGCAGGAAGTTTTACCGGGGTTGTGACCAAATGATGAACCCAGATAGAAAATAGTATACTGCCTGCCAGAATCGTCACAAAAAGGAAATTCAGAAAGCGCAGTAAACGTATCGGTTTCGGCATATCAATGGGTCCGGGTATTCAACTTGCCGGTCGTGCATGCCAGGTATGCTGCAGAAAAATATAATAACCGGTAACTTTTGTTGGTGTGCCGGCAGGCCTCAAATATTAGACTCTATAGAATACCAGACATGGTATTTAGACTTTTTTAAAAACAAGGGTACCGTTAGTTCCACCGAAGCCGAATGAATTGGATAAGGCTGTATCGATTTTCATTTTCCTGGCATTGCCCGGTATATAATCCAAATCACATTCCGGATCAGGATTATCGAGATTGATGGTGGGAGGGGCAATTTGGTGAAAAACCGCCAGAGCAGAAAAAATCGCCTCAACGCCTCCTGCAGCACCCAGTAGATGCCCGGTCATTGATTTGGTTGAACTGATCGCCAGATTACTGGCATATTCACCAAAGCAGCGCTTGACTGCGACGGTTTCAGCAATATCCCCCAGCGGAGTCGATGTGCCATGTGCATTGATGTAATGGAGTTCGTTCATATTCACCTGCGCATCGTTCAATGCATTTGTCATGCATCGTGCAGCGCCCTCTCCATCATCGCAGGGTGCTGTCATGTGATGTGCATCTGCGCTCATGCCGAATCCGGCCAGTTCCGCATATATCGTGGCACCCCGTTGCCGGGCGTGTTCCATCTCTTCCAGGACCAAAATCCCTGCTCCTTCTCCCAGAATGAACCCATCTCTTCCCAAGTCCCATGGCCGGCTTGCAGCAGCCGGATTGTCATTGTTTGATGACAGGGCACGTGCTGCTGAAAATCCTCCGACGGTGAGTGGCGTGATACATGATTCTGCACCTCCGCAGACCATGATATCGGCGTCGCCGTACTCGATCATTCTGGCTGAGCTGCCGATACAGTGCGTGGCAGTTGTGCAGGCAGTAACGATGGCAAGATTGGGTCCCTTGTATCCAAACATGATAGACAGATTACCGGCAACCATGTTGATAATGGTGCTGGGGATAAAGAAGGGCGAAATTTTTCGTGGCCCGCCTGCATGATAGGCAGCATCGGTGCTTTCAATCATGGGCAGACCGCCAATTCCGGAACCGATATTGACACCAATACGTTCTGCATCAAATTCTGTTACCTCTCCGATTCCGGCATCTCTGATTGCTTGTATAGCTGCCGCCATTCCATACTGGATAAATATATCCATACGGCGCGCTTCCTTGGGGGAAAGATATTGTGCAATATCAAATCCTTTGACTTCACCAGCAATTTGCGAAGAAAAATCTGAAGCATCAAAACGGGTAATGTGGGTGATGCCGGATTTCCCAGCAATCACATTTTCCCAGGCTTCAGAAACTGTATTACCAACAGGTGAAACTATACCCAGCCCGGTAATGGCTACTTTGCGTTTGGACAAAGCGACTCCAATGAATCAATGGGGAAGTTATCTTTATTGAGAAGTATTAGATGCAACGTAATCAATCGCTTCCTGAACTGTATTGATTTTTTCTGCCTGCTCGTCAGGAATTTCGCATTCGAATTCTTCTTCCAGCGCCATGACGAGCTCGACAGTATCCAGTGAATCCGCACCTAGATCGTTGACAAAAGAGGATTCATTTTTGATTTCTGTCTCATTGACACCCAGCTGCTCAGCCACGATTTTTTTGATACGCTGTTCTATTTCAGTAATTTCCATTGATATACCATCCTTTTCAGGTAAGAAAACTCCGCAAGTTTAACAAATTTCAAACAACCGGCAAGACCCACGTGATCCTCTGTGAGTCAAGCTTTTCTGCTACTACAAAATATTTTTCCCTTTTATATTTTTATCCGAATCCGGTGAAATATGCGGGATTCGATCATTCCATATACATTCCGCCATTTATATGCAATGTGGTTCCGGTGATGTAATCTGCCGCCGGGGAAGCCAGAAAAACGACAGCTCCGGCAATATCCTCCGGGCGTCCCAGCCGTCCGAGAGGAATATGACGGATTAGCGCCTGCTGCTGCTCTGATGAGAGTGAACGGGTCATGTCGGTGTCAATGAAACCGGGCGCGACACAGTTAACTGTAATATTTCTGCTTCCAATTTCTTTTGCAAGTGATTTGCTGAATCCAACCATGCCTGCCTTGGCCGCTGCATAGTTGGTTTGTCCGGGATTTCCGGTTGCGCCTACCACCGATGAAATATTGATAATGCGGCCACACCGCGCTTTCATCATCGCGCGCAGAACAGCACGACTCAGACAGAACACAGATTTCAGATCGGTTTGTATAACGGTATCCCATTCATCCTCTTTCATGCGGGCCAGCAGATTGTCGCGGGTAATACCCGCATTATTAACCAGTATCGTGACATCACCCACGGATTTCTGTATGGTCTCAATGCCATGAGTTATATGTTCAGTATTACTGACATCCATGACTAGACCCATGCCCTGGATACGAGTTTCACTCAGATATTGATTGATGTGGCCGGCACCCGTTTCGGTTGTAGCAGTACCAACAACCGTGGCGCCATGTTTTCCAAGCTCCAGCGCAATGGCTTTACCGATTCCGCGGCTTGCACCGGTGACCAGTGCAATTTTATGTTCGAGTAGCATTCGGGAATTTATGAATGGATGGGAGAGTCATTCCTGGTAATACGTTGCAGGTGTATTATTTCAATGTTGTAACAAGTTGCCGGAGAGTATCGGTATCGGCCAGAGAAATGTTTTTCAGATTTTTGTCGATCCGGCGACTTAATCCCGACAGCACCTTGCCGGGACCGCATTCTACGGTATATTTCACCCCGTGAGCAACCATAGTCCTGATCGTCTCCGTCCAACGAACCGGACTGTATAGCTGTTGCACAAGTATTTGCCGAATGGAGGCCGCTTCGGTATGTTGTTGAATGTCAGCATTGTGTAGAACAGGGATTTGCGGGGGGCGCACTACGATTGCTTCCAGTAAAAGAGAAAGTTTTTCTGCAGCCGGCCGCATGAGTGAGCAATGGGAAGGAATGCTCACCGGGAGTAAAACAGCCAGTTTCGCCCCCTGTGCCCGAGCCAGTGTGACAGCGTGTGTAACCGCTGTGTGATGGCCGGCAATTACTACCTGGCCGGGTGCGTTAAAGTTCGCAGGCTCCAGCGATGAATCGGGTATGGCACGCACTGTCTCTGTACATACCGCGGAAACAGTATCATCATCCAGCCCGACGATTGCCGCCATGCCTCCAGCACCTTCAGGGACAGTTTCCTGCATGACCTCTGCACGATAACGGACCAGTTTTAAAGCGTCGGCAAAGGTGAAAGATTCGGCTGCTACCAGGGCGGCGTACTCACCCAGACTGTGGCCGGCGAGGAAATGGGGGGCAGTTCCTCCTGCTTGCTGCCAGGCGCGATAAACGGCGATATCAGCAGCGAGCATAACAGGCTGAGTATTGATCGTGAGATTCAGCGCCTCTTCAGGCCCATCGCTGACCAGTGTCCAAAGGTCCTGTTGCAGGATGTCAGAAGCCTCACTGAAAGTTTCATGTATTACCGGCATTTCCGCATAGCTGCTCATCATACCGGTGGCTTGCGATCCCTGCCCCGGGAAAACAAAAGCAATTTTCATATACTACCAGCGTAGGAGCACTGAACCCCAGGTAAATCCGCCGCCTACTCCTTCCAGCACGATATGCTGACCGGGCTGGATACGTCCGTCGCGTACTGCCTGATCCAGTGCCAGTGGCACGGAAGCTGCCGAGGTGTTGCCATGTTGAGCGACTGTTATCACTACTTTCTCCTGAGGAATACCAAGTTTTCTGGCTGTCGAGGTAATGATGCGAATATTCGCCTGATGAGGAATCAACCAGTCAATATCTGAAGTCTGCAGCCGGTTTTCATGTAATGCTTCCAGTACAGCTTCTTCCAGTACTTTTACTGCAAATTTAAATACAGTACTGCCTTCCATGGTGATAAAAGGTGTTCCCTGTATTTTCCCGGAGCGGATATTGGCAGGTGCTGCCAGAACCTGGCTGTAACTTCCATCCGCATGTAAATGAGAGGAAAGGATTCCCGGACTCTGGTCCCGGGTGAGAATAACCGCTCCTGCACCATCACCAAACAGAACACAGGTGCTGCGGTCTTCCCAATCCATGATGCGAGAGTAAACTTCGGCGCCGATGACCAGCGCATTACGGTATTTCCCCGAACGGATAAACATATCTGCTGTAGCTAGCGCATAGATGAACCCGCTACAGACAGCCTGGACATCGAATGCAGGACCATTGGACAGACCAAGTTTGTGTTGCAAAATACAGGCTGTGCTGGGGAAGATCATATCCGGCGTGGTAGTGGCAACGATTACCAGATTGATTTCCTGTGCCTGAATGCCTGCGGCCTCAATAGCCCGCCGGCTGGCTGCCACAGCGAGATCGCTTGCCATCTGATCTTCTGCGGCAATATGACGCTGTACGATGCCGGTGCGTGTTCGTATCCATTCATCGCTGGTATCGACCATGGATTCGAGGTCGTGGTTGGTCAGAATTTTTTCCGGCAGGTAGCTGCCCGTCCCGATGATTCGTGAATACATGGTCATAATCAGCTTGTTATTCTACGGATACCGGATTCGGAATATTCTGTCCGATATTGTGTCGTAGCGTTTCGACACGTTCGCCAATGTGACGTAATGTGCCGCCGCGTATTTCCCCTGCAGCGCGGCTGATGGCGCAACGAAAGGCGAAACTGTCGGCTGATCCGTGGCTTTTGATGACGATTCCCCGCAATCCCAGCAGGCTTGCGCCGTTGTAGCGTCGATGATCGACACGCTGTCTGAACGCGTTGATAACCGGCAGCGCTACCATTCCTGCCAGCTTGCTGAAGAAAGAGCGCCTGAATTCTTCGCGTAAATAACTTGCCAGCATTTGTGCCAGTCCTTCCGAAGTTTTGAGTGCAACATTGCCAACAAAACCGTCACATACCACTACGTTGGTCGTGCCCCGGTAAATATCATCTCCTTCAATATTGCCGTAAAAATTGAGACCACTGGAGCGGAACAATTCTGCTGCCTGTTTGACCACATCATTACCCTTGATATCTTCTTCGCCAATATTTAATAAACCTATACTTGGATTAGGTTTGTTCTCAACTGAGGAGACCAGTGTAGCCCCCATCATGCCAAACTGGAGCAGATGTTCCGCTGTACAGTTCACATTTGCTCCCAGATCCAGTACATAGGTACGTCCCGAAATCGTGGGCAAAACTACCGCCAGCGCAGGGCGGTCAATCCCAGGTATGGTTTTCAGTACGAATCGGGAAGTTGCCAGTAATGCCCCTGTATTTCCCGCACTGATGCATGCCTGCGCCTCACCATTTCTGACCAGATTGATTGCAACGCGCATGGAAGAGTCTTTTTTGTTGCGCAAGGCAATGGCTGGTGATTCATCCATGCCAATAACCTCACTGGCCGGGTGTAATCTGAGCCGCGGTCCGGGTGAGATATCGAGTGCATTCAGTTCTGCTGTGATCGCATCCGGTATACCGACCAGAATGACATTTGCTTCACGGTCGTGCTGCAGGTATTCGACAGCTGAGGGGACCGTAATGTGCGGGCCATGATCGCCCCCCATACAATCGATTGCTACCGTTATATTCACTTGTCGCAGTAGCTGAACAGTGACACAAACGAGATGTATTCAGGCACCATCAAACCGTCAATCGTCGTTTTTGGTTCTAATGACTTTTCGTCCGCGATAGTAGCCATTCGGGCTGATATGATGCCGCAAATGTGTTTCCCCGGTAGCAGGTTCGATAGCAAGTGGCGGATTGGTCAATGCATCATGAGAACGATGCATCCCGCGCTTGGAGGGGGATTTTTTGTTTTGTTGTACAGCCATTGTTCAGCTCCAGAATAAGAACGGTTTGTTAAAATTTTTGCTCAATGTGATCGTTTCAATGATGCCAGCGCCGTGAAAGGGTGCTCCCGGGTTGAGATTCCATGAATTCCGGGCCGGGTTGCCATGTAGCATGCGGTATTCTGATGACGGGGTGAGACCGGTAAACTCAGAATGACCTCGTCTTCTATCAGAGCCAGAATATCCAGTTCATGCGATGCAGGGATGGCGTCAATGAAGATATCTTCGTCGTAACGGAGCAATTCCTCTTCATTTCTGGCAAGAAACAACCGGGTTTCCAGATTAAGACTGTATTCCAGTTTTTCCAGGCAGCGCTGACATTTTAAATCCAGAGTTCCACTCACCGCTATTTTTAGCACTGGCCTGCCTTGTTCATCGAATATTCCACTAACCGAGTAAACTACTTTTCCTGCAACACTCGCCAGGTAACTTTGCAATCGCTCAAAACTGGATGGAGAGATATTATCCTGAAGCAAGCCGGCGTTGCGGACAAAATTCAGCGCATCTATAACGAATTGGTCGGACATAAGGCGCGCATGTTATATTTTTTATTCTAAAGTGTCAAAATCATAAATCGATATACTACTATAATATTTTGAAAATGCACACGATTCATCCCCAGCTTGTACTGGGCTCCAGTTCGCTCTACCGGCGTGAACTGTTACAGCGCTTACAGATTCCCTTTGAAATTGCAAATCCGGATGTCGATGAGGTTGCCTTGCCCAATGAAGCACCCGAGATGACGGCATTACGTCTGGCACAAGAGAAAGCACACGCAGTCGCCCAAGTGTTTCCCGATGCGCTGATCATCACGGCGGATCAGGTTGCAGTTCTGGGAGAAATGCAATTAGGCAAACCTCTGAATCATGCAAATGCTGTCCGGCAGCTTAGCCTTATGCGGGGGAGAGAAGTTGTTTTTCATACGGCACTTTGTCTGTTGAACAGCCGTACCACTCGTCTGCAGTCACGTACCGTTCCCTGCTCGGTAAAGTTCCGGGAGGTGAGCGATGATCAAATCGAACGTTATCTTGCGAAAGAACAGCCTTACCATTGTGCCGGCAGCGCTAAAGCGGAGGGACTGGGTATCGTTCTGATTGAACGTATGAGCGGTGATGACCCCAACGCATTAATTGGCTTACCATTGATTGCATTGGTGGAAATGCTGACGGAAGAGGGTGTTGAAATAGTATGACCTATGACCTCATAAATTGATACGAGTGAGATAAATGCTTTTTTGCAATCACGCATGATCGAATGACGAAAATACGTGTTTCCATGCTACCTTTGTGCCCGATGCATTGAGATATGCTGATTCTTACTTTATGGACAAACCGTTCGCCGTTCGATTAACTGTTCTAATATTTCTTGTCAGCATGCTGGCGAATACATTTGGATGGTCATTCAATGGCAGTGTTTTTACACATGAACTGGCGCACCACCATTACAGGGAATTATTTTTAACACACCCTGATGCGCATCTGGCATTACATCACGAGCTTGACGGTAATGTGGAGCTGGATGCTGCAACTCATTTATGTCTGCATGCAGCAGGTCAGTATCAGCCTTTTTATCTCTGGGCCTTACAGATAGCTATGGTTATCATCAGAGAAAATGTGGTGGAAGCTGCTGGCAGGCCTTTCCCGGAATCCATTCCTGATCCTTTTTATCATCCTCCCCGCCTGTTGTTCTGAGCCGATTATTTGTCGGCGTCTCAGTTTGGCCGTTTCCAGACAATTTTTCAGCCACCCTTTCGATGGCTCGGCAGAAAAATAATTCTTTGTTGTCTGCGTTGTAAATGCCGGAATTGTTTGTGTGCTGTTTTTCGTATGCGACTTGCAATAGGGTGATTCGTTAGGAAATTATGATGGAATATAGAGTAAGAGGATTATCGGAAAGATCTCAGGCGATATGGCTGATACTTATTTTGACATTATTGCTTGTAAGAGCTCCGGATGTTTCAGGGCGGGACATGACAGGTCATCCTGGTATTGATACCGATTTTCCTGCGTATTCATCGGCAGGTGACGGGAGTGAGCTGACTTTATATCAGGCACTTCAATTCGTTTTACAAAAAAACCCGGAGCTGGCAGCTTTCTCCAGTGAAATACGCGCATTCGAAGGCACAAAACTGCAGGCCGGTTTGTTTAGGAACCCGGAGTTCAGTATTGAAGCAGAGGATATCAATTCCTCCAATTCAGCTGTTCAGCGATTTACCACATTCCGTATCAGCCAGCTGATCGAGCTTGGTGGCAAGCGGCCTGCCAGGGTGAATGTGGCAACGCTGGGACAGGAACTGGCTGACCAGGCTTATGCCGCTAAACGACTGGAAATCATCGCGCGCGCTGCCAACGCTTTTATTGATGTGCTGGAAAACCAGGCGCAGGTGCGTGTGGTAGACGATACTGTGCGTTTGTCCCGGGCTGCACTGGAAGCTGTTGCCAGGCGGGTCGAGGCAGGTAAAGCGCCTCCTATGGAAGAAATTCGTTCAAAAGTTGCATTTTCCACGGTAAATATAGAACTGGAACAGGCGAGACGTGGCTTGGCTGCCGCCCGGGCAAGGCTGGCGCTGCTCTGGGGTGAAACAGAGCCGCAGTTTGGTCAGGCGCTGGGAAAGCTGGAGTCATTCATCGAGATCCCGACTTTTGAACAGCTTATTAAACGTCTCGAGAAAAATCCCGTGATACTGCAGAGTATCAAAAATATCGCGCAACGCGAAGCGGTGGTCGAGTTGGAAAAGGCGCGGCGTATTCCTGATATAACATTGGGGGCAGGCATTCGACGCTATCTGGGGGTCGACAGCACGACTGCCTTGCTGGACATGTCGATTCCTATCCCGGTTTTTAATCGTAATCAGGGAAATGAGCTGGAAGCCCGCCATCGCCTGAATAAGGCGGTGGATGAACGAATGGCGGTCGAGTTACAGCTTCGGACTGAGTTTATACGTACTTACGAGAATCTACTGGCAGCCCGGAATGAGATCGGGATTTTGCGTGATGAAGTGCTGCCGGGGGCACGGAATGCCTTCGAAATCACCAATCGCGGTTATCAGCTTGGTAAATTCAGTTTTCTGGAAATGCTGGATGCTCAGCGTGCCTTTTTTCAGAATCGGATGCTGTATGTGCGGGCGTTGGCGAATTATCAGCGCCTGATCAATACTATCGAGCAGTTGGTGGCAGCGCCTCTTGATGAGTCTGCAATGGATTCAACGGGTCTTGCTGAAGAGGAGGAGCATAATTGATGAAGGTTACCGGACGGCTGCCCGTTGTGACAGTTATTCTGACCGGTCTTTTGCTGGGCATGCTGATTTTGATGCCGGACAGATTCCACGCGCCGGATACTGAGGAGCAGTTTGACCGGATCGCAGAGAGTATCGAATATGCATCCGTAAAGGAGCGAAATGGGCCAAAGGGAGGAAAATTATTCGTACAAGATGATCTGGGTTTGGAGCTGATTATTCAGGAAACAAGTGTTTCTTCTCATTTCAGAATATATCTCTACAAGCAGGGGCGGCCTTTACTTCCTGCCGATATGAAAGTCACAATTACACTTATCCGACTGGGCAGGGCGGCACAGTTATTTAGCTTCCGGCCAGAAGATGATTACCTGATCAGTAATCAGGAAGTGGAAGAGCCGCATTCCTTCGAATTGGCTATTGCCGCAGAATATCAGGGTAAAACCTACCGTTGGGGTCATAGCCAGGTCGAAGGGCGAGTGCAGATGTCTGATGCAGCAGTGCGCAGCAACGGTATTGGACTGGCTGTCGCCGGCCCGGCTGTTATCCGATCGGGTATTACTCTGCCGGGTGAGATTATCTTCAATGAACATACAATCGTGCATGTGGTGCCGCGCTTGCCCGGCATGGTGGTGACTGTCCAACGTCATCATGGCCAAAGAGTGGAAAAAGGAGAGGTGCTGGCAGTGATGGAAAGTGCCATGCTGGCTGATCTGCGCAGTCAATATTTGCTTGCCCGCAGGCGGCTGGCCCTGGCCCAGACGGTTTATGACCGGGAGAAGCAGTTATGGCAGGAGAAAATTACTGCCCGGCAGGATTACCTGACCGCACGACAGCAGCGGGAAGAAGCCAGTATCGAGATGAAACTGGCTGCCGAGCGTCTGCTGGCACTCGGGGTGCAGCCGGAATCAGGGTTGTCCGGAAAAAATCTTGCTCGTTATGAGATTCGTTCTCCTATTGCCGGGATCATCATTGATAAGGCAGTAGTCACCGGGGAGGCTGTCAAGGAAGACAAAACAGTGTTCATCATTGCAGATATTTCTACGATATGGGCCGCGGTACGGATTTTTCCCGGAAATCTGCATCAGGTCGATGTGGGGCAGCGTGCCATCATTCGTGCGGATGCACATGATTTGACGCGTGAAGGGAAGGTGATCTATGTGACGACATTGCTCGACGAGCTGACCCGTACTGCTGTTGCCCGCGTGGAACTCGATAACCGGGATGAAAAATGGCGTCCCGGTATGTTCGTCAAGGCGGATTTGCAGATGGAGGCAGTTGAAGTGCCAGTGGCGATTTCACTCGACGCGCTGCAGACGCTGGAAGGCCACCCGGTAGTATTCGGCCGCTATGGCGATTTTTTCGAAATGCGCCCGCTTGAACTGGGGCGTAGTGACCGCCGAATGGTTGAAGTAATCGACGGTCTGTTCGCCGGAGAACAGTATGCAGTGAATAACAGTTTTATCCTCAAATCGGAGCTGGGCAAGGCGGGAGCAACCCATGATCACTGAGGAAGTGCCGATTGAACGTTTGAGTAGACGGATCATTTCATCATGCTGTTTGATGCCTTTTTACATTTCCGATAACGGCAGCCTCATGAACGGTGATCCCGTTCATGTTTAAATATATTCTGCAAGCGGTGATTCAGCACCGCGGACTGGTGCTGCTGGGCGTGGTGGCCATGGCCTTGCTGGGCTTTTACAGTTATCAGAAACTGCCGATCGATGCTGTTCCCGATATTACCAATGTCCAGGTACAGATCAATACCATTGCATCGGGTTATTCACCTCTGGAAGTAGAGCAGCGTGTTACTTTTCCGGTCGAGACCATTATGGCCGGCTTGCCCAAGCTGGAGTATACGCGCTCATTATCGCGCTATGGATTATCCCAGGTGACAGTGGTTTTTCAGGAAGGGACGGATATCCATTTCGCTCGTCAGCTGATCAGTCAGCGTATTCAGGAAGCAAAGGGACAGTTGCCTGCCGGTATCGAGCCCGCAATGGGGCCGATTTCCACCGGCCTGGGGGAGATATTCATGTGGACAGTCGAAAGTACTCCCGGTGCACGCAAACCGGATGGGACCGCTTATACCTCCACTGATCTGCGTGAAATCCAGGACTGGATCATTCGGCCGCAATTGCGCATGGTAGAGGGCGTAACTGAAGTCAACACTATCGGAGGATACGTTAAACAATACCATGTTACCCCCTATCCGGAAAAACTCATTGCTTATGGACTGACGCTGCAGGAAATTGTGGCGGCACTTGAGCGTAACAACCTTAACCTGGGAGCAGGCTATATTGAGAAGCGGGGCGAGCAATACCTGGTACGTTTACCGGGACAGGCTACCAGTCTGGGTGAAATCGGTGAGATTACACTGGGCAGCAGACAGGGGACACCCCTGCGTATCAAGGATGTGGCCGATGTACTGATTGGCAGGGAGTTGCGTACAGGTGCTGCTACCCGTAACGGGGAAGAGACGGTGCTGGGAACTGCTCTTATGCTGATTGGGAAGAACAGTCGTGTCGTGGCTCATGCCGTGGCTGAAAAACTGACAGAAATCGGTCGTTCGCTGCCGGCGGGCGTCATCATTGTTCCTGTCTATGATCGAACCACCCTGATTGAGGGCACGATCCGTACTGTTGCCAGCAATCTGATCGAAGGAGCGGCTCTGGTCATTGTTGTGCTGTTCTTGTTTCTCGGAAATTTTCGTGCAGCAGTGATTGCTGCTCTCGTCATTCCGCTGTCGATGTTGTTCACGTTTAGTGGCATGGTTGCCAATCAGGTCAGTGCTAATCTGATGAGCCTGGGAGCACTGGATTTTGGCATTATTGTTGATGGCGTCATCGTCATTATTGAAAACAGTATCCGGTGTATTTCGCAGGAGCAGACCCGGCTGGGTCGGGTGTTGAACCGGGAAGAGCGCTTGAAGCTGGTGTTCACAGCCACGCAGCAGGTACGGCGCGCACTGATTTACGGCCAAGTGATCATTATGGTTGTCTATCTGCCGATTTTTGCGTTGTCGGGCGTGGAGGGCAAAATGTTTCATCCCATGGCGTTTACCGTAGTAGCAGCGTTGCTGGGCGCCCTGATTCTGTCGGTCACTTTCGTGCCGGCGGCCATTGCAATGTTTCTGACTGGTAAAGTGGCAGATGAGGAAAGCCGGATCGTGGTGTGGTGTAAACGTTTTTATCAGCCTGTACTCGTAGTGGTGATGCGTAACCAGAATTTGACTCTCACCGTTGCTGCAGTGATCATGGGATTGTCAGTATTACTGGCCACCCGCCTGGGCAGCGAATTTGTACCCCAGTTGAATGAAGGAGATATTGCATTGCATGCAATTCGTATTCCTGGCACCAGTCTTTCTACTGCCATTATCATGCAGGGCGAGCTGGAGAAAGTTATCCAGTCGTTTCCTGAAGTAAAACAGGTCTTCAGCAAAATTGGGACGGCGGAAATTGCGACAGATCCGATGCCGCCCAGCGTGGCGGATGTGTTCGTTATGCTCAAGCCGCAGTCGGAATGGCCCGACCGGTACCGGAGTAAAGATGAACTGATTGCTGCAATGGAGAAAGCGGTGTTGCAGGTGCCGGGTAACAACTATGAATTTACGCAGCCGATTGAAATGCGCTTCAATGAGTTAATTTCAGGGGTGCGGGCTGATGTCGCCATCAAGGTGTTCGGTGATGATTTGGATAAATTGCTTGCCCTGGGGGAGCGTATCGAAGCACTCGTCGTAACTCTGCCCGGGGCTGCAGATGTAAAAGTGGAGCAGGTGACCGGGTTGCCGGTGTTGTCCATCCGGGCTGATCGTGCTCGTATTGCACGATATGGTCTGAATGTTGCCGATGTCCAGGATGCGGTGGCTATTGCAGTAGGTGGTAAAAGTGCCGGACTTATTTTCGAGGGAGATCGCCGTTTTGAATTGCAGGTGCGTTTGCCGGAAACATTACGTGGTGATATCGAAGCATTGCGGTATTTGCCGATCGGTCTGCCGGTCCGGACCGGCACACGGGAAATGCCAGCCGGACAACCCTCGCAGACGGGAATATCGCAGCCAGGATCAGTTCCCTTCATTACATTGGGGGAAGTCGCTGATTTCGAGATCATACAGGGACCGAACCAGATCAGCCGTGAGCATGGCAAGCGGCGGGTAGTAGTGACAGCCAATGTGCGCGGACGTGATCTTGGCTCGTTTGTCAGAGAAGCGCAGGCACTGGTGAAGGAAAAGGTACCCGTTCCACCGGGTTACTGGCTGGCATGGGGCGGACAGTTCGAGCAAATGATCTCAGCGGCGGAACGTCTGCAGATCGTGGTGCTGGTCGCGTTGGCACTGATTTTTATCATGCTTTATACTGTATTTGGCAATTTCCGGGATGGATTGCTGGTCTTCACTGGGGTGCCCTTTGCATTGACAGGAGGAGTGCTGGCGCTGTGGTTGCGTGATATTCCGTTATCCATTTCTGCCGGGATCGGATTTATTGCGTTGTCCGGGATCGTGGTGATGAACGGACTGGTGATGCTGACATTCATTCGGGAATTGCGCCAGAAAGGGATGGCGCTGACGGAAGCAGTACAAACGGGTGCGTTGACGCGATTGCGTCCGGTGCTGATGACCGCCCTTACTGACGCCGTCGGATTTATTCCCATGGCGCTGGCAACCGGCTTGGGAGCGGAAGTGCAACGCCCGCTGGCAACAGTCGTAATCGGGGGCGTTCTTTCTTCGACACTCCTGACATTACTGGTAGTGCCCGTGTTGTATCATATGCTTTATACACGCACGGACCAGAAGGTCGAAGAAGAAACGGAAATACCGACATAGTGCAAAGGCCTGACAATACAAATTTGTGATGATAGATGGTCGAAATTTTTTCCACTTTTTGTAATGATCAGGTCGGTGTGAAAGGATGCTCGTGTAATGAGAATGACCGGAAGCGGTTGGGCGCCGTGGATCGATTACAAAAATCTGAGCCAGAGGTAATGTCGAATTATTTTACGTTTTGTATATGCTGAATCCGACAGGGCCGCGAAGAGATTTTATCTTCATGTTTTTACTGGCATAAAATGCTGTTTCAGGACATGGCATGGAATATGCTTATTTTTTATAAGTAGATGAGGTGAAGACATTTTTGTGTTGTCTGTTGTTATACTGGCAACTCTCGTTTTCTGAAGTTTTGCGTGAGAGGTGATTGACATGTCGGAAGAGAAAATACAGCAACAACCGGACCGGAATACGGTGGGTAATCAAAAGGGGGTGACATTGCAGCCCGTACGCAGGCGGCTGCTCAGAAGCACAGTGGCGATTCCGGTGATTATGACGCTGCACAGTGGTGCTGTGCTGGCACGGACAAGCAATATGATAGGGGAAGTTCATACAGCTGAGGAGGCTGCTACAGTGGATGGGCAAATCGTGTGTGTTTATCCTGAGTCTGCTGCTGAGTTTAGGCAGGGACCTCCTTATGATCTGGGTGAGGTCCCACAAATTACTCATATGGGTACCCCTTCAGATATGAGTGCTTCCCCCGGTCTAGATACTTCCCCAAGTATAGGCGCTCCCTCAGATTTGGAAAAGCAGGCGATGGCATGCAAAGATAGTGGTGGTATTTTGGTTTCGGCAGCTGCCTTTGATTCTTTTAGGGATAGAGCAGAGGCTGGAGGGCTTCCTTTTATTTCCAGGGATCAGGACTATTCAAATATGTAAGAATCGATATTCGAAATGTTCTTTTACTATAATAAAACTTGCTTTCGCCAGTTGTTGACTTGAAAGGCTGTTCGCTGAAATTTTTCGGAGTTCCCTGATTCAATGAAGATACTGAATGGCTCAATGGTATTCATCTGGTTTTGTAGCACTGCGGATAGAAAACTGGGACGGTGAGTTTACTGTATTCCAGCCAGAGTCCGGCAAAACCCATTTCCTGAATGAAATGGGATTACGTATATTGACGATGCTTGATCAATCTCCCGCTACGCTGGATATAATCTGTAGAAATTTATCAGAACATTTCTCATTGCAGTCTGACATACATTTTTCTGCGCAAATTGTCAAAACGCTGCATCGGTTTGAAACACTGGGTTTGATTGCAAGAGCGGACACAAGCATGTGAGGATTGGACAGCTGCCGCCGGAGGAATTCCGCACGCTGCTTGCGGGCCAGGGAGCACGTGTGAAAACAGGTCCGTTTAATATACGCATTCAGACCCGCTTGCCGTTGCTGGCTGGTCAGCTCCATCAGTTATATGCATTGCATACACTGGTGGAAGAGGATGAAATCGCCGAATTTCATGTGCAGATTCTCTCGAGGCGTTCGATCAGACGACCGTTTTCCCGATTGATCCAGTTTCAAGTGGATGGACGGTTCCCATTCTCGCCTGTCCCCGCGGAGCAGGGGTTGGCCGCGCTGGAATGGGGCATCAATCTGGTGATTGCTCTGCGCGTTAATCATTTGTTACTGTTTCATTCCGCTGGCGTGGAACGTAATGGTCATCTGCTGTTGTTGCCGGCCTGGCCGGGCAGCGGCAAAACGACTTTATGTACGGCGCTCATACATCGTGGTTATCGGTTGTTTTCCGATGAATTCGGGTTGATGAATCCTCACTCTGGTGAATTTTTTCCCTTACCCCGGTTGATGCCGCTCAAAAATCAGTCGATCAAAGTGATTCGTGATCATTTTCCAGAAGCAGTGCTGGGACCGGAAATACCCGGCACCTTGAAAGGAACGGTTGCTCATGTGCGCCCGCCGCAGGAAAGTATCGAACGGGCGGATGAAACTGCGAAACCACGCTGGATCGTTTTTCCGCAATGGGTGGCAGATGCTGCTGTACGCTTGGAGCCGTTACCGCGTTCCGAAGCGTTTCTGTTACTGGCAAGCAATGCTTTTAACTATGAGCTGTTGGGTGAAGCTGCGTTCAATGCTGTGGCCGAACTGGTTCGAGGATGCGAGTGTCGTAAACTGGTTTATTCGGATTTCGACAGTGCTTTGGCTGTACTTGATGAGCTGACTGATGACTGATACGGGTATGGGTCACCATCGGTTGCTGCTTGATGCCGTCGTTTATCCTGCTTCCCTGGTTAAATATAAAAACCAGGAATGGGAACTGCTGTTGCGGCTGGTCAGAAGGGTGAGGTTGCTTGGATTTCTGGCGGTTGAGCTGGAGAAAAAAGGGCTGCTGGACAAAATTCCTGTACGGGCTGCCAATCAGCTGCGTTCCGGCCTGATTCAGGCAAAGAAACAGCAGCAGTCGGTAAACTGGGAATTGAACCGGGTAATGTGGGCGCTAGGCGGACAAGGTATCTCCCTCATTGTTCTCAAAGGGATGGCATACCTGTTGCAAGGGCTACCGAATGCACCGGGGCGCGTATTTGCTGATCTGGATTTGCTGGTGGCGAAGGAAAATCTGGGGCAGGTTGAATCCATTTTGCTAAGGAAAGGCTGGCAGCATCATGCACTGACTGACTATGATGAGCGCTACTACCGGGAGTGGAGTCATGAAATTCCTGCGCTCATTCATCCTGAACGGGGGATTGAAGTCGATGTTCATCATACTCTCGCTTCTCCCTTGGGCAAGTTGAAAATCGATCCGGTCCCGTTCAGGGAAGCGGCAGTCAGAATAAATGATGAAGGTATTCATGTTCTTTGCCCTGAAGACATGATCTTGCATTGTGCGGTCAATCTGTTTCAGAACAACGAACTGACTGATGATCTGCGGCATTTACTGGATTTCCACCAGATGCTGCAATTTTTCAGTGAAGATCAGCCGTTTTTCCAGGAAAAGCTGATCAAGCGTGCCAACCGGCTCGGTTTGGGCAGACCGCTTTTTTACAGTTTGTATTTCAGTCGTTTGTTGCTTCGGTTATCACTCCCGGATGATCAGGAGAAACGGCTGAATCAGCGACCCGGCTGGCTGGCGCTGCGTATTATGCATTTTTGTGTACCGCTGGCTTTGCTGCCGTTGCATCCTGACAAACCTTCGAAACTTGCCTGGTTGGCACGTTTTTTGCTTTACTGGCGCAGTCATCAGCTGCGTATGCCACTGTACCGGTTGGTGCCGCACCTTGCCTATAAATTTTATCTGGCGGTATTCCCGCGCAAGGTTGCTCATTCGGGGCAGAGCAGGTGATTACTGCACGCTCTTACAACAGGAACAAGGTAGCCAGGCCCAGAAAAATGAAGAAGCCTCCACTGTCGGTCACAGCGGTGATCAGGACGCTGGAGCCCAGAGCCGGGTCACGTCCGAGTTTTTTGCGTATCAGTGGGATAAGCACGCCTACCAGTGCAGCCAGCAGCAGATTCAACAGCATGGCCAAGGCAATAACCAGCCCCAGTTGAACATTCTGATAGATAGCATAAGTGAATAATCCCACTACCCCTCCCCATACAATGCCGTTGACGATACTGACACCAATTTCCTTGGTAATCAGTTTGAGAGTACTGTCCTGATTGACTCGTCCCAGCGCGATAGCACGTACAATCATCGTGATGGTCTGGTTACCGGAATTCCCTCCCACTCCTGCTACGATAGGCATCAGTGCAGCCAGAGCAACCAGTTTCTCAATAGAATCCTCGAATATGCCAATGACGCGGGAGGCAATAAAAGCTGTGACCAGATTGATAGCCAGCCAGGCCCAGCGGTTGCGAACACTTTTCCAGACAGGTGCGAACAAATCTTCTTCTTCGCTCAAGCCTGCCTGATTGCGTGCTTCTATATCCGCTTTTTCACGCATGAAGTCGATAACTGCATTGACTGTTACCCGGCCCAGCAGTTTTCCATCCGGAGCCAGGACCGGGGCTGACACCAAATCATAACGTTCAAACGCCTGGGTAGCCTGTTCGGCTTTGTCATCCGGGTGAAATCTGATCATTTTCCGAGCCATGACTTCAGCCACAGTGGTTTCGGGATCACTTACCAGCAGCCGATTCAGAAGCAGGACACCCTTCAGGCATTCATCCCGATCGACCACGAACAATTGATCAGTGTGATCCGGTAATTCAGTGAGACGGCGTAAATAACGCAGAACAACCTCGATTCGTACATCTTCACGTACAGTAATGACATCGAAATCCATGAGCGCTCCCACCGCATCCTCAGAATAGGACATGGCCGCGCGTAACTGCTCGCGCTCCTCCATGGGCAGGGCTCGAAAAACATCTTCCAGGACATCGATGGGTAAATCCGGAACCAGATCGGCAATTTCATCCGCATCCAGCTGTTCTGCTGCGGCGACCAGCTCCTTGCTGTCCATATCTTCGATCAGCGTCTGGCGAACTGCATCCGAGACTTCAAGTAACACTTCCCCGTCATGTTCGGCCTTGACCAGCCCCCAGATGATCAGGCGATCTTCAAGCGGGAGGGCTTCCAGAATATGAGCAATATCAGCAGGATGAAGCTTGTCCAGCGTATTCTGCAAACTGGCGAAATTCTGTTTTTGTATCACCGAATCGACCAGTTCCTGCCGGGGGGAATCCTGCAAACGGACCAGTCCCTCTACCAGCTTGTATTTATGCAGCAGGTAGATGATTTTTTGCAGCTTGTCTTCCAGATTTTCGTGGTTCTCTTCGGTCATGGCTGATCGGTAATGGGGAGTATGGGTCTAGGAATCGTTATAGAATCAGCAAATATGTACACTGTATAGCTTAATAACAGAAATACCGGACAGGGTATGAGCAGGAAAAATGATTGCGTGAAATTTTTCCGGATGATCAAGCTACCAATCGGGAAGGCAGAATTTTCTCACGGATCCAATGCCATCGCAGGGATATAACATACATCCACCACTCGTGGTATATATGAAAGACGGGAAAATCCGGATCAGTCGGGATCGACATCGGGCCTGTATATCTTTTTTATTTTAGCATGGAATTTTTTACCACAGAGAGGCGCAGAGAGCGTAAATATTTAATTTGAGAACACAGAAGATCACTTCTCAGTCATAAGAAAACTCCATGCATAGCAGGTTTGCCGCTTCCGCACACCCCGAGCCGGTGGATGAAATTCTCGACGTTCCTGGTTGCAGGCTTGAGTGCTCTCTGTTGTGTAGTTTCTCGTTTTGCGGCGTTGTTAAGTCATACACTCGGACGTATCCAATTGCATTTCCAGGTTTAAAGCTGCCGTGATATGCTGCGATGATTCAAACGCGCTATACCTCCTTTATTCCTGTGGACAACTATTCTGCCTGTGGTCAGTCGGTTAAAGCGAAATATCGATTATTCTGCCTGTTCTTGATCCTTGTCCTGCTTTATCAGCCAGCCTGTGCAAATCTGGTCAGAACAGTCGGTTATACTGCCGGCCGGCTGAGTGCGATAAACCTTGAGAGAACCTTTAACAGCGCCTATATCGGAGAATTATTGCTTGGTCGTGATAGCGCGACATATGTCAGTGTGGGTAACAGGCCGGTTCATTTATTTGCCAATCCATGGCAGTTTTGTTTTGACAGAGACCGGTATGAAGAGATCGAGGCGATGATCGGAAAGGACGTCGTGCTTGAGTTCAAAACGCCTAAAAAACATGCCCTGCTTTCATGTTCCGCAGCCAGTGAATTATTGACAATTTATCCTGTGGCTACTGAGTGGACACGGGAACAGACATATCTTACCGGTAGAATACGCTCGACTGAACCGGAAATATCCCGAGGTATTGATTTTGGCAGAATAACCAATGTAGTGGAAAACAAGGACGCTCTCAGAAATTACTTTATAACAATCCAGATCGGGAATGGTGGAAGCCAGTTCCGCCATTTTATTGTGGATGATCCGAATCTGTTTGATTTTGCCATCAGCTGTTTGCAAACAGCTGCAACGGTAAGGGTGCACTATAGCGAGCGGTATATTGGAAATAATCATTCCGCATCCTATGTCAGAGAAATAGAGATCGTTGACTGACGACGAACTTCATTCGCAGGAAAAATCCTGAAAATGACAGCTGATCGCTTACAGATTCCGGGGACTCTGCTGGATAATGAACTTCACATTTCTGGTTATACTGCTTCGACAGCAAAACGGCTACCCACCTGATTGCGCGCGCGGCACGTCGTTGACCTGAGCAGCATACGGAAATATCCCGTTACTGGTTTACGGGGAGGAATATGTGAAACCGG
>JBIQJX010000074.1:0-8578 GCA_044507105.1 Nitrosomonas sp.
TTCGTTCAGGCAGTTCGGTCAGAGGTAAAGGAGGCATCGCCAAAATGGGTCAGGGACGTATTCGGCAGCTGCTTTATCTGTGTACCTGGACGGCTAGAACGTGCAATCCTGCATGTAAAAAGCTCTATCAGCGACTGCAGGCCGCAGGCAAACCACCCAAAGTAATCGGTATTGCAATTGCTCATAAATTATTACGACAGGCTTTCGCAATCGCTACAAAAAATGCGACATTTTCGACAGAATTTGCTTGACACCAAGCACAGTTCATCACGAAATTTCCTTCGCCGATGGAAATATGTCTGCCCCAGGTTGTTGTACGCGGCCACACCTTCGACAGTGTACAACTCAATCACTATCTGGTCATATCCCCTGAAGATCGCTCCAAGGCGGGCGATATTTTCGTTGGGTTCCGGCTCAAAAGCCAGCCTGATGCTATTTGGCTGACGAACGGCTCTTCCTGGTGGACAGCGACGGATGAGGAGGATAGTCACATCCCAAAGGTTTATGGTCATTTCAATGAGCTTCCGCCCTTTGCTTACCTCGAAATCTTCAATAACCTGGAAAATGTAAGCGCTTATATCGGCGATGGAGAAATATGGGCCGGATACGGACTGCGCAAAGACGGAGCCACCTCAGGATGCCTATGAAGACATGATACAAAATCAGCGTTTCAAGATCCTGTGGGAAATCGGACTGGATTTGGGCCAGAGTCTCAGACCTCAGCATGGTTTATACGAAGCACAGTCGATCATCTGTTTGACTGCAACCGGGATGCGAGAAGAAGCAAATTTTCCCTGTTGTACGACCCATGAGGATGACAGCGGACAGGAATAATTATCCTGGAAACCACAGCAGTTGATCGCATACCCTTCTGTTCTGAAAGCCGTGAGCAAGTGAGAGCTTGTGAGTTTTTGTCTTTTGTTCATATCGAGCTGGCAGATAGGTCCAGCTGTACATCCGGGATGGTCTCTATTCCCTGGCCAGGCTTGCAGTCGGGGCAGTCGGGACAGGCTTTCAATCTGCCCAGATGGAACCAGGCTGACTGATCAGGCTGCTTTTCACAGATCCTTCCGGGACTCAATAAATGAAGACCCGCCCCATTCTCCGCCCAGGGCTTTGAACAGGTTGATGGCATTCGATAAGGAAAGTTGCTTTAATTGAACCAGTATCTGTTCAGAATCAAACAGGCTGCGTTGTGCATCCAGTAATTCCAGATAATTGGCAACTCCTTTTTCATAACGCCGGGTCACCAGTCTCAATCGCTCACGGTCTGCCTCGGTCGCATCTGACTGAGCACCGATTTGTTTGGTGATCCGCTCTCTGGCCAGCAATGTATCAGCCACTTCCCGAAAAGCACTCTGGATAGCTTTCTCATATTCCGCTACCGCAATTTCCTGGCGCGCACGCGCAACCTCCACATTGGCCCGGTTACGCTTGTTGGTAAAAATCGGAAATATGATCTGCGGCGTAAATGCCCAGGCATTGATGCCATTGCTGAGTAACTTTGTAAAACGCTCGTTCACCAGCCCGATATTGGTAGTCAATTGCAGGCGGGGAAATAAGGCGGCACGCGCCGCCCCGATATTAGCATTAGCAGCCTTCAGTTTATGCTCAGCCGCCCGGATATCCGGACGCCTTTCCAATAACTCGGAAGGTAAACCGGCTGGTAAGGGCGAAAAACTCAGGGTATCAAGAGGAGGGGTCCCATTTGGCAAGGTCACCGACTGATCACCAATCAGCAACATCAAAGCATGGACTGCTTGCTCATGTTCCCGATTCAGTGCTGCGACTTCGGCACGGGCAGTTCCCATCTGCATTTCTGCAGTTTTCAGATCTACCGCTGTATCCATACCAGCATCAAAACGACGCCTGATCCTGGCGTAGCCGTCTTCCCGTGAAGCCAGCGTTTTCTTTGCCAGTGACAAACGCTCTGACAAAGCCCGCTCATTAACATAAGCCACAGCCACTTCGGCAATCAGACTCGTACGGGCCGTCTGCTGCGCTTCCCGGGTTGCCAGGTAATCTTCCAGCACCGCTGCGGACAGACTTTTGATCCGACCGAAAAAATCAATTTCAAAATTACTGATGCCGATACCAATACGATACATATCGACATCAAAAGTCTGCCCCCGCGCAAAGATGAGACGACTGCGATCATAACTGCCGATGGCATCGATGGTAGGTAACCTTTCCGATGACTGAATATCATACTGGGCACGAGCCTCTTCGATGCGTAAAGCTGCAATGCGCAGATCCCGGTTTTGCTCCAGCGCAATATCGATCAGTCCCTGCAAAACCGAATCAGTAAAATACTGCTGCCAGCTTTCCGGCATCACATCCGTTTCGTCCGTATCATTTACCGTATAACCCGACGGGACGGGTGTCTGAGGTCGATTATATTCGGGGATTAGCGAACAGCCGTGAAGTAATGAAACAGTCACGATTAATACAACCAGTTTGAAATAAAAACTGTATCCCATACCGATGATTATTTTTTCTGCGAACGTAACGGACGTTTGATATAGCGGCCCACCACCACAAAAAACAGTGGCACCAGAAATATGGCCAGCGCTGCTGCCACGAGGTTGCCGCCAAAAACGCTCGTACCAATTGCCGCCTGGGCACCCGATGCTGCACCGGTTGCCAGTGCCAGAGGCAACACACCAGCCCCAAAAGCCAGTGAAGTCATGATGATTGGGCGCAGGCGCAAACGGGCAGCTTCAAGTGCTGCCTCAATTAAATTCATGCCGTCGATATAAAGCGTCTTCGCCATTTCCACGATCAAAATGGCATTCTTTGCAGAAAGTCCGATCGTCGCGATCAGGCCGACCTTGAAATAGATATCATTAGGCATATCGCACAGGGTCACTCCCAGCAGAGCACCCAGTACACCCAGCGGGACTACTAGAATGACCGCCAGCGGAACCAGCCAGCTTTCGTATAAAGCAGCCAGCGCCAGAAATATGATTAAGACAGACAAGCCAAACAAAAACGGAGCCTGATCACCGGAAAGCTGTTCTTCCAGTGACTGGCCGGACCATTCGAAACCAATCCCCGCCGGCAGTCCGGCAGCGATACGTTCGATTTCGAGCATGGCATCACCGCTGCTTCTGCCTGCAGCGGCATCACCATTGATGGCCAGCGCAGGGAATCCATTGTAGCGTGCGAGCTGCGGCAGTCCTACATCCCACTCCAGCGTGACAAAAGATGACAACGGTACCAGTTCACCACTAGCGCTTCTCACTCGCAGCTTTCGAATGTCATCCAGTTCGATACGATTCCTGCCATCAGCCTGAACAATAACTCGTCTGACCTGGTTATCGTGCATGAAATCACCGATATAATCCGAGCCGAACATAACGGCAAGGGTGGTATTGATTTCACCCATCGTAACCCCCAAAGTCTGTGCCTTGCGCCGGTCAATATCCAGCCTGACGACTGGTGCTTCCTCCAGGCCGGCGAACATCAGGTTGGTCAGCACCGGACTCCGCCTGCCTTCAGCCAGCAGCTGATCGCGTGCTGCCGCCAGCACCGTAAATCCGGTTCCTCCACGATCCTGCAAGCGCAGATCAAAACCATTGGATGTTCCCAGTTCAGGTAATGGCGGCGTATTCAGCGCAAATACTGTCAGATTCGGGCGCTCGTGGAAATACCGGTTGACGCGGTCGACAATCGACTGAACATGTCGATCTGGATTTTCGCGCTCCTTCCAGTCCTCCAGTGTCGCGAAAATCATCCCGCTACTGGAACTGGTACCATAAAAACTAAACCCGCCCACTTCATAAGCATACTTTACCGGTTCATTTTTCAGCAGATAACTACTTACTTCCCCGAGAGTCTCCAAAGTCTCATGCATGGTGGCGCCCTGAGGCAGCATAACCATGACCATAAATTCCCCCTGGTCCTCCTCCGGCAGGAAGGCTGTCGGTAAACGGAGGAAAAGTAAAACCACTGCTGCAATGATGAGACCGTATACCACCAGCCAGCGGACAGGCCGCTTGAGGATCCGTCCAACCCGGGACTGGTAGCGGCCAGTCAAAAAAACAAATGTCCGATTGAACCAGCCAAAGAATCCACGCTTTTGCTGATATTCGCCGTCAGCCGGTTTAAGCAGCGTTGCACATAAAGCGGGGGTCAGGGAAAGGGCCAGAAAAGCGGAAAAAGCAATGGAAGCCGCCAGTGACAACGAAAATTGCCGGTAAATATTGCCGACCGCGCCACTGAAAAAGGCCATCGGCAGAAATACAGACGTCAGTACGACCGTAATGCCGATGATCGCACCACTGATTTGCTGCATGGCTTTAACAGTCGCATCGTAGGGAGACAGCCCTTCTTCAGCCATGATACGTTCGACGTTTTCCACTACAACGATAGCATCGTCCACGACGATACCGATGGCCAGTACCATACCGAACATGGTAAGGACGTTGATAGAAAACCCCAGACCATACATGACAGCAAAAGCGCCGAGCAGCGCGATAGGGACCACGAGGGTAGGGATGAGAGTTGCCCGGAAATTCTGCATGAACAGCCACATCACCAGAAACACAAGGACGACCGCCTCAATCAGGGTATACACCACCTTTATGATAGAAATCTCGACAAACGCCGACGTATCATAAGGTATCTGGTAGCTGACACCCGGCGGGAAATATCGGGAAAGCTCATCCATCGTATTGCGTATGCGTTCTACGGTAGCCACTGCATTTGACCCGGGTGCCATTTTCACTGCCAGACCAGCCGCGTTTTTACCATTTACCCGGGAAAAAAACGAATACTCACTGCCACCGTACTCAACCCGGGCAACATCCCGCAACAGAATCGCGCCCCCATCCGCCTTTGCCCGTAAAATAATATTTTCGAAATCTTCCGGTGTAACAAGCGTTTTATCTGCTACCACATTAGCACTGATAGGCGCATATTCCGGAACTGCCTTATCACCAATATCACCGGCTACCACCCGGGCATTATGGTTACGCACCGCCACAGTCAGATCGGCTGCCGTCAGATTGAGCGAAGTCATTCTCACCGGATCCAGCCATATACGCATCGCGTACTCGGGACTGAACGACTGTACCTTCCCCACCCCTTCAACCCGACGCAATGCCTGCAGCACATTGGCGGCTGCCAGTTCTCCCAGTTCGATCTCTGTCAGGCGGTTATCATCAGAAGTGATCGAAACTACCAGTTGAATACTGTCAGCGGATTTTTCGATAAAAACTCCATTACGCCGTACTACTTCAGGCAATCGTGCTTCGACCATTTTCAAACGGTTCTGTACTTCCACTGCAGCCAGATCAGGGTCTGTTCCCTGCTTGAATGTGAGATTGATATTGGCAGAACCGGGGCTGCTGGTAGCCGAGGTATACATCAGCCTGGGCGCGCCATTCATTTCCCGTTCAATGATTGCAGTAACTGATTCTTCGACAACCCTGGCAGACGCACCCGGATAAGTGGCCGTTATGCTCACGACGGGCGGAGCAATATCCGGATACTGTGCTATCGGCAAGCCCCGGATGGAAAGCAGTCCGGCAAGAATGATCAGCAGCGAAACGACCCAGGCAAATACCGGACGATCGATAAAAAATCGGGCCATAAGGTCCTGTATGGATTTTTATTGTTCAGAACCGGCTGGTCGACTGTTTTCTGTAGTTTCAGCGGTAACGGGCTGGACTCGGGTACCCGGTACCATCATGGCCGGATTGCTGACAACTACTTTCTCCCCACTCTGCAACCCGCCTGTAATCACCCAGTGATTGCCCTCCATGGTGTTTGCCTCGACTTCGACCATCTGTATCTTGTCTTCAGCATCGACAATCATGACACTGGCTGATCCGGAAGTGCGAATCAACGCATCGCGTGGAATATGAACGGCATTATGAAGGATGACCTGTTCCAGTCTGACCTGAACATAGGCCCCCGGCAGCAGTTCGTAGTCAGGATTATCAAACAGCGCCCGCATCGCTACCGTATCGGTGGAAGTATCTACGGCAAGATCTGAAAAAAACAGTTTGCCGGTACGGCTATACTCACTACCGTCAGAAAAAATCAGACGGACCTGAATATTTTCCTGCTCGATCCCCTGAACTTTTCCGGATTTGACTGCACGCTGCATCGCCATAACTTCAGAAGCCGGCTGGGAGAAATTGACATATATCGGATCAATTTGTTCGACTGTGGTAAGGGGCGTCGGGGCATCCTGTCCGACCAGCGCCCCTTCGGTCACCAGCGCACGTCGTGCCCGGCCTCTGATGGGGGACACCACCGTTGCATAACCCAGATCAAGCTTTGCCTTTTCCAGCCGCGCTCTGGCTGAAAGCAGCTCGGCTTTAGCCTGCTTCTCTTCTGCCACGGCGGATTGGTAGTCACGCTCACTAATAGAACGGTCACTTACCAGATCCTTATAACGCTCGAGTTTATCGGCCGCATCATGGTGGTTGGCTTCGGCCTTTGCCAAGGCGCCTGCCGCTTCGTCACGCGCCACTTGCAGCAATTCCGGATTGATCAGGAAAAGGGGCGTGCCCTTGCGCACATCCTGTCCTTCCTCGTATAACCGCTCCGTTATGATACCGGCAACCCTGGCGCGTACTTCTGCCTGCCGGAATGCTTCCAGCCGGCCTGGCAGTTCGATACTGACCGGCGAAGAAACCGCGCGGGTAATAATGACATCGACTTTTGGAAGTGCTTCCTTCGCAGCAGTGTCGTTCTGCCCCTCCCCACAGCCTGCAAGCCCGTAAATCGAAAACAGAACAATCAAAATATAAAACAGATTTTCATAGCGAAGCATGAGTATCTCTCTGACCAGTCTCTCCTGACAGACAACGAGAATAATAATGGTTATTAATTATAATTTTTGAACAATATAGTACATCAGCTGCAATTGATTGATACAGCTTATAATAATTGTCCTATTAACAGAGAGTTATCCGATCCGGAAATTGGATTCGAAGAAACTGGGGAAGATTGTCAGCCCCGCCATAAGACAATCGCGAACGTGTCCTCAATCGCGATCTTCAGCGAGAGACGTGCTACCGCCTTCTGCCGTCGGTTGAGGATCAGCAATTCCTCTAGCCGCGCCCTGCTCCAGGGCACCAGTATTAAAGCTGCATTGCAACGTTATGCTATTACCTGTTGATAGGCTGCCCCCTGGTCGGGCTGATTATGGTTTCACTGAGTTTTTCAGCTTTTTAACGAAATCAAGGAAATGCGGCCAGAGTTCAGTAAACAGTGGATTCTTGCGATTTTCCAGCATTACTTCTCCAAACAGCTTTTGCCCAACCACGAAAGCAGCCGTAGTCTGCGCATCTAACAGCTCACGACTGCGAACCAGTTCGACAATGCCAAAAATTTCGTCGTGATTGCCAACTTCGAATACCAGCGGCTCGCGTTGTTGTGGATTACCGTCAGCATCAGCGAGATATTCGAGGGTGACACGATAGCGGTGCTGTTTCATTGATTGGCTCCCGGTTTACAAATTTTGATCATAAACATAACACTCGAAAGCGGTGATATGTGACGTACTGGCGTGGATACCGCTGCTTGTTGAATATGCGCTCAACGATATTTCTGCATTGATAGATTTCGCGATTATACGTTCTTAATATTTTGAAGTTTGATCGCGGCGGGATGACAGGCACTGCCTTGATGAAAGCCATGGCGTCAGGAATACTGTTGCTGTCATAGCCTTTATCCACCCTTACAAAGAGGGACTAAACACCTAGGCGCAGCATTACCGGATGGGACTGGATTATTAATGCTGTTCCTAAATAGAATTGGAATAAGACATTTTGTCTGATTAACGTTATGTGTTTAAGCATAAACATGAGTTGAATAAGGCAATTTTACAAATAGACACGACAATGTAAATGGCACATGCTCAGACCCCCATGCAGCTCCTCTATCGGCTATTTTTATACGGGAGCTCACAGTTCGTTATCGGCTGTCAGATCGAACGTGCCGAATAGTTCACGATTGACGCTGTATTCATACGTTCCGGCCGGCAAACCGTATACTTCCAGCGGAATGATTTTTTCAAATGAAACAATAGCCAGCGTACAAACTATTCCGGGAGGGGGGCGTTTTCCGTGTAGGGTAATTTCAAAACTGTTTCCGTTTAAGCGCTGATTGATCTGTTTGAACCCTCCGCAACCATCAGAGAAATAACCAGTTATTTTTAAAAAGACCTGAACCGGGGAGGTATCTGTAATAATTTTCTCAACTTTTTCGACCGCCAATCTCTTTCCTCCAATACCATCCTTCCTCGGAATCGGGTAGGTATCGAACGCTATCAACCGCCAGGCGGATACTGTCGAATCGTACTGAAACACGCCATCCTGAAACAGACCGGTTTGTTCATCGGTATCGACACGCGGAATAATCAGCATATCATCCCGGTAAACGGGGTAATCGGATTGCCTCCTGGTTATATCCGCGGAAATTCCCAGGCTGCCTTGCCCGACCGTTTTAACTCGTTCCTCCTGACGCCACCTTTCGGCTTCTTCAGCGCTGCTTTCAATGGCTATTTGATTATTCGCTTCCAGAATTGCGACAAACTCACCGTTTAATTCCAGTTGCTCAG
>JBIQJX010000008.1:0-31677 GCA_044507105.1 Nitrosomonas sp.
CGGAAACTCCCGCTGTGCTTTTCCTGTCGTTCATAGATCGTTCCGGTAAGGTGCCGGGGCGTTCCACCCGTTAGGAGGTTGTGATGAAAAAACTGATTGTGGTTTCAGCCTTGTCGCTGTCGGCGTGCATGAGTTCCGGTGAACTGAAAGAGCCACCTCCACTGCATGAGAACCATTTTACCGGGGATCATACCGGGCTTGCCAGTTGTGTGATAGAGCGATTGCAGGCAGACAGCCGCTGGCCGATCCGCATGTTGCGGTTCAGCAGCCGGGTGGAGCCCGCGGGGCAGGTGTCAACCCTCTATGCATACGATGCGCGCTTGCTGCCAGGGACGTTTGCGCGTAATTCTCCGACCAATCCGGATGCGGTTCCTGATTATTCCGATCCCTATCCGGAAACGGATTTTCGTGATAAACACGGGTTTTATACCGGACCGCGATATGTATTTTCCCTGAGGATCCGACAAACCGGTGATACCAGCGTGACAGCAACGCTGCGAGGTGTTACCCGTGCGGGGGACATTGCATGGGAGAGGTTACAGGATTGCGCAACCACTCAAACCCGCTTTTAGTCGGAGTACAGACAGCCTGGTCAATCAATCGGCAGGGCAAAAAGCCTTAAAAAGAATACCCGGACAAGCGAGAAACCTGTCCGGGGTGGGAGATACGAGATCGCATCATCGGAGAGAGAGGAGAGGATGAAAATGAGAAGCGATCTCGTTAATGATCTTAATAAGGTGTCTGAATAAAGTCAAGCGTTTTATTAAAATATTCGTGATAACACTGTTCAAAGGTTAAGCTCTTATTTCCGTAGAGAGGGCGTTGCGGTGAATGGATTGCCCTGATGCCTGGGGTGAACCGGATTTTGAGGGTTTCCCATACCCAATCACAGAAAGCTGTACCGCTGCCTTTCCGGTGGCCAGTATGTTCCGTTGGAGCGAGACGAGTCGTATCCTCACGCCGGAGCGCGGGAATCATCAGCCGGTTATTTTGCTGCTGTCAGGCGAAGTGATACGCCGCAGCAATCCAGAGCGATGTTGCTACAGGTGTGAGATCCCCCGTTTTGCCAGCCCCCATATTTCATGGTTCCCATGCTCCCGCGTGGGAACCCGTGGCTTTGCCGCTCTCGCGGCTTATTTGACAGCTGGGTTTGAATACAATGACGCACTGGAGCGCCTCAGGATGTGTTTCCATACTTCCAGCATGGAACGATCCGCCAGTTATTTTGCCGTTGTGAGTGTTTCACACAGCCCTGGTGTGAAGCCGGATTGTGGGGTCAGATTCTCAGACGTTCGACAATTTGTCCGTTTTGCAGGTGTGATTCGATGATTTCGTCGATGTCTTCCTGATCCACGTAGGTATACCAGACAGCTTCGGGATATACGACGATAACCGGCCCTTCGCTGCAGCGGTCGAGGCAGCCAGCGTTGTTGATACGCACTTTGTTTCTGCCGTCCAGTCCGAGTGCCTTGATGCGCGCTTTGGCGTAGTCGCGCATCGACTGGGCGTGATGATCGTTGCAGCAGGGTTCCCCATTCGGGCGCTGGTTAACGCAAAAAAAAACGTGATGTCGAAAATAATCGGTCATGGTTTCATCTCAGTTTTATTTCTGTCCATATCCGGCTGAGCAGCCGGCGTTGTGTGTGATCGATATCTTCCAGCATTTCCAATCGGGCAAGCTGTATTGAGTCGGGAAAAATAGCTGGATTAGCGACAATTTCGGAATGGATATAGGGTTTCGCGTCCATATTGGGGTTGCCGGAACCGGTCAGGTTGGTCAGTTCAGCGGAATTTTTGCCTTCCAGCATGAAATCAATGAACTGATGTGCCAGATCAGGGCGCTGTCCGCTGTGGTGGATCACCATGCTGTCGAGTGCCAGCACCCCTCCCTCTTTCGGAATAGTAAAATCGACAGTGAACGGGCGCCCGGTTTTTTTCGCGTCCTGGGCAGCCTGAAACATATCGTTCGAATAACCGTGAGCCACCCACAGGTTGCCGACTGCCAATTCGCGAATATAACTCGTGTTGCTGAAAGCGGCCCAGTAAGGCTTGGCCCGGATGATGAGGGCTTTGGCCTGCTGCCAGTGAGTTTCACTGGTGTCATTGGCGGAATAGCCCAGATACCGGAGTGCGGCCGCCATCAGTTCCCGCTGGCTGTCGAGTACGGTGACACGGCCTTTGATTTTTTCCAGATATTCCGGTTCGAAGATGATCGCCCAGCTGTCGACCGGCAGGCCGAGCTCAGTGAGCTTCTCGCGATTGAATCCCAACAAGGTGATGGTGGTGGCATAGGGGACGGAATAGCGATTGTCCGGATCGAACACTGTACCCAGATAGCCGGGATCTATATTTACCAGGTTGGGAAGGCGTGACTTATCCAGCGGTACGAGAGCTTCCTGGCGGATCAGGGTCTCCATGGCATTCCCCGTGGGAACAAGGAGGTCATAGCCGGTTGCACCGGCAGCCAGTTTGGCCAGCAGTTCTTCATTGTCGGAATAATAATCCTGGGTGAGCCGACACTGACACGCCTGCTCGAAACGAACAACCGTTTGCCGGCTGATGTAGTTATTCCAGTTGAACAGCCGCAGAATATTATCGCCCTGGCCGGACGGAGCGACAGCAGTCTGCTCGCCAGGGGTGCAGCTGGCCAGCATACCGATCAGCAGGTAGACCACGTACCGCTGAAAGTCATGCAACTTCATGGTTCTTCTTCTCCTCGCAGCATGCCGGAATCAATCCGGTTGGCGATAATGATCAGCGCGAGTGTCAGCAGCATCAGCAGGGTGGAAATGGCATTGACTTCAGGTGTAACGGCGATTTTGATCATAGTATAGATCTGGATCGGCAGGATCGGTTCGCCGACTCCTTTGGTGAAGAAAGTGATGACGAAATCATCGATCGACAATGTAAACGACATTAACGCCCCCGCTACAACAGCGGGCATGATCAGCGGCAGGGTGATCAACCTGAAAGTTTGCCATGGCGTGGCACCCAAATCACGTGCCGCCTCGAAGATGCTGTCATCCATGCCTTGCAGGCGTGCCCGCACGATAATTGCCACGAAGCCGATGCAGAAGGTTGTATGGGCAATGATGATCGAGATCATGCCCAGCGTCAGATTGAGCACCTGCAGAAAAAACAGTAGCAGCGATACTCCCAGCAGGATTTCCGGCATGGCCACGGGGGTAAAGGCGAGAACCGGCAGGACTCTGAGCCGGTAGCGATGAATGGCCAGCCCGGCCATGGTTCCCAGCGTTGTTGCGAGCAGGCTGGCACTGATGGCAACGATCAGCGAGTTGCGCGCTGCCAGCAGCATTTCCTCGTTGTTGAACAGTTGCCGGTACCAGTCCAGCGTGAAACCTACCCATTCCGCATTCAGGCGGGAATCATTGAACGAATACACCACCACCACAACCAGCGGGATGTAGAGAAATGCATAGACGAGGATAGCTGCCAGCCATAATGTCAGATTGGTGCGTTTCATATCAGAAGGTCATTTACCTGAAGCGGTGCGCGGCCGGGCAAACCAGGTGGCAAGCCCGGCTACACCCAGCACTGCCAGCATGAGCATGATCGACAGGGTGGAGCCGAATGGCCAGTCACGTGTTCCCAGGAACTGGTCTTTGATCAGGTTGCCGATGAGGATATCACCGGTCCCGCCCAGAATGTCCGGTACGGCAAACATGCCCAGCACCGGAATAAACACCAGCGCTGAGCCGGAGAATACACCGGGTAGTGATTGCGGCCAGGTAACCCGCCAGAACCGCTGCCAGCGGTTTGCACCGAGATCCTGGGCAGCATCGAGCAGTACCGGATCATGTTTCTCCAGGTTGGTGTAAAGCGGGAGGATCATGAAGGGCAGATGGACGTAAACCATGCCGATCAGCACGGCAAAAGGGGAAAACAGCAGCATGACCGGTTCCAAATCCAGCGCTGTGAGCATGCCATTGACGAAATGGCTGAATGCCGATTCCGGACCGAGGATGATCATCCAGGAGTAGATGCGGATCAGGAAATTACTGGCGAACGGCAGCACTACCAGCAGTATCATCAGGTTGCGATACTGTTTCGCACTGCGGGCGATAAGCATGGCTACCGGATAGGCCATGATCAGGCAGATCAGGGTGGTGGCAGTCGCTACCACGAAAGATTTCAGGAAAATTTCCGCATACAGAATATCGCTGAAAAAGAACCGGTAAGTTTCCAGTGTCAGGCCATGCAAGCCGGCTACCTCTTCCCCGGCAGCCGTTTCCGGTGGATTCAAGGGTGCCAGTCCGCCGAATTCTCCGGGGTAGCGGAAGGAAGTCACAATCATGAGCAGACTGGGTGCGGCAAAAAACAGCAGCAGGAACAGCATCGGTGGCAGGCTGACCAGCCATCGTGTCAGGCGATGTCCGTTCATGGCCGGTCCGTCAGGAATTGTGCGGCCTGTTGCGGCCAGGCAACGATGACCGGATCTCCCACTTCGAAAAAGCGTGCACGTCCGGGCGCGGAGTTGGCCAGCAGCGCTTCTATCCGGATGCCGCTGTCCAGTTCGACCACGTAGGTGGTAACATCACCGACATACAGAAAATCAAGCACTTTACCCGTGCAGGCATGTGGCATTTCATTTTGCCGGGCCGGTGCATAAACGCCCACCTGTTCCGGGCGGATGGCCATTACGCCATGGTCGCCGGTCTGTACGTCTTTTTTCGCCGGGAGGACGGCAGTTCCCAGCCCGTCGATGTATAGGGTCATGTCTTGCTCTGATGTGTGTGTGACCTGGGCTTCCAGCAGATTGATCTTGCCGATGAAATCAGCAACGAAACGGCTTGCAGGATACCCATAGATGACAGAAGGTTCATCCACTTGCTCTACACGCCCGTGGTTCATGACAGCAATCCGCTGTGACAACGCCAGTGCTTCATCCTGGGAGTGTGTGACGAAAATGAACGTGACACCCACTTCCTTCTGAAGATTGATCAGCTCCCGTTGCATATCTTCCCGCAGTTTGGCATCCAGTGCGCCGAGCGGTTCATCGAGCAGCAGCAGGCGGGGGTGATTGATCAGGCTGCGGGCAAATGCCACTCGTTGCTTTTGTCCACCGGACAGTTCATGCGGGAAACGGTGCGCGAACCTGGACAGATGAACTTCTCCCAGTGCTTTTTCCACACGCCCCTTGATTTCTCCGGGTGCTTTCCCGGACATTTTCAGCGGGAACGCGATGTTATCCGCAACGGTCATGTGTGGAAACAAGGCATAACTCTGAAAGACAGTATGAATCGGACGTTTCTCAGGCGGGATATTGGCGATATCCCGGCCATCCAGCAGAATCTGGCCGGAATCAGGGACATCAAATCCGGCTATCATGCGCAGCAGTGTGGTTTTTCCGCAGCCGGACGGACCCAGCAGTGTAAAGAATTCGCCCGCTGCGATCGTCAGATTGATATTGTCTACCGCAGTGAAATCACCAAAGCGCCGAGTAATATTGCGCAGCTCAAGTAACGCCATGACTTTATTTCAAAAGGGCGGATTTTAGCAAATTTGACATTGTCGGGTTACAGATAAATCTGGGCAAGTAACAATGCTGCCAGCAGGGCGGCAAGCAGCGCCAGTAATTTACTTTGCCGCTTTTCCTGCGCGACCAGGTCGGCCAGCTTATCCTCCAGATTCTGGGCGCGCTCCTGGCTCAGGTTATAATGAATCAGACGGGGAAACTGGGGCAGGATAACTGCCCAGTTGGGTGCTTCTTTCTGAATATGGGTGATCAATCCCCGTAACCCGACCTGTTCCCCCATCCAGTCTTCCAGGAAGGGTTTGGCAGTTTTCCAGAGATCGAGATCCGGGTCCAGATCACGGCCCAATCCCTCAATATTGAGCAGTGTTTTCTGCAGCAATACGAGCTGGGGCTGGATTTCCACATTGAATTGCCGGGAAGCCTGAAACAGACGCAGCAAAACACGTCCGAAGTAAATTTCCTTTAGCGGACGGTCGAAAATCGGCTCACAAACCGCCCGGATGGCCGATTCAAAATCGTCCACGCGTGTGTTTCTCGGCGCCCAGCCTGCTTCAATATGTGCTTGTGCCACGCGCCGGTAATCGCGCCGGAAAAAAGCGAGGAAATTTTGGGCGAGATAGTTTTTGTCCTGATCGCTCAAAGACCCCATGATGCCGAAATCAACCGCGATGTAACGGCCGTCATCGCCGACAAAAATATTACCGGGGTGCATATCAGCGTGGAAGTAACCATCCCGGAATACCTGTGTGAAGAATATCTCCACCCCCATGCGGGCAAGCTGCGGGATGTCGATTCCCTGGGTACGCAGACTGGCGACGTGGCTGATGGGCGTACCGACGACCCGTTCCATCACCATGACTTCGGTGTGACAGTAGTCCCAGTAAACTTCCGGCACCAGCAGCAGCGAGGAATTCAGGAAATTGCGCCGCAGCTGACTGCAGTTGGCTGCTTCACGAATCAGGTCGAGTTCATCTTCCAGATGGCGGGCGAATTCCGAAACCACTTCGCGTAACTTTAATCGCTTACCGTCCGGCCAGATGGATTCGAGCAGCCATGCAGCCGTTTCCATCAGTGCCACATCATGCGCAATGACCGGTGCGATAGTCGGTCGCAGAATTTTGACGGCGGCCGGCGTGCCATTCGGCAGTACGGCATAATGCACTTGCGCAACTGATGCGCTGGCGACTGGCTCGTTTCCGAATTCGAGAAAGACCTCGTTAACCGGTCTGCCATACACAGTTTCGAGTATTTTGATCGCCTGCTCCGACGGAAAAGGCGGAACCCGGTCCTGCAGCCAGGCCAGCTCTTCGGCAAGATCCTGTGCCAGCAAATCCCGCCGGGTGGACAGCATCTGTCCGAATTTGATGAAAATCGGTCCCAGCGCTTCCAGTGCCAGGCGCAATCTGACGGCTCGCGGCAATTTGAGCCTCGACCGGAATGGTAACAGCATGGAACATGCTTTGAGTGTGCGCAGGCGAACCTGATCGAGCAGGATTTCATCCAAACCAAAACGGAAAGCAATCAGGATGATTTTTAAAAGGCGGATGAAGCGCATCGGATATCTGTCTGGCTGATCAGTGAAACTGCCGGTGAATGAAACTGGTATGCGTATAAGACGCAGGACAATACTGCGTCATACAATATGCAGGTCATCGACCTGCCCGGGGCGGGTGAGGTTCTGCGGTTGGAGAAAAAGATGAAACAAGAGACAGGATCCGTTTTTCCAATCGTGCGGCATGTTGCTGCAGTGACTCGACTTCGGACACAAACTGACGAAACCGTATTCTGTTTGCTGCCATCGGTTGCTCTTCGGTGAGAAACTCGGCCAGAGCCCGTGACAGATTATGCGCGCTTTCCAGATGCCATCGGATCAGTCCCTGCCCGGTTGACATGGCGCGACGGGCGAATATGTCACCCACGATCGAACTCAGATCTTCCTCGATGCCGGGATGCAGAATTTTGCCCATATACAGCAATATATCGGTGAGCACCGGATCGCCACAGACTGAAATTTCCCCGAACGCGCTGAGGTCGCCTGCTGCAAGGCGAGGCAGAAGCTCGGCCGGGATGTTCATGGTCGCTACGGTAATTTCATCTCCACGGGCCGGCATAAAATAACCATCGTGTCTGATGGTGACGTTAAGGCGAATCCGGGAGCCCACCCGGAAACATACGGATTTATCCGCATGGGACTGCAGCTGCTGCCGTGCCCGGACCGCCTTGTCGGCAAGACGATTCAGTATGGCGGTCAGGGCAGAAGTCAATATCGAAGACTGTGTAGTCATTACCCGGAACAGGTTGTCAGCATATTTAACCATCGGCACAACATAGTCACGTGTGCCCGTGTCTATTTCAGGAACGTACCCGACGAGTAGTCAGAGTGGTCAGATTATAGCTTGATTCAGTATGTGTGTAGACGGTTGCTGCCTCCCCTCCCAGCCGGCTGATGATCACCTCTGACAGTGTGAGATGTTCCTGCTGCGCGAGATCGGAGAGAATCTGCCAGGCATGATGTGTGACGCTGATTGTTTTATGGGGCTGGATATATTTCAGGCTTTCTTCCTGACGGTTTCTGGTAATGCAGATCGCCTCCTTGATCTGCTTCCACTGGATTTCATCCAGCCATTTTCGACACCATGCATTGAAGCTGGCCGCATTATTTCTGGCTTCGCGATATTCCTGTTCGGCGGTGATACGCTGTGATTTTGTTTCAGCGGGCCATAGGGAATTTTTACTCATCTGGGCTTCGATGAAAGCGATTGCAGCGTTTCTGTCCTGCTGTCTGATTACGTAGGCGTGCCCTGTCATTTTTATTCTCACTCATTATTTATTCAGAATACAAGTTTTTAATTATCCTGGAAACCGCAGTTGAATGCATCCGAGCGTGAGGCTGGCATACCAGCGGGTAAGGTACGGGGAGGTGGCAGGGTCAGTTTCTGCAACAAAAAAATAACGCAGCCAGACAGAGTATGCCGGGCCTGCAATCGGGTACGCAGCGATTTTATCCACCGAGCGGGCAGGAGCAAAAGCAGCAGGCTTACTCTCGATTGGAACCTCCAGAGGCTGATAAGCGATAACTGCGATTTCCAAGATTATAGATAGTATTTTATAAAAGAATATTACAGGGGAATCGAGATCGATTGCAATGTAAATTCCTATCATTTCGCGTTTCTGTAGCTTTTCCTTCTGCTTTTCTGCCCTCTTGCTATATCTCCGGTTTTTAACGTTTCGGATGACTGAGTGACAAATATCGCATGCCATGCCGGATTCCGGTATCACCTGAAATAGAGTCTGTTTATGAGGCTGTTCGAAACGACGGGCTTGTTTTGGTACAAGTAAGCTGTTGTGAATTTCAGACAGGAGCACTTATGAGCACTGACCTTGAACAGTTTTACCAGATATTTTTTGAGGAAGCGGGTGAATTACTGGCAGAGATGGAAACCCGTCTCCTTGGGCTGGATATTCAATCGCCGGATCCTGAGGATCTGAACGCGATATTTCGTGTTGCACATTCCATCAAAGGCGGGGCAGGGGCATTCGGATTCACTGACATGGCAGAGATGACTCATATGCTGGAATCTTTGCTGGATAAATTGCGCAAGGGTGAGCTTGAAATTCGCAGTGAAATGGTCGATGCCTTCCTGCAGGCGGGGGATATATTGAAAAAACAACTGGAGGGGCACCAGGGCACCGGTGCGACCAGTATGGAAGAAATGGCGACAGTCGGTGGAAAACTGAAAGAGCTAATGGCTGAAACAACCGTCTGCGATGAAGCCTCTGTGCCTTCACCTGTGGAACAGCCGCCTGGCATTGTCGCAGCGGAAACACCGCTGTCTGCGGAAACAGTTGTTTGCTCCGAAAGCATTGTTACTTATCGGATCGAGTTTCCCTGTGCTGATCTCAGTGCGCCGGTCATGGAAAGATTACTGGCTGACCTGGCCCGGCAGGGTGAACTGGAAAATATGACGGCGCCGGACAGAAGAGAAATATGTATTTTACGGCTGGCTACCCGGATCAGCGAGGAAGATATCTGGGAAGCACTCGCGTTCATCGTCGATCCGGCCGCGCTTTCAATCTGTGTGGATGAGATCCCGTCCGGCAAAGATTTACCAGAGCCGGCGTGTCACCAGAGAGAACGGCAGACAGTCCAGCAGGCATCTGTGGATGCCGGTCAGCAGAATCCGCAGAATCAGGTTGCCGCTTCCCCGGTTTCCGCCGGTTCCCATGATCAGAGGGCGCATGAGACTCAACAGGCCACCACGACATCTAGCCGGATATCACCAGCGAAACGATCGGCAGGACAGGCTGGCGCGACGGGGGGAGAATCTTCCTCTATCCGTGTCAGTATCGGGAAGGTCGACCAAATGATCAATCTGGTGGGTGAGCTGGTGATTACTCAGGCCATGCTCGCACAGGCTGCCAGCCAGATCGATCCGATCATTTATGAAAAGCTGCTTAACGGGATGAGACAGCTTGAACGCAATACTCGCGATCTGCAAGAAGCAGTTATGTCGATCCGTATGATGCCGATCAGTTCCGTATTCAACCGTTTTCCCAGGGTGGTGCGCGACGTGGCTGCCCGCCTTGGTAAACAGGTTGACCTCAAGACGACGGGGGAAGGTACCGAGCTGGATAAAGGGCTGATCGAAAAAATCACTGATCCGTTGACTCATCTGATCCGTAACAGTCTGGATCATGGTATCGAATCACCCGCAGAAAGGAAGACACTGGGTAAGCCTGCCTGCGGCACGATTACGCTGCGGGCATCGCATCAGGGCGGCAGTATCGTGATAGAGGTGATCGATGACGGAGCAGGTCTGAATCGTGAAAGGATTCTCGCCAAGGCGCGCAGTCGCGGATTGGTGACAAATGAAAACATGGCAGACCAGGATGTGTGGATGCTGATATTCGAGGCGGGTTTCTCGACAGCAGACGAGGTGACAGATGTATCCGGCCGCGGGGTGGGTATGGATGTCGTCAAACGTAATATTCAGGGTCTGGGCGGACGTGTCGAAATCGAATCGGTAACCGGCCAGGGAACAAAGATATTGATCCGTCTGCCCCTAACCCTTGCGATTCTGGATGGATTGTCCGTGAGGGTCGGTGATCAGCTGTTCATCATACCGCTGGCTTATATTACCGAGTCGCTTAAACCGACGGCGACTGATATCCGTACTATAAGGGGACAGGGTCGAGTCGTGCAGGTGCGGGGAGAATATCTGCCGGTTATCGCCCTGCATGAAATCTTTAATCTGCAACCGGCCACCCATGAGATTCATAACGGCATCCTGGTCATACTTGATGCCGAGGGCAGCAAGGCCGCCATGTTTGTCGATGCGCTGGTCGGCCAGCATCAGGTGGTGATCAAGAATCTGGAAAATAATTATCGTCGGGTGCAGGGGATTTCGGCTGCAACCATTATGGGTGATGGCAGTGTCGCGCTGATACTCGATGCGGTGGGCTTGGTGCAGGTCACGAAACAGAAAATGATTGATGCAGCGTGATGATCAGATCAAATTTCCCCGCGAAAAGCCGTTTAGACCTTTTCCAATTCAGGCATATATGAGGAGTAAGTAACATGCAGCCGACACAAATCACAATTACCGGTGCTGAATCACCCGATACGGGCCGGAATGTTTTATGCAATGAATTTCTGACTTTCCGGCTGGGGAAAGAGGAATATGGAATTGAGATTCTCAAAGTACAGGAAATTCGCGGTTATGACGCGATTACCCGTATTGCCAATGCACCCGAGTTCATTAAAGGAGTCGTCAATCTGCGCGGCGTCATCGTGCCAATCGTCGATATGCGTATCAAATTCAATCTGGGTGACGCCCATTACGACCGGTTCACGGTTGTCATCATCTTGAATTTATCCGGGCGCGTGATTGGTATCGTGGTGGATGGTGTGTCCGATGTTATCGATCTGGAGGCCGGACAATTGCGGGCGGCTCCTGAATTCGGCGGTGTGATCGATACGGAGTACATCATCGGGCTGGGTACAGTAGAAGACCGTATGCTGATTCTGGTGGATATCGAAAAGCTTATGAGCAGTCCGGAAATGGGAATTCTGGAGCAGGAGTGAAATACCACGCAAATCGGGCGGCTGAGTGAAAGAGAAATTTTAGGATGAGCTGTTTTTATCAGGAGTGGATATGTTGCAGAGTATGACGATCAAGTCGCGACTCGTTCTCATTGTCAGTTTTTTGTCTTTATCGCTGATAAGTGTTGGCGGAATAGGATTGTACGGTTTACATCAGTCCCGAGCGAAACTGGAAACGATCTATCAGGACCGGGTGGTCGTGCTCGGGCATTTTTCACATCTGCTGGACAGTCTGCAGAAAGTGCGTATGCATGCACTGCTGGCTGCCAATCTGCGTGATACCGCTGCTGCCAGGCAGCGGGCGGCAGAAGTGGTCGATGAGGATTCCGGTATCGGCGAACTCTGGCGGAAATACAGCCTTACCTATCTGACCCCGGAAGAACAGGTACTGGCCAGCCGCTTCACCGAGCAGTGGAAGATCTTCCAGATTTCACGTAATCAAACTCTTAATCAGGCGGTCAATGGCAATTTTGAGGCAGCGGTGACAAATACCATTCAGGATGCCGGCCCTAAATACGAAGCGTTGCATGGCACATTGCTGCAACTGATCGAGCTGCAGGAAAATGTAACGGCACGGGAATACGAACAGATACAGGCTGATTCTTCCAGAATTTTTGCCGCAACAATTCTTCTGAGTGCACTTGGAATTCTGCTGGCCGGGATGATCGGCTTCGTACTGATTCGTGCCATCAGCCGTTCGATCAGTCAGGCAGTGGATGTGGCTGAAGGGATTGCCGCCGGACGGCTGGATCAGCGGATCGAGGCCGCCGGTCGTGACGAGATTTCTTTGCTGCTGCGATCGATGCGCAAGATGAGCGAAGTATTAAATGGTTTTATTGCCGCGCAGCAGAAAATGAGGAAACAGCATGATGCTGGCGCGATCAGTTATCGGATGCCGGCCGAGCAGTTCCCGGGCAGTTACGGGGAAATTGCGGGCACTGTCAATGAGCTGGTGACATCGCATATTGTCACCAACATGCGTGTGGTGGAAATCGTTAGCCGTTATGCGCAGGGTGATCTGTCGGTGATGTATGGAGCGGTTGCCCGGTGAAAAGGCGAAGATTACTGAAGCAGTGGATAAGGTCAAAGTCAGTCTGCAGGCAATTAATGGCGAAATCAAACTGCTTGTGGAGGGTGCGGCCGCCGGAGATTTTTCCCGCCGCGGCAGTGCGGATAAATATCAGTATGAGTTTCGTGAAATGGTTGATGGTCTGAACCAGTTGATGGGGGTATGTGAAACCGGCCTGAAGGATATCACCCGGATCATGGACGCTCTGGCAGAAGGCGATCTGACACAAAAGATCACGCGCGAATACCAGGGGATGTTTGCGCGGATGAAAGAAGATTCAAACATTACCGTGGCGCAGCTGACCGGTATCGTTGGTCAGATCAAGGAAGCCGTTGAGCTGATCGGTACGGCCGCGAAAGAAATTGCTGATGGTAACGTGGATCTGTCACAGCGTACCGAAGAGCAGGCGGCCAATCTGGAAGAAACGGCGGCCAGTATGGAAGAGTTGACCACGACGGTCAAACAGAATGCGGACAATGCGCGTCAGGCGAACCAGCTGGCAGTTTCCGCCTCCGGTGTGGCGGTGAAGGGGGGCGAAGTCGTCAGCCAGGTGGTTCAGACGATGGGAGCGATCAACGACAGTTCGAAGAAGATCGTCGACATCATCAGCGTGATCGACGGCATTGCCTTCCAGACCAACATTCTGGCGCTCAATGCGGCGGTGGAAGCAGCACGTGCAGGTGAACAGGGCCGGGGATTTGCAGTAGTAGCGACTGAAGTGAGGACACTGGCACAACGCTCGGCGGCTGCGGCACGCGAGATCAAGGAACTGATCAGCAGCTCGGTGCACAAGGTCGAAGACGGCACCCAGCTGGTTGATCAGGCAGGCAGGACGATGGAAGAAGTCGTACTGTCAGTCAAGCGCGTGACTGACATCATGGGAGAAATCTCGGCGGCCTCTCAGGAACAGAGTCTGGGCATCGAACAGGTCAACCAGGCGATTTCCCAGATGGATGAAATCACCCAGCAGAATGCGGCCCTGGTTGAGCAGGCGGCAGCGGCTTCCGAATCGATGCGTGAACAGGCCGAGCACCTGTCTCGTGCGGTTGCTGCTTTTAAACTGGAACAGGGATCGGCCTCTGCCGGTATGCGTACTCCATCGTTTACCGAACGGCGCGGACCGAACCGGGCGACCAATGTTGAGCGACTGCCGCAAGCCCGGAGTGAGAAGAAAGTCGTATCCGCGAAACCGTCTGCTTCCGCAGCCGGCAGAACCGGTACCAGTGACGACTGGGAGGAATTCTGAGCATTGCCGGGGCGGGTGGTCAGAGGATATCGAATCAATAAAAGCAGAGGATCGACAGGATGCGAATCAATATGCCGGTTACCAGCGTGGAGCGGGAGATGCGGGACGGAGAATTCCTCGTCTCCAGAACTACGCCCAAAGGCGTCATCACCTATATTAATGAACCGTTCGTTGAAATCAGCGGTTATACGGAGCAGGAGCTGATCGGGCAGGCGCACAATATCATCCGTCATCCGGATGTGCCATCTGAAGCGTTTGCAGATTTCTGGAATACGATCAAACAGGGAAAACCCTGGAGCGGTATGATCAAAAACCGCAGCAAGGATGGCAGCTATTACTGGGTATATGCCAATGCCACGCCTGTCAGAGAGCATGGCAGAATCACCGGTTATATGTCAGTGCGCAGCAAGCCATCGCGTGATCAGATTCAGACAGCGGAAGCATTGTATCGCGGGATGCGGGAAGGATCGGCAAAGGTACATCTCGTTGCCGGAGAGGTGGTCGCGGATAATTGGTGGGGGATGATTCGCCGGAAAATTCATCATTTGAGCCTGCGTACACGGATCATACTGCTCGCTACCCTGCCATTGCTCATCATGGCAGGGTCAGCCTGGCTGATGGTTGAACATCATGCGGGCCTGGCCATCGCCGGGATGGCAGCCAGTATTTGTCTTGCAGGCGGCATGGGTGCGATGCTGTACCGAAGTATCCGCCGACCGGTCGATACTTTGATAGCGCATCTGGAAAAGATGGCACAGGGAGACTATACCAGCCAGATCATGGTCAGGCGGCATGATGAAATCGGTACCCTGACCGAAGCGCTCAAATCCATGCAGATCCGGGCAGGGGTGGACTTTACCGAGATCAGACGGATGAATGTCGAAAATCTCCGGATCCGTAATGCACTGGATATTGCTACATCAGCAGTGATGATTGCGGATACCGCAGGCCGGGTTATTTTCATGAACCGTAGGGTGCGGGAAATACTGGCCAGTGAAACAGATGAGGCGACGGTACGGAGAACACTTCAGGATCAGCTGGTGGCTCTCACAGAGCCGAAACAGGTCGATAACGTCAGGATCAGAGAACGGGTTTATTCATTGATACTGATGCCGGTTACAAATGAATCAGGAACACGTGCAGGTTCAGTAGTCGAGTGGCGAGATCGCACTCAGGAACTGACAGTCGAGAAAGAAGTAATGGATATTGTCCGGGCAGCAGTGGCGGGCGATTTCAGCAAGCGTTTGATCGTGGAAGGGAAAGAAGGATTTTTCAGGCAGCTGGTGGAAGGCATTAACCGGCTCATGGAGACTACCTCTCAGGGACTCGGCGAGCTGGCCGGTATTTTGGAAGCTCTGGCCGAAGGCAATCTGACCAGGCAGATTACCAGTGAATACAGTGGCATGCTGGGTAAGCTGAAAGATGATTCGAACACCACCATGCTACAACTGACCGACATCATTACCCAGATCAAAGAAGCTGCCGGTCTGATCGGTATGGCTTCCCGGGAAATTGCGGACGGGAATATGGATCTGTCACACCGTACTGAAGAGCAGGCGGCCAATCTGGAAGAAACGGCGGCCAGTATGGAAGAGTTGACCACGACGGTCAAACAGAATGCGGACAATGCGCGTCAGGCGAACCAGCTGGCAGTTTCCGCCTCCGGTGTGGCGGTGAAGGGGGGCGAAGTCGTCAGCCAGGTGGTTCAGACGATGGGAGCGATCAACGACAGTTCGAAGAAGATCGTCGACATCATCAGCGTGATCGACGGCATTGCCTTCCAGACCAACATTCTGGCGCTCAATGCGGCGGTGGAAGCAGCACGTGCAGGTGAACAGGGCCGGGGATTTGCAGTAGTAGCGACTGAAGTGAGGACACTGGCACAACGCTCGGCGGCTGCGGCACGCGAGATCAAGGAACTGATCAGCAGCTCGGTGCACAAGGTCGAAGACGGCACCCAGCTGGTTGATCAGGCAGGCAGGACGATGGAAGAAGTCGTACTGTCAGTCAAGCGCGTGACTGACATCATGGGAGAAATCTCGGCGGCCTCTCAGGAACAGAGTCTGGGCATCGAACAGGTCAACCAGGCGATTTCCCAGATGGATGAAATCACCCAGCAGAATGCGGCCCTGGTTGAGCAGGCGGCAGCGGCTTCCGAATCGATGCGTGAACAGGCCGAGCACCTGTCTCGTGCGGTTGCTGCTTTTAAACTGGAACAGGGATCGGCCTCTGCCGGTATGCGTACTCCATCGTTTACCGAACGGCGCGGACCGAACCGGGCGACCAATGTTGAGCGACTGCCGCAAGCCCGGAGTGAGAAGAAAGTCGTATCCGCGAAACCGTCTGCTTCCGCAGCCGCCAGAACCGGTACCAGTGACGATTGGGAGGAATTCTGAAACGATACCCTCGCCCCTCTCAGACCAGGATCCGGCAGCAAGTACAGAATCGAGAGGAAGGAGATATCGTCCCGGCGTCCGCAAATGATGCAGGGATTGGAGTTCATATATCTTTTTGTCATAACAGATCGTGCTGCTCCTGAAAATCGCAGTTGATTATTTATCCGCCTCCGGAGGTTCCGATGGAGAGTAAGTTTGCTGTCTTCACGCATGCCGGCCCGACGGGGAAAAGTGCTGCGTACCCGATTGCATGTCTGGCACGTTGTTTAGTCACGCTGCTTTCAGTGTTGAGTTGCAGTCTTTAAGACGAATCTCATTTTTGTAACTCTATGCGTACAGAATCCCCTCTGGAATCCCGTGAGTATGCGTTTTCTTCGCGCGATTTCGAACAGGTCAAAAATATGATTTATGTACGTGCTGGTATTGCACTGGCCGACAATCGTCAGGAAATGGTGTATACCCGGCTGTCGAAGCGTTTGCGTACGACGGGGGAGACGAGTTTCAGAGATTATCTCCAGCGTCTGGAAGCGAACAGCGAAGATGGAGAATGGGAGGCATTCGTTAACGCGCTGACCACGAACCTGACTGCTTTTTTTCGGGAGGCCTATCATTTTCCGATACTGGCCGGGCATGTGAAACAGCGGTGCTCCGGGAAAATGATGAAACTCTGGTCCAGCGCCTGTTCGACAGGGGAAGAGGCGTACTCGATGGCGATGACAATGATTGAGGTGTTTGATTCCCTAAGGCCGCCGGTCCGTATTCTTGCTACCGACATCGATACCGATGTTCTGGCGGTCGCTCGTCTGGGCATCTATCCTCTGGAAAGGCTGGAAACCCTGTCGTCAGACAGGATCCGGCGGTTTTTCCTCAGAGGGAAGAGTGGTTATGCTGGATATGCCCGGGTCAGACCGGAGTTGCGTGACATGATCACCTTCAGACAGCTCAATCTGCTCGATGCCGGATGGCCGTTGCACGGGCCCTTTGAGGCAATTTTCTGCCGCAATGTGATGATTTATTTCGATAAACCGACACAATACCGGATTCTGCAGAAATTTATACCGTTACTTGATCAAGACGGATTGCTGTTCATGGGACATTCCGAGGTATTCCAGCATGCTGCCGACCTGATCAGGATCTGCGACAGAACCGTATACAGACCGGTTGCCAGACAATTACAGCAGATATGAGGATTTTGCGCTTACAGCAATCTTTAAAAATATCAGTAAGGCAGGCAACTCAAGGCAAAAATCGACAGGAGAGCGAGGTTTATGCATGATAAATGAGCAGTCCAGGTCGATTTTTGCCTTAAAGAGACAACCCAAGTGGTTTGTCAGAGTTTTCTGAGGCAAATCGGGTGAATTTTCAGGAGGCTCGCTCCAGCTATGATTGATCCTCAGTATGCTTCGAATTTTTACTTCAATCAGCGTTTCGCGCTCGATGCGGTCAAGTTGTTACCGGGTGAATATTATGTGACTACCCGGGATATGGTACTGACCACGGTGCTGGGATCCTGTGTTTCGGCCTGTATTTATGATTATCAGAGCGGTATTGGCGGGATGAATCATTTCATGTTACCGAGTGGAGAGGATGGCAACGGCCTCCCACTGCCCTCTGCGCGCTTCGGCAGTTATGCCATGGATATTCTGATTGAGGAGCTTCTCAGAAACGGTGCGCGCCGGGCTAATCTGGTTGCGAAAGTATTTGGAGGAGGGAATGTGCAGCGTGCCATGGTGTCTTCCGCAATCGGTTCGCAGAATGCCAGGTTTGTACGGGAATATCTGGCCGAGTGCAGAATTCGTATTCTGGCCGGAGATCTGGCGGGTTTGAATCCGCGTAAGATTCATTTTTTTCCCAGAAGCGGCAAAGTGCTGATGAAGAAATTATATATCCTGCATAACGATACCATTATGCAGCGCGAGCAGTACTATAGCCGGATGTTATTACTGGCCTCGACGGAACCGGCACCCCCCCCGGCCGTTCCTGGGAGCGAAGAGGAAATGTATGAAAAAAATCAGCGTACTTGTCATCGATGATTCGGCCCTGATTCGCAAACTGCTGACCGAAATCATCAACAGTCGCCCGGATATGGAGGTGATCGGGACTGCTCCTGATCCCCTGGTGGCGCGGGACATGATTCGTATGCTGAACCCCGATGTACTGACTCTGGATGTGGGAATGCCGAGAATGGATGGCCTGGAGTTCCTTGAAAAGCTGATGCGGTTGCGGCCGATGCCGGTAGTGATGGTCTCCACTCTGACCGAGCGAGGCTCGGAAATCACGTTCCGGGCACTCGAGCTGGGTGCCGTGGATTTTGTTACTAAACCGAAATTTGATATTTGCAATGGTCTGGAACTCTATGCTGAAGAAATCACGGATAAAATCCGTATTGCCAGATCAGCTCGTATCCGCTATCTGCATCCGATGCCTCTGAAGCACATAAAATCCAGTCCTCCCGATACTATTCCAGGCAGTAAGATTTCATGCCCGCTCAGGTATTCAGGAGCAGCCCGCGAGAAACTGATTCTTGTCGGTGCTTCTACAGGGGGTACCGAAGCGATCAAGGATTTTTTGATCCATTTGCCACCGGATTGCCCCGGCCTCCTGATCGCTCAACATATGCCTGAAGCGTTTACCCGCTCATTTGCCGAACGTCTCGACCGGTTATGCGGGATTCGCGTCATGGAAGCCCGCGGGGATGAACGTGTCCTGCCGGGCCATGCCTTTATTGCACCAGGCCATTCTCATCTTCTGCTGCGAAGAAGTGGCGCCAGTTACATGACTGAACTGAGCCGGGCAGAGCCCGTCAATCGCCATCGCCCATCGGTGGATGTATTGTTTCGCTCTGCTGCACAATATGCGGGAAGAAACGCCATAGGTGTGATTCTGACAGGGATGGGCAAGGATGGCGCAGCGGGTATGCTGGAAATGCGCCGGGCAGGGGCCTATAATCTGGCACAGGATGAAGCCAGCTGTGTGGTATTTGGTATGCCTCGGGAGGCAATCGCTATTGGAGCTGTCGATGAAATCGTACCCCTGCAGGATATGGCTGGGCGGGTGCTGGCAAGACTGGCTGGCAGGGCCGGACAGGCGCTTCAGGCATAACCAGTATTCACTGGTCGGGCCTGTTTTGATAAATGATGCAGAATATTTGCCAGGAAGCGGCCCGGGTACAGCAGATTTTTCGAGGAGGAAATTCAGCGGTAAGACTGAGCTGGCGGATTCCCGGGGAAATTTTGGGGATCATTCCGGATTACGCCATACATCGTTGCCGACACGGGCGATGGCTTGGCCGGTATCTGCTCGCAGTAATACTTTGACATTGTCCGGTGTGATATGCAGTAATCTTCCTATTGCGGCAAAATCCTCCGGCAAGGTGACATCATCCCATCCGTGAGCGGTATGCCGTGCAAGATTCACAGACAGCAACACATTTTGTACCCGTGGCTGAGCAGCAAAGGCCCCGTCCATGAGTGTCATCATGAGCTCGGGTAACGACCATTCAGTAACGAGCCGGGACTGCAGTTCATTCATCGTGAATCCGAGAATTTGTCTTTGGGCACTATGGCTGTGAAGTGGCTTATGGGTGTTGTCTCTTTGTTGCAGAGTGTTGATTTTGAGCATTCGAGCTGGTGCAAAACACCATAGGAGCAGTTCGGCCATGTCATGCAACAGTGCCGCCACACGGATTTCTTCAAAGCCGGGATCATGCAGACGTATAGCCCATTTAACTGCGTAGTTGGATGCAATATGCGCACATTGTATCCGGTGTCGAGATGGATCAGGGCGGCAGGATGAGCCTGTAGCATGGCTTCCACGAAGGGGCAGACTGCCATATCATCGAGAATGTCTTGGGTGCCGAACATGATCAATGCCTGTTCAAGATGCATAGCCTCCTGCAGCGGGTAATTTTTGCACCGCTGCAGATATCGCGAAAACCTGATCATCATCAACGGGTCACCCCTGATGATACGGGCAACATTACGTGCGCTGGGGCCGGCTTTCTGCTTTTTTAACAAGATCAGGCTATCTGTCGTGTGCTGCAGTACGGGAATATTCGCGTCGCCAAGAAATTCGACCCATGCAGCGATGCCCCCGGAAAATACCGATTGCATCATCGTTTCAGGTGCGCCTCGATTGATCGTTGATTCAGGCATATTTCAGGATTGAGCTTTTATTTTATAGTTGTCTGCTTGGAGTTTTTCGGCAAGCTGGCGGAATAATTTAGACGTTGTGCGTGCTGAATACTGCCATGATTTCAATATGCGGGGTATGAGGAAACAGGTCGATAAGCTGGATATCGCTGAATATCCATCCATTTTTACAGAAAGACCAGGCGTCCCGGGCGAATGTCACAGGATCGCAGGAGATGTAATAGATAGTCTTGAGGGAGGCAAAATTTTCAAAGAATCCCCGTAGAGTTCTCAGGCCGGAGCGGGGCGGATCAAGCACCAGTGTATCGGCATCTTTCACCTTTTTCCTGAGCATTTTCCAGATAAAAGGATGATAAAGATCCACTGTTCTGGCTTCTACGGCGGGCAGTTTTTTTGTTGGAGGGCTGTGATAGCGTGCGGATCAGCTTCGCAGGCAAAGATATGGGGACATCCGGTCTGTGCAAGGATTTCGGTGAAATTGCCTGAGCCACAGAATAACTCCACGATTTTATGAGGTTTGCCGTTTTGCTCGAGTTTGTGGCTGAGCCAGGTTTTCATCCAGCTGTTCTGTTTCGTGTTACCTTGTCGGAAAGGGCGCTTACTGTTGAGCAGTACCGGGTCGATTGTCGACTGATCATCCAGATCGATGAAATTCCAGTCATGGCCGGCGGCAGGGGCCATTCACAGCAGGGCAGGTATCGTTGAGAACGATACAGTCTTCGATCGGCACGATAGAGTGAGAACCTTCCGACACGAATCCGAGTTTCTGCCCGTCCGTTTTGACCTGGAAACGATTGCGATAGCCGAAGAGATGAGGGGCGGGGTGGACCGGACCGACAGTCAGATGTTCCGGATCGAAACCGGTCCTTTGCATGGCATAGAGAAATCTATTTCTTTTCTGCTCCAGTTGACTGTCATAGTCTGCGATCATCCATGGACAGTCCGAGCAGCCTATTTCCTGTGAATCCACGAAACCGACACTCGGGCGTTTTGCGGTGAGGGGAAGGTTGAATGAGACGGATCAGTCGGGCATATCCATACTTCCGGTTATGCAGGATACGATCCGTTATTTCGAATTCACCGATATCTCCCGGCCAGATGCCGGCGACGAAATAGGAATGGCCCTCTTCCGGATGGTGCACCACTCCCAGTCCTTTCCGGGATAAACGGGTGATTTCACCCTGGAATGGCATCGCTGGACAAAAAATGATTGCCGCCTGCCACGGCTCGATCCAGGGCAGGCGGCTTCCGCTGGCTGATAATCAGGCTTGTGTCTCGACGGTTTGCTGATCCTGCCCGTCCGATTGCTTCGGCTGATCTGGTTGGCCTGATTGGTCTGGCTCCTGATGACCGGACGGATCAGTGAACTGGTCGTTCAATATCTGGATGTAATCGTTGGCATCTGCCTTGACTCGAGCCAGAATCCGCCGGTTCGTCCCGTTCCAGCCGGCCGGTTTCTTCAGGAACAGCGGACGGTAACCGGCAGTACTTTTACTGAAGGCCCGGCTGAATTGTCTGGCCGCGGTGTGGTCGCGTCTGATTTCTTCCGGCAGTTGTTTCAGAATACTGCGGGCGACGTTCCTGCGTATGGAGAAGTGAATATAGCCCGCTATTCCCAGGAACAGCGCGGTAGCGATAATCGGTGCCGCTTCTCCTGCAGTAATACCAGTAATGCAATTCTGTATCAAATGCCAGCTGTCCGTCACTGCCAATCCCACGCCCGCCGCTATTACCAGTAAACCGAGCAGGATACCATCGTACAGAAGTACCCGCCCTTTCCACTGATCGAGAGCGGTTTCGAGCTTGCCGATAACCTGATTTTCGATAGTGTCGGCCGTTTGTTCAAGCATAGCAGCGATACGATAGGAACGCTCAATTTCAATCTGTTGCATGCGTGCGTTGATATCTGCCAGATCTTCCTCCCGTTTTTTCTCGAAGCGTTCCCGGATCTGCGGATCGTCGATGGGAATTGCGGCACTCTTGTCGTAGATCCGGTAGAAACGGCCGGCCAGTAATCCCGCCTGGGCAAGTGAGCGTTGCCATGCGGAAATGACTTCTTCCGGGTTGTCTTCTTTTGCGGTGACATCAATCTGATTGAGGATGTACAGAAATTTGTTGGCATCCGGGCGATTGATGGTCGAGGTTACAAGATATTCCAGGGTATCCTTCATAGCGCCGGGTTCCGGATGGCGTGCATCAAAAAAGACGAGTACCAGATCAGACAAATCAATGATGTGCTGGGTCAGGCGCAGGGTAGATGTACGCTGGTTGTCTGCATCGAAGCCCGGGGAATCGATCAGGATCTTGCCGCGGATTTGTTCAGACGGGCAGGTCTTGAGCTGAATGTAGGCATCAATACGCTGTGGACCGGTTTCTGCGATCTCATCAATGCTGTGGCTGATTTGATAGAAAGGGAAACGTGGATCCGCATCGAGCGCTACACCGGGTAGAGTCTTGATTTCATCGTGCCGACTGTAGCAGATGACAGTGAATTTATCGTCAACCGCCTGATTGCCGGTTCGTTGTAAACGCAGGTTCAGGTAGGAATTGATGAAAGTTGATTTGCCCGAGGAAAAAGTGCCCAGTACTGCAATCATCGGCCACCAGGTGACATAGGTGGCGTATGACTCGTCTCGTTCCAGCAACCCGAGGGCCTGGGCGACTCCGTCAAGTTTTCTGAAACTGTGGACAGCTCTGGCGAGTACTGGATTATCAGGGTGCTCTTCCGCAAGATGTTTTTCCAGATTGGCCAGGTGCTTGAGGATGTTGGTTGTGCTCATATTTGATGATTCCTGTTTGATTGATGAATGCCCGTTGCAATCCGGATTTTGCGGTGATATTCCCTAGTCTGTGAAAGGTAAAATTATATAGGCGGTTTGCTGCGCACGTTGCCGCCTTTCTCCCTGTGCGCGTCCTGCCTGATTTGCGAAGTCCGGGTATTACAGACATTCTAAGTTGAGAAACTTGCGTTTGTGACGAATACCTCCATTCTTGTATCTTGAACCCATTCTATTGTGCCTGCTGCTGCTTGACAATGAGTACGATTATCAGGAGCAGCCGATCAGCTGTCTGTTTTGCCGGATACTCTGTTGCCGGCTGCCGATTTTTCGGCAGCCTTCATCCGGTTTGCTAGCGGATCTCAGCCAGTAATTTATGCATGATCGTTTCTGCCTGATACAGATATTGTCTTCCGAACAGATTGAGGTGATTCAGAACATGATACAGGTTATAGAGTTGTTTGCGGATGGTGTACCCGGCTTCCAGGGGCCAGGCATCGTGGTAGGCGGCATGGAAATCCGGTGAAAATCCGCCAAACAGTTCGGTCATGGCCAGATCTGCTTCTCTGTCACCATAATAAACAGCAGGGTCGAATATGACAGGTTCCCCCCTGGTATCGAAAGCATAATTTCCGCCCCATAAATCGCCATGCAGCAACGAAGGCAGCGGCATCGATTGGGTAAAAAAATGCTTGAGTCCGCTCATAAGCTGTTCGCCAAGAGATTGTATGGAACCGGTATAACCATTTTTTTGTGCCAGGCTCAGCTGAAAGCCGAGTCGGTGCTGCCGCCAGAATGAGATCCAGTCTGCATCAAGATTGTTCTTTTGCGGTGTCGAGCCAATAGTATTGTCGTGTATCCAGCCGAATTTTTCTGCAGTATGCCGATGCATACGGGCCAGGCCGGTACCCATTGCCACCGCATCTCCGCGGCTTTGCAAATCGATAAACTCCAGTATCAGCCAGGCATGGTCATGCTCATGCCCACTGCATAACGGCTGGGGAGCACGCAGGGCGGCGGAATATCGTATTTCCTCCAGTCCTGCAGCCTCTGCTTCGAACATAGGGAGGTATTTTGCTTTGTTCAGTTTGACGAAAAACTGCTGATCTATGTCGCGGATGCAATATGTCTGGTTGATACACCCGCCTCCAACCGGAGTAATATTCTCCGGCGTGAAAGTCTGGTTCGTATAGTGTGCAATCTGTGCAGCGATGGCCGTCCATGGGGAGGAGGAAAAGTGCGGGGAATTTTGCTTCATATCCGGATTATCCAGCTTGCCCGGATAATTGTGTTCTGGCCCGGCGGATTGCCTTGCGGACCTGTTCCGGGGCAGTGCCGCCGGGGTGGTTACGGCTTTGTAAGGAACCTTCGAGTGTCAGGATCTGGAAAACATCTTCTTCGATAATACCCGAGAATTGTTGCAGATCGGTAAGCGAGAGCTCGCTCAGCTCACAGTTCCGGCTTTCCGCGAAGCGGACGGTCCTGGCTACGGTTTCATGCGCATCCCGGAACGGCATCCCTCTTTTGACCAGATAGTCAGCCAGATCGGTTGCAGTCGCATGGCCGCGCAGCGCCGCCTGACGCATGGCTGCCGGATCGACCTGCAGCCCGGTCAGCATATCAGCGTAGATGCACAGCGTGTCTTTCAGGGTGTCGACAGTATCGAACAACGGCTCCTTGTCTTCCTGATTATCTTTGTTGTAAGCCAGTGGCTGTGATTTCATCAGTGTCAGCAGCGCGATCAGATGCCCGTTGATGCGGCCGGTTTTTCCGCGGACCAGTTCAGGTACGTCAGGATTTTTTTTCTGCGGCATGATCGATGAGCCGGTGCAAAACCGGTCGGCCAGCTGGATAAAATTGAATGCCGGGCTCATCCACAATATCAGTTCCTCCGACAGACGGGAAAGGTGCGTCATAATGAGGGCGGCACAGGCACAGAATTCGATTGCGAAGTCACGGTCGGAAACGGCGTCTAAGGAGTTGTGGCAGATATCATCGAATCCCAGTTCACGTGCCACGCTTTCCCGATCGACAGGGTAGCTGGTGCCTGCTAGTGCTGCTGCCCCCAGCGGCAGCAGATTGACACGCTTTCTACAGTCCTGCAGGCGCTGTGTATCCCGGTGCAGCATTTCATGATAGGCAAGCAGATGGTGGCCTAATGTAACAGGCTGTGCCACCTGCAGATGGGTAAAGCCGGGCATGACCGTATCGGCGTGCTGTTCTGCCAGATCCAACAGTACATGCTGCAAGGCGTGGATGAAGCCAGTGATATCGTCGATGGCTGCGCGCAGATAGAGTCGGATGTCTGTCGCTACCTGGTCATTGCGCGAACGGGCGGTATGCAGCCGTTTGCCTGCATCACCTATCAGTTCTGTCAGTCGCCGTTCGATATTAAGGTGAACATCCTCCTGTTCGAGCTGCCAGTCGAATTCACCATTTCTGATTTCCTCGCGGATCTGTTTCAAGCCTTTTTCGATGGCTTCGAAATCAGTAACCTGGATGATCCCTGTAGCAGCGAGCATACGTGCGTGGGCAAGTGATCCCAGGATGTCATATTCTGCCAGGCGGTAGTCGAATCCGACTGATGCAGTATAGCGCTGTACCAGTTGTGCAACCGGCTCGCTGAAGCGTCCCGACCAGGTTTTTTTATCTTTTTTCACGGCAATACCTGCTCTCTGTTTAAATTACTTATTCTACCTCTAACCCTGACAAGTTTCTGTACAGGGCTGGTGCAATTTGCAACACATCTGCATAATATGGCTTAAATATTGGCTGCTCTGCTTTCCCTGAGAAAGGGAATGGTGGATAATTAGCGCCTCTCATCGTGTCACTCATTAAAGAAGGAGCAATTCATGTCGGATCAATACACGCAGAACGAGGGCGATCAGTCCAAAGAGAAGGTTGAGTGGACCAAGCCCGCTTCATTATTCGGTATCCTGAGCAAAAAATTTGCACCGATTGCTGACCTGCAGCATAAACAGCTGCCTGCATGGTCAATTCTGGTGTTTTTGGGCGTGCTGCTGCTGGTGTTCGTCTGGAAGCAGATTGCCGTGAATCAGGCTGAGTCCCGTCTGGAGAAAGGGCAGGCGGAATTGACACAGCAGCTCGAACTGGAACGCCGGACATTGATCAGAAAAGCGCGCGAATATGCCGACAGTCAGTATAACAAGGAAGAAGAGCGCTTCGGCCAAGTGCTGGCATGGGCAGTACGTGGCGAACTGATTCGCAATAATCTGGACCAGATCGATCAGTATCTGACCGAGCTCGTCAAAACAAAGGATACGGAACGTGTCGTATTGATCAGTGACGAAGGAAAGTTGCTGGTATCAACTGATAAACGACTGGAAAACGAGGATGCGTCCGAACTTTATTCCAAAGAAATACTCAGCCAGCCTGTTATTACAGTCAAGTCGGATGTAGATAACCGGAAACTGCTGATTGTGCCTGTTATGGGTCTGAATAAACGTCTGGGGACGATCATTGTCAGCTATAATCCGCCGCCTCTGCTTGCGGAATAATATATTTGGGAACCGCAATTACGCGCGTGCGTTCAACTGCGGTTCTACAGGTTCATTTCAATAATGGGTTACTTGCATACCCCCCGGATACCGGGGGTTTTATTTTGTGCGGGTGATTTGTGCGCCCAGTTGCGCCAGTTTTCGTTCGATTTGTTCATAACCCCTGTCCAGGTGATAAATACGGTCGATCGTGGTCTTTCCCCGCGCAACCAGACCGGCGATAACCAGGCAGGCTGAAGCACGCAGATCGGTGGCCATGACACTGGCCCCGTCGAGCTCCGGAATACCGCATACGATGGCGGTATTGCCTTCCACCTGGATATCGGCATTCAGACGTTTGAGTTCCTGTACGTGCATGAAACGGTTTTCAAAAATAGTCTCGGTAATGACTGATGTGCCGTCAGCGATGCTGTTCATGGCCATGAATTGTGCCTGCATATCCGTAGGGAAAGCCGGATAGGGGGCAGTGCGCAAACTGACCGGTTGCGGTCGGCGGTTCATGCTCAGGTGGATCCAGTCTTCTCCCGTGTCAATATCCGCGCCGGCCTCGATGAGCTTGTCGAGCACGGCATCGAGTGTGTCTGCCCGGGTGTGCGTCAGATACACTTCACCCCCGCAGGCAGTGACTGCGCTTAGAAAAGTTCCGGTTTCGATACGATCCGGCATCACAGTATGTGAACAGCCGTGCAGACTGTTCACGCCTTCGATAATAATGACGTCACTACCGGCGCCCTGGATATTTGCCCCCATGCTGATGAGGCAATCTGCAAGATCGACTACTTCAGGTTCCCGGGCCGCATTTTCCAGGATGGTGGTGCCGGAGGCAAGGGTGGCTGCCATCATCAGATTTTCGGTACCGGTGACGGTGACGATATCCATGATAATGCGTGCACCGGACAAGCGTCCGGCTCTGGCCCGGATATAACCCTGTTCGATACTGATTTCCGCTCCCATGGCCTGCAGACCCTTGATGTGCTGATCTACCGGGCGCAGACCGATCGCACAGCCACCCGGGAGGGAAATATGGGCCTGCCCTGTTCGTGCCAGCAGCGGGCCCAGAACAAGGATGGCAGCACGCATGGTTTTGACCATATCATACGAGGCGGTCGGATTGATAATGCTGGCTGCAGACAGTTCTGCTCCATCCGGAGCATTTGTTAAAATACGTACGCCGATCTGTTCGAGCAGCGCCAGCATGGTGGTGATATCCCTAAGATGCGGGAGATTCTGTATCGTGAGCGTTCCAGCAGTCAGCAACGATGCGCACAATACGGGCAAAGCAGCATTTTTGGCGCCGGAGATGCTGGTTTCACCATGAAGCTCCACGCCTCCCTGAATGATGAGTTTCTGCATGGACTCACTCTTTGTCGAAAATTGAAAAATTGCCGCCTGTGCGTATGCTCATTGAGCATCTTTATTTTATCGTATTATCCAAGGAGTCAGAATGAGCAAATTCATTGTCCGGACCGAGGATGCCCCGCAGGCAATCGGTACTTATTCCCAGGCTGTCCGGGTAACAGGCGGGGAAACCGTTTACCTTTCGGGCCAGATCGGGCTTGATCCGGCGAGTATGGAAATGGTACAGGGGATCGACGCCCAAATAGAACGGGTCATTACTAATCTCAAGACAGTAATAGCAGCCAGTGGAGGGGATTTGAGTGATGTCGTCAAGTTGAATGTTTACCTGACTGATTTGAACGATTTTTCCAAAGTAAATGAAATCATGGGCAGACATTTCAGTCAGCCTTATCCGGCACGCGCTGCGGTGGGGGTAGCGGCATTGCCACGCGGTGCGCTGGTGGAAATGGATGCAATCGTGGTGCTGGATAAATAACCGGGGCATCGTTTACGTCATCTTTTCCCTTGGCTGCTCCATTTTTCGATTCACTCGACGAAGCGCTGCGGAAAAAACTCCAGCGCCTCGGTCTGTGCAGCGATTTTGATCTGATTCTGCATCTGCCGTTGCGATATGAGGATGAGACACGCCTGTCGCTGATCAGTGAAGTTGTTTCGGGAAATACCGTGCAGATCGAGGGAGTTGTAACCGAACAGGAAATACTGGTTCGTCCGCGGCGGCAATTCGTTTGCAGGATAAATGATGACAGTGGTACGCTTTATCTGCGCTTTTTCAATTTTTATGCCAGCCAGGTAACAGCCTGGTCGCCCGGTATACGGTTACGGGTGTTGGGCGAGGTGCGCGCCGGTTTCCGGGGACTGGAAATGGTGCATCCGAAATGTCGGGTGGTGCGTGGCGATATGGCGCTGGCTGCTGCGCTGACGCCTGTTTATCCGGTGACTGCCGGCCTGTCGCAACGGACGCTTGCCAAACTTATTATGCAGACTCTGGAACGTATGCAGAATCAGGGTCTTTTGGCAGAAATTCTCCCGGAGCCGATATTATTTGCCAACCGGTTACCCATGTTCAGGGATAGCTTGGGTTTGCTGCATCATCCGCCTGCCGGGGTATCAGTCGGATCTTTGCAGCAACGCACTCATCCGGCCTGGCGCCGGATCAAGTTCGATGAGCTACTGGCGCAACAGCTTTCCATGCGTTGTCATTATCACCGGCGGCGCAGCCATCGGGCCCCTGTTCTGCATCAGCAGGACGCTTTGCAGCAGGCGTTGCAGGCATCACTGGCATTCAGCCTGACAGAGGCGCAGCGCAGAGTGATAGCCGAAATAGGCGCTGATCTGGCACGTCCGTATCCCATGCAGCGGTTGTTGCAGGGGGATGTGGGCAGTGGTAAAACGATCGTGGCGGTACTGGCTGCGCTGCAGTCGATTGGAAACGGTTACCAGGCTGCTGTCATGGCCCCTACCGAGATTCTGGCTGAGCAGCATTTCCGGAAATTATCTGTCTGGCTGAAGCCGCTCGGAACGGTTATCGCCTGGCTGTCCGGCAGCCAGAAAAAGAGCCATCGTAACGAGGAGCTGGGAAAGATAGCGAGTGGTGCAGCCGCGCTGGTGATTGGCACCCATGCCCTGTTTCAGGAGACAGTCCGGTTCGGCCGGTTGGGGCTGGTAATTATCGATGAGCAGCATCGTTTTGGAGTCGGTCAGCGACTTGCATTACGTATGAAAGGAGAAAATAAGGAAGGAGTACCTCATCAATTGATGATGAGTGCGACACCTATCCCCCGGACTCTTTCCATGAGTTATTTTGCGGATCTGGATGTGTCAGTCATTGATCAACTGCCGCCTGGCAGATCGCCGGTGGTGACCAGGTTGATCGATAACAGTCGGCGGGAAGAAATCATTGCCCGTGTCCGTGATGCTTGTCAGACCGGACGGCAGGCCTACTGGGTTTGCCCGCTGATCGAGGAATCCGAAGCATTGCAGCTCCAAACGGCAATGGAAACCTGGGAAACACTGAAGCAGGTTTTTCCGGACCTGAAAAGTGCTCTCATTCATGGCCGGCTGGACAGCAATGAAAAATCCGCCATTATGACGAAGTTCAGTGAGGGAGAGTTGCAGCTGCTGGTTGCCACGACTGTGATCGAAGTAGGGGTGGATGTGCCTAATGCTTCCCTGATGGTGATCGAGCATGCTGAACGCATGGGGTTGTCACAGCTGCACCAGTTACGCGGCCGGATCGGCCGCGGATCAGACACGGGTATCTGTATTCTGCTGTATCAGCAACCGCTGTCCGAAGTTGCCCGCAGACGATTGCAGATTATTTTCGATCATGATGACGGATTCGAAATTGCCCGTCAGGATCTTTTGCTGCGGGGCCCGGGCGAATTTCTCGGTACACGCCAGAGTGGCATTCCCCTGCTGCGGTTTGCCGATCTGGAGAAGGATATTGATCTGCTCGACATTGCACGGAACACTGCTGAAATTATGTTGCGTGATTATCCGGAAGAGGCACGATGCCACCTGCAACGCTGGCTGGGAAGGAAAAAGGATTATTTGCGTGCGTAGTGATAGCCGTATTCCGCCAGACCGCGATGGCGTACCAGTACATGGGTAATGTCACGAAAATGAGATGCCAGCATTTCTGCAAAATAAACAGAGCGGTGCTGTCCGCCGGTACAACCGATTGCAATAGTGAGATAGACCCGGTTATCCCGTATATAAGCCGGTAGCCATGTGTCAAGAAAATGGCGAATATCTCCGATCATTTTTGATACGTCCGGCTGGGCTTCCATGAAACGGATGACTTCGGGGTCGTGACCAGTCAGCTCTCTCAGTTGCGGATCATAGTACGGATTGGGAATGCAGCGTACATCAAACACCAGATCTGCATCCAGCGGAATGCCATGTTTATAACCGAATGACTGGAATAACAGTGTCAGTAACGGCAGATTACGGTCTTCTGCGATGAAATCCTTGATGAAATTTCGCAACGCATTAGGCCGCACCGAACTGGTATCGATATGATGTCCAAGTTCTGCCAGCGTAACGAGGGCCTCACGTTCACGCCGGATGGCTTCTTCCAGGGTGATGTTTTTATCGGTTAGAGGATGTCTGCGGCGTGTTTCAGAAAAGCGCTGAATCAGCGTATCGGTACGGGCGTTGAGAAAAATGAATTTTGTCCGAATACCTTGGGAATAGAGTGCTGCGAGCTGTCGTGGGAGGATAGCGATGCTGTCGCTGCTGCGCATATCGACCGCTACCGCAACATGGCTGTATTTCTCCAGTGTCTGCAGATGGCTGATCAGATCGATAAGCAGGGATGCAGGCAGGTTATCGACACAGTAATAACCGGAGTCTTCCAGGACATTGAGCGCAATGGTTTTCCCCGAACCGGACAATCCGCTGATGATGACGACTTGCATGACTCAGAGTATAACAAAGAGTCAGGACCTGAAATACCTGTTGCTGTCATGATGTGAATTGCATGACAAAACACAGGTTGGAGATGTTGTTATCTCTTTTATTCTCAGCCTGCAGGAATCCTGAAACCGCAGTTGATTGCCT
>JBIQJX010000008.1:31777-50275 GCA_044507105.1 Nitrosomonas sp.
CTTAAGGGAGGATAAATTTCCATGGGGCATTGGAGGTTCATGCCCCAGGATATTTTTATTTAGCGGATCAGAATATTGTCACCACGGCCCATTTCAGGGTCGGCATCATCGCTGAACATGATGACGGCTATTGCGCCACTCAATGCGTGGTGCATAGCGTGATCAACAATTGCATTGGCACCTTCGACCGGTGAAATCAGATCTAGAGCTGCCGCATCACCCGGCCCAACCGTATAGGATTGCATATTATGCAGGACATTTTTGGGACTCCCGCTAGGAAAAACCTTATCCCACATGCCTGCAATGGGATGGAGTGATGAAAATTCATTGGGACCCGCGTTGACGAAATAGATACGCACCCGTTCGCCTGGTTTAGCCTGCAGCCAGCGAGTGGCCTCAGCATCATGCACCGGGCTGTACTTGAAAATACCTCCATTGAAGACGACATTCGCCCATTTGTTTCGCATCATGGCTGTTTTGTCGTCCGGATTTTCATAATGTTCAGCCTGAATCAGGACATACTCACGGTCTGGTTTGGGAAAAGCAAACTCATCCTTCGGATCGACGATGATTACACCATACATCCCGCGGGCGATATGCTGAATCATCGGATCCGAACCGCAGTGATAGAAGAACACACCGGGTTTGTCAGCAGGAAAAGTAAATTTTTTCGTTTCACCTGGTTTGACAGAATCAAAATCTGTGACGACGTCCACTCTGGCAGCATGAAAATCCATGCTATGCGAGTTTTTATTGCCTTCATCGTTAATCAGGGTAAATTCGATTATATCTCCCTCAGTAACGCGAACAACCGGCCCCGGAACCGTCCCGCCAAAAGTCCAAGCATGATAAGTACTGCCTTTATTATCATAAGGCACATCTTTTTCCACGGCATGGATCGTTACCGGTACCTTTTTGGCTACAGCTTCTGCCTGCAATCCCGGCAAAAGTATACCGGCAAACAGTGCAGCAAAACTCGCATTAAACAGGTGCTTATATTTCATATTGTTTTTCCCTCTTTTTTATAGATTTGATTTTAATTAATTTGAGCCGCATTGGCAGATATGACGCAGATAAGCAGCCAGCTGATCGACTTCTTCATCGCTGAAAATGCCTTCCCAGGCTGGCATTAATACGGATTTGTTGGCAGCAAGACCTCCTTTTTTGATGACTTCGATAATCTCCTCGTTGGGAATATCACCCATCCCTTTCGGATCACTGTGATCACGCGGCTGAACAGATATAAAGGCACTGTTGAGGCCGTTACCATCACGGTTGACACCATGGCATTGTGTGCAATAGGTATCGTAGAGATGCTCAGCATGCTTGAACTGGTCATCCTCCGCTGCAGTAGCCGGGTTGGAGAAGAAGCATAGGGAAACCAGACTGATTCCCGCAAATCGTAAAATAGCGCGACTGATATTCATCGTTTAGCCTCCTTTTTTTTCACTCATTTGAATGATGTAGTTGGTGAGATTTTGCAGATCCTGCTCGGAAATTTTGAGCTTGGGCATCCAGACGCCTTTGTCGATTTTCTGTGGATCTTTGATGTAGCTATAAATAAAATCGGGTTGCAGACGTTCACCGCCAGTATGCAATTCGGGCCCTGACAATCCTCCTTTTCCATCACCCGTCGAATGGCAGGCGTAGCAACCGCGCAGTTTGGTGAAGAGCATTTTTGCCATTGGGGATGGTTTTTTGGCTTCAACTTTCCCTTTCTCAATCATCCCTTCCGGTGCCGTCAGTGCCATTAATGCATCAGCAGCTGCTTCAGCATCAGCCTGTTCCAGTGTGGGATGTTCTATAAGCGTGGACTCATCCACGACATCCACTTTGTCGCCGGGCTTGACATGCTTAAGATAAAATTGACCGGCCGGGCGGATCCTGACCGGATCTTGCAGCCATTCCACCAGCCATGGCTTGTTGAATTTGTCGCCGGCATAATAAAGATCCGGCCCTTTGCGTTCCCATATATGATCCAGAGAATCACCGTCCGGCTGGGTCAGTGCATGGCAGGAAGCGCATTTTGATTCCAGCAGGGCAGGTCCATCCGCAGCGGAAGTTGCGAATGATGTTGCGAGAAAGCCTGCACTGATTGCTGCCAACAGATATGATTTCATCATTTTTCTCCTTTGGTTGTTGCTAAACATTATTCTTCGATGAGCTCCCCTTTGAAGACCTTGGAGTTATGCATTCCAAAACCCTTCTTCAGAGATTCTTCATAGTAAAAATCCGGTACAAATTTCTTGTCTTTCCATACATAGAAATCGTGATCGAGACCGACTTCCTCATACTCGATTGTCGTCATGATTCCGCCGTCAACTCTGTCTCCATTGGTAGTATGTGTGTCGACATGGTCATGTATCATCCACAAACCGGGGTTATCCATCTCGATGATAACGTCATAACGTTCACCCGGGCCGACGACGACAGTGTCGGCTTTAATAGGATTGGGCAGAGGGAATCCGTCTTTAAAGACAATTTGTGAAATGTGGCCGTGAGTATGAATCGCATGGACCAGATCACCTGAACCAAAGAGGCGAAGTCTTATAACATCTCCTTTTTTGACACGTATCGGCTGTGTATCAGGAAAGGATTTGGCATTGATCGTATAGTAATCAAACATATCTCCCGGAATACCGCCTTCACCGGGTTTGTTCGCCCAGGCAGACACCCAGTCGGAAAGCATCAGAATGTAATCTTTGGTTACTTTTTTCTCGATTGGGAGGGGATCTTTGGGCTCCACAATGAGAGGCCCCCACATACCACGCATAGTGACGTGTTCATTGACATTGACATGGCAGTGATACCACATGGTGCCAGCCGGCTCGGCCTTGAATTTATAGGTATACGTCTCCCCGGGTTCCACCGCATGCTGAGTGGAATGAGGGACGCCATCACTCTGCCAGGTGCCGCGCTGGAGCATGCCATGCCAATGAATAGTATGGGGCAGGGCAGTTATATTGGTCAGGTTTACCGTGACCTCATCCCCTTCCTTGACATGAAGGAGAGGTGCAGGAACCTGACCGTTGTAGGCAAACGTGTGGAAATCCCTGTTGCCGACCAGAACAATTCGGGTGTCTTCGATAGTCATGTCGAACTCATGTTTCTCAGCCCAGCTGGCTACCGGGATCATCATCAGTGCGCACAACATAAAAATAATGCTAATGCGGGGGTGATACGGAAACATCACTATATTTTTCATAGATCGGTCCTTTAGGTGTATATTGTATATATCTTTTTGTGGACAACATGTCCCGGCAAATACAAAAAATAAAAGTATTCGCCGTTATTCTCCTGAATGATCAAAAGGTTATCTGGCTATAAGATGTATATCAAAAACATCTTTAGGGGCAATTTTACCCGGCTAAATGAGATTGTCAACAGGTCCTGAGAATGAAACGATAAATCAGAAGTCTGAACATCATCTTTTTCCGGCTGTTGCTTTTCAGACAAAAACAGAAAAGAGAAGGTATACTATTAATCCACATTGAACGAATGGGTAATGCTTTATGAGGCTGACCAATTACAGTGATTATGCTTTGCGCGTCCTGACTTATCTTGGTTTGAAGGGGGAGGACTTGTCCACTATCACTGAGATCGCCGATTGTTACGGTATTTCACGTAACCATATTGTCAAAATTGTGCATCAGCTGGGTCAGCTTGGGTATGTGGATACGTTGCGCGGAAAGAATGGCGGTATCCGCCTTGCCCGTGCGCCTGAAAAGATCAATATTGGTGACGTAATACGCCATACGGAAGCCTCGATGAATATCGTCGAATGCTTCAGTGATCAGAGTTCATGTGTGATTGGTTGCAGTTGTGTGCTGCGTACAGCCATCGGTGAAGCACTCTCTGCTTTTATGGCAGTACTCGATGGTTATACACTTGCCGACCTGCTGGGCCCGCGGCGCCAGTTGTGGAAGCGCTTGCAGGTCGTGTAGTTTCTGAATCTGTCTGATCGATCTTGATCAGTCGAAGTGAAAGTTATAAAACAGATCGACGGCACTGTCATCCCCCGCTCGTGTTACCACCGAGACATTGGGAAACAGACTGTAAGTGAGCTTGGCGATACCAGCGGATGCTGAAGTCAGTCCCCGTTCATAGCTCAAATAAGCGCGTGATGACAACCGTTTGCCGACAGTGCCAATCTGATTAGTCAGAGAGCCTCCTGGCTGCTGCCGGATCGAGAAATCGTCAATCCCCAGTCCTTGGGTGATACTGTCCAGCACACCTTCATCAGTTCCACCCAGGATACTTCCCGCTGCACTCAACAACAAGGCACTATCCAGGCCGCCTGCATCAGGGGGGCGACCTAAAACGATCCAGGACAATTTTTCTGAATCGGGGACTTCCGGTTGTGAGACCAGTTTGATTTTGGGACGCCTGACCGTACCGGTAATTTCGACACCGGCTTCCACGCGCGAACCGCTGCGTACAGCGAGCGCATTGATACCACTATCCTGAGAAGGCTGGTCGATAACCCCGGATAATTCAGCTTCAGAGCCTGGTGGGAGATTGGTGCGGATGGCCAGAATGTTGAGCCCCGGATTATCGAGTGGACCATCAAAATTCACGATGCCGCGCCGGACAAGCAAACGCTGACCATAGGCTTCGAAGCGAGTGTCGCGTGTGGCAATGGTTCCAGTTGCACTGAGTAGCTCCCCGGGCTTGCTGCGCAGGCGTAATTGACCCGCCAGACGGCCCTCCAGTCCTGAAGCACGCAGGAAGAAGCGCTCTCCCAGATCAAGAGTCGCGTCAAGGTTGACCTGCAGATCTGATGCTTCAGGTTCAGGCTCGGTTTCACTGCTGATGATTATGTCATCAGCCAGTTCGGGTCTGCCACCTTCGGGTGGTTTCAGGAACCCTACGTCAGCGACAATTTTTCCTGTGATATCGAGTGCCTGGTCTCTGAAACCAATCCTGCTGTTTCCGGAAACAACGATCCAGCGTTCAGTCTGCTGTGTGAGAGGTAAATGATCGATTTCGATAGTCAGCTCACTGTGCTGGTTATGGATGTCCAGGCTACCGTACATATCCAGGCTGCCGGAGTCGCGCGCCAGTTTCAGATTTTTTAATAGACGGTCTTTCGATGGTTTCTCGAGTGGAGCAGTGAAGTGGAGTGTATCGAGCTGAAGCCTGTCCTGGTCAAAACGGACTGCAAGTTTGCCCTCCTTCAATTGCAGACCCTCGTCGAGCAAGGCGATCGTCAATGAATCACCCGTAACCGTACCCTGTAAAACCGGTTGGTCAAAGGTACCTGCCAGCATCGCTTGCGCAGCAAGCCGGCCGCCGCTGTGCAGGCCATCGTTCAGTACCGGTCCGATCCAGGAAAGATCCGGGATATCGAGTTGCAACTTGCCACTGAGTGGAGCATCCTTTCGGATTTCCCAGGCAGTATCGGTTGATCGCAGCGGGATACTAGCCTGAGCGGTCGTTTCGCCGATATGTTTTCCGCGAACGGTAAGTTGTCCGTTCAGATTGTTATCTTCTGCTAGCAGATTGAAGGTCAGTGTTTGCAGGCCCAGTGCGAATGGAGTTTCCAGTGGCAGGACGATATCCCCTCCTTCCTGCCGGACGCGCAGATATCCGCTCAGCTGCCGGTCTGCCGTGAATTGCCAGTCCCCCCCGAGCTTCAGTGGTTCAAAGCTTTCCGGCGACAGGTCGCCTGACCGTAACGCGATACGGGTAAAATTCCCCTGAGTGGACCAGTGTTTGGGTGTCCATTGTGCCTGCTGGATATCGATTTCACCCCCCGCGACCGTGAAGCGGGTGTGCCCCAGCATAGCCTGTTCGGGGCCGATCCGAACGGTAGGCTGGGTAACCAGATCAAGAGGCACCGATCCTGTCAAAGCAATTTTCTCAAGTACTCCATCCCATTGAAAATGCTGAGCATTGCCCGGCTGAGTGGTCAAGCTGCCACTGGCTTGAAACACTACTTCAGTAGTCGGACCGATATCACTTTTGAGCAGCAGTTTGTGGTGTGCCTGTGTGCCGGTGAGCCCGACCGACAGTTTCTGCAGATAGGTTTCCGTTCCCATACGATAGTCTCCTGTCTGGAGATCGAGATTGATCGCTGTTCCCTGTAAATTGCCCCGGGTTTTGAGATGAGAAAGCTGATGTTCGTCGCGGAAATTGAAATGATTTGAATCCACCTCGAACACCACACCGGGGTGATCAAGGGTGCCAGTGAGTGTGACACGGGAATGAATGTCTCCCTTCAACCCCAACCCCAGTTGTGCCAGCTGAGGAGCAGACAGCGCCAATAGCAGATGATCGCTCGGGTTACCTAGCTTACCTTTTATTTCGAGTCGGTTATCACCCAGACGCAAATGGGCATCACTTCGGATATGGTTGGATTGTTGTAGTGCAACGATGCCCTGCCCGGTGATCGGCTGATTGGCGAAATGACTTTGTTTGATTGCAAAGTCGATGTTGCCGGCGGGTTGCGGGACAAGCTGACCTGCCAGCTTGAAACTGGCGTTCAGATCAGAGCGGGGTACATCGGCAAAGGCGGAAACATCGAATTGTTTAAGTAGTCCTTCGAAGGTAAAAGGTTGTGATTCATCCAGTTGCAGCACGCCGTGACCCGACAGACTGGAATCACCATGCGCAACCTTGAGTTTTTCTATCGCAACGGCTGAAGTTGTATGCGACAAGGCCATATCCATGTTGAATCGTAAAGCTTTGTCATAGAGCGTGATTTGGCCCTGTTGCGAATTCTGATCACCGTTTAACTGCAGATTGCCGGACAGTTTTGCCGGGCGCAGACTGCTTTCCAATACAGCCGGGTTGAGCTGCTGAACCCGGATATCGGCCGATCCTGACTGTGTGCCGGTCAGCCAGGATAGATTCCCCGCGAGGCTGCCTGCAGCGTTATCCTGATCAGACAGACGTATTGCAATATCGCTGAGCTGTATATGATCGTTTGTGATGGCAATCTGCATTCGGACTTCTTTCAGGGGCAGTCCGTCTTTGTCAAGGGGGCGGGCTATCGTATTATTCGTGAGGAGATACCCCGTTAACTGACCCGCCTGTGTGTCATGCAGGTGACTGTGAAAGCTCAGATCAGCTTTGGGTAAATCGGGAGAAAAGATACTGGGATTCAGTCCGGTAAAGGCAAGATCCATCGCAGACAGCGGCATTTCAGCAAAAGGTTGCAGACTGAGAGTGCCCTTGCCGTCCAGTTTTCCATCTTTTACTGCCAGTGCTGCTTTGATCTGCTCCAGGTTGCCACCCAGACGGATGGTGAAATAGCTCGGTTTGCCATCGGTATTGACGGCAGTTGCCCAATTGTAGAAGACCAACCGCGAGGCGATATCAAACGGTGGATCCGCATCGATTTGCAGATTCCCTGCTATTTTTCCCCATTCCAATTCCAGTGCCAGAGTCTGCAAATGATGGCGCTGACCATCACTGTCCAGTCGCAGGGCCAGGTCGGTGACGATGATATCCGGCGTATCGTTGCCGAGGGTATAGGTCTTCAGTGACCGAAGGCCCAGTTTGCTGATCGTAATGTTTATCGGAAGTCGCAGGCTTTCAGGGGGCGCGGCAGATTCTTCTTCCTCTGACGGAGCACTGTGCACCTCGACTGACCGGACAGTCAGTGCTTCAATCAGTAAATTTCCTGTCAGTAAATGTTGGGGCTGCCAGCGGAACGTCAGGTCTTCCACCAGCGCAACCAGTTTATCATCCCGGAAGACAATGGATTGAGCATGAAAAGTACGTCGCAGACTGCCTGTCACGCCGGAAAAGGTCAGTGCGCCGTCGGTCGCCCGGGAAGCGGTCGCAAGCAACCAGTGCAGTCCTGAGGATGTGGAAAACAACCAGTGAATTCCTCCGGTTATTCCCAGTATCAACAGTATCAGTGCTCCCAGCAGCCATTTTTTGAAGGCGCCGGTCCCCTTGGCAGCAGGTTGAGGTGCGTGATCTTCGGTGTTGTCCATATCAGAATGCTACTGCGATCGAGAAGTGCAGCCGTAATGTACCTGTATCATGACGTCTGGCCAGGTCGAGTGCAAAAGGGCCGGCAGGGCTGCGCCAGCGTACACCGGCCCCATATCCCAGTGCCAGATTGAACTTTCGCCAGCTGTCTTCTGCATCCCCGACATCGGCGAACACTGCCGCTCCCCAGTCGTCTGTAAACCAGCGGATATATTCGGCCGTCCCGGTTGCCATGACGCGTCCGCCGACGATAGCATTACCTTCGCGTACCCCCAGACTCAGAAAATCATACCCTCTGATCGACTGAATCCCCCCGGCCCGGAACAGGTATTCCTGGGGGATACCCTGACGGGAGGAGGCAAGGGTGTAACCGGCTTCTGCGCGAAAATACAGGGTGTCGCGCTGACCGATCGGCAGCCAGTGCTGATGCCGGACATAACTGCGAATGAAATCACGCTCGGACAGTACGTAACTGGACCCTCCCCCCAGTCGTACTTCGGAGACGAATCCGCTCCTGACATATATCGGATCATTGATGTCATGGTAGCGGTACCAGAAATCCAATGCCAGTGTCTCATTGACGGTATTGGGCGCGCCGGCCGGTTCTCGCTCTTCCCGCTGCCAGTTGACCCCAATCTGCATAATGGAATGTGCAGATGTCCGGATTCTGGAGAAATCCACGCGCTGGTTGAAAGTTTTCAGGTTTTTGATATCGGTCATTTCGACGCGTGCACCAAAAGTGTAGTGATAGCGGTTAGCATCCGGCAGCGTATCCACCCGCGCTGAAAATGTCTGGCGCTTCTGTTCCAGACGTAACAGGCTGCTCAAATTCCATGCTCGACCCAGGAAATTGTAATCACGGTAATTGATTTCTCCGCGTGCACCGTTGTTGGAGCTGTATCCTACACCTGCACCCAGATGTTTGGATTTTGCCTCGGTCAGGGTGACGATGACCGGTACAGCCTCATGCTGCGCGGGATCAGATTCGACAGTGACAGCCGCCGAATTGAACAAAGGGCTGTTTTGCAGTGCTGCCTGGAAAGCGAGCAACTGATCCCGGCGATAGGGGTCCCCACTGCGGAAGGGGACGCTGTTCTGAATGATCTCCGGCTGGTAGCGTTCCAGGCCGGTGATCTGTAAATCCCCGAAATGGAAGGCCGGGCCGGAATCGATGATGACTGTCAGAGTCGCCTGAGCGGTGTCCGGGTCGACTTTCGCCTGACTGTCGACAATACGTGCCGTAGCATAATCTCTGTCTGCCACGCTGGACAGTAAAGCAGCTTTGGCATCTTCCCAGCGGGCACTGCGAAAAATTTTACCCGGTGTCAGCGGCCATTCGGCGCGTAACCGTTCTGCACGTGCACGGCGTTCAGGTGTGTCGGCCGCCAGATCTCCGTGAAACTCGATCGATACAGCGGCGACCCGCGTCCGGGGGCCGGGTGTGATGCGCAGTTCATAGCCTTTGTCGTTCGATTGTTTTCCGAACTCGATTTCCGGCGTGAAATATCCTTCTGTTGCCAGCAGTTCTGTGGTTTCCCGTTTGATGTTACGGGCATAGACTGCCTGAGCGGTTTCATCTGCAAATGGTTTTTCAGGGGGCACAAAATATTTTTCTACCAGTTCCTGGACTGAGGAGGGTGCCGTGATCATGACCTCGACGGGGGCAGCTTTTTTTTCCGTTTCCGCAGAGGAGGCAGCCAGAGTTGTCCCATTCCATAACAGATTTAACCAGCACAGGAGGAGCAGTGATACAAACTGCAATTTATACTGGGATGCTTTACACGCGTTCGATATATTCACCGGTATCGGTATTCACTTTTATTTTTTCTCCCTGCAGCACAAACGGTGGCACCATAACGACCAGTCCGGTTTCGACTGTAGCAGGTTTATAAGAACTTGTTGCAGTTGCTCCTTTGATATTGGGTTCAGTACCCACAACAGTCAGAGTGACATTCGGAGGAAGTTGTACCGCAATGGGGCGTTCGTTGTGAAAGCTGATCTGAACTTCGGTATCAGGTAACAGATATCCCGTTTGTCCTTCGAGAAAATCTTGCGACAGATCGAGTTGTTCGTAGCTTTTCTGATCCATAAAAATATAATTGCGTCCCTCCTGATAGAGGAAGATCATTGCGCGCAGCTCGACAATTGCAAGTTCTACTTTTTCCTCAGAGCGAATACGCTGGTTGATTTTGGTGCCTGCTTCGATATCCTTCATTTCGACCTGCATGAATGCTCCGCCCCGCCCTCCTACATGGACGTGGTAACATTTGAGTACACGCCAGATACGCCTGTCCCACTCGATCAGGTTGCCGGTGCGGATTTCAGTAGCGGGAATTTTGCTCACGGATAATTGCTTACCTGAATAGAAAATCAGAAATGCCCATTCTACAACAAAAGAATTCAGTGACTGTATCTACCCCGTTTCGGCAGAATTGCCGGGATTGTCCGCGTCTGGCGCAGCATCTGGAGAATGTGAGGGCCGAGTATTCCGATTATTATGCCCGCCCGGTTCCACCTTTTGGCGTTGTATCCGCCCGGCTGATGATTGTCGGGCTGGCACCGGGGATGCATGGTGCCAATCGGAGCGGCCGGCCTTTTACCGGGGATTACGCTGGTATCCTGTTATACCGGACGTTGTACAAATTTGGCTTTGCCAGCCACAATGAGTCCGTTGCGGCAGATGATGGACTGGAATTGATTAATTGTCGAATCACCAATGCAGTCAAGTGCCTGCCGCCTGCGAACAAGCCGCGACCGGTTGAAATACGGCAATGCAACGCTTTTCTGGCAGCCGAGTTGAATGAATTCATCAATCATGGCGGACAGGCGTTGCTGGCATTGGGCACCGTCGCGCATCAGGCCGTGCTGATGGCATTGGGGTATCGATCCCGGGATTTTCCCTTCAGCCATGGAGCCACTCATGATGTGGAGCGAGGAGTGAGGCTCTATGACAGTTATCATTGCAGTCGCTACAATACGCAGACCCGGCGCCTGACTGAGGCTATGTTCGAACAGGTCATCGCCGGCATCTGTCAGGACATGACGATAATCAAACCAGATGAACTATCAGGAGAATAAATATGCCTTATGTCAATATCCGGCTGGCCGGTTCATTAAGTAATGAACAGAAACAGCAGATCGCAATGGAGATCACAGACACACTGGAGCGCATCGCGCATAAGCCTAAATCCTATACTTACATTGCCTTCGATGAAATGTCGCATGAAAACTGGGCAATTGGCGGTAAATTGCTGGGTGACGATAAATAACCGGATAAGATAAGGGGGTAATTGTGCCTTGTCAGATCGTAACTTCGACGGTAAAGCATTTGTTCTGACCCTGCCCGCGCAGCCGGGAGTTTATCGCATGCTGAATGCAGCAGGCGATGTGATTTATGTAGGGAAGGCGATTGAGCTTCGAAAAAGGGTGGCGTCCTATTTTCAGAAGTCGAGTTTGTCACCGCGCATCCGACTGATGGTGTCGCAGATCGCCGGTATTGAAACCACGGTCACGCGATCCGAAGCAGAGGCGTTGCTGCTCGAGAACAATCTGATTAAAAGCCTGACGCCGCGCTACAACATTCTGTTCAGGGATGATAAATCTTATCCTTATCTGCTGCTGACCCGGCATGCTTTTCCCCGGCTCGCCTTTTACCGGGGGACTTTGGATAATCAGCATCAGTATTTCGGTCCTTTCCCCAACGCAGGGGTAGTCAAGTCCAGCATTCAGCTGTTGCAGAAAGTCTTTCGCCTGCGTACCTGTGAGAATTCAGTATTCGATCATCGTACCCGGCCCTGTCTGCTGTATCAGATCAAGCGCTGCAGCGCTCCCTGTGTGGGTCTGGTGACCGCAGAAGCATATCAGGAGGATGTGAACAGCGCCGCTTTGTTTTTGCAAGGGAAACAGGGAGAGGTACTGAAATCCATCGAACAGAAAATGATCGACGCTGCCGATCGGCAGGATTATGAGCAGGCAGCGCTGTTCCGCGATCAGATGCAGGCGCTGCGCAAAATCCAGGAAAAACAGTTCGTCGATAGTGGCAAGGCGCTGGATGCAGATGTGATTACCTGTGTGACCCGGGCTGGTGATCATGCTGTTGCAGTCAATCTGGTCATGATTCGGGGCGGGCGGCATCTGGGCGACAAGACTTTCTTTCCACAGAATGCGCAGGAACACGATATGGCTGCTGTGCTGGAGGCATTCGTCACGCAGCATTATCTGCATCGCAGTGTGCCGTCTCTCATCATTCTTGGCAAAAAAATTCGTGTGTCGCTGTTGCAGGAGCTGTTGTCCGGACAGGCCGGGCATAAGATCACCCTGACGACCAATCCGATTGGTGAGCGGCGCAAATGGCTGGATATGGCAACCGAGAACGCGGAGCTGGCATTGCAACAGATGCTCACACGGCAGGCCAGTCAGGAAGACAGGTTGCAGGCACTGCAGGAAGTATTGCATCTGCCGGGCCTGATGCGTATCGAATGTTTTGATATCAGCCATACTATGGGGGAGGCGACAATGGCATCTTGTGTGGTATACGATCGCTTTGCCATGCGCAACGGCGAATATCGCCGCTATAACATTACCGGCATCATGCCGGGAGACGACTATGCTGCAATGCGTGACGTCCTGCAACGGCGCTACACCAAAATTACCATGGAAGAAAGTAAACTGCCTGATCTGATCCTGATTGATGGCGGCAAAGGGCAGGTGAAGATTGCCCGTGAAGTGATGATTGAACTGGGTCTTAATGATATTCCGCTGCTGGGTGTAGCCAAAGGGGAATCACGTAAACCCGGTCTGGAGCAACTGATATTTCCCGGGGGGGAAATGCCGTTGCGTTTGCCGGGCGATCATCCCGGGCTGCACCTTATCCAGCAGATCCGTGATGAAGCCCATCGTTTTGCCATTCAGGGACACCGGGCGAAACGTGCAAAAGCCCGCAAAATCTCCAGTCTGGAACAAATTTCGGGTATCGGTACCAAGCGTCGCCAGAATCTGCTCACTCGCTTTGGCGGGCTTAAAGGTGTGAAAAATGCCAGTATCGAGGAATTACAGCAGACCGAGGGGATCAGCCGGACACTGGCAGAGAAAATATATCGGGAATTGCGCTGAAATCCTGCGAATGGCCTGTTTCTGTTTTGCATGATATGTTTATATGGCATCAGGTAACTTGTTCATTGAACCATGACAACTGTATTAACAGTATGAGAGGGTAAAATCATGATTATCTATTCATCTCAAGCCAATCCGGAATTGATCCGTTAATGTTCCTGAAAGAAAACAGGGATTGCGATGAATTTGGCAAATTTCCATGTTTCATGTTCCGGTAGTCCTGATATTTCCCGGTTCTCTATGAATTCTGCTGTTATTGCCTGACGGTGAGTATTGCGATGAAAAAAACTGATGATCCTATCAATCACGGATATAGCGTTTTCCGCTGGGTGACTGTCGGTCTGGGTATTTTGTTCGTTACCTGCGCACTGGCTATCATTTGTACATCACCGGCCGATGATGTCACAGTCATCATCGCTGCTGCGATCATTGGTCTGCTGGGTATCGAAGCCCTCGTCAGCGGTGTCAGAAACCGGCCATCAATCCTCGCCCGCATCGGACCACTGCCATAGTGGCATTCAACCCGGGAATTACCGCTGATCGTTTGTCACCTTCTGGCAATCTTTGGGGACAGTGAACCTGTTGTCTTCGCTCATGCTGATTCGATGAGTGAGACCGCTGCAACGAGATTACACAGTTGGCATGCTGCCTGGTTATGGTGTTTGTTGCAGAGAATGACCTCGTCCTTTCGTCGTGCTTTACCAGACACCGTGCATGATGCATTCTGCGGAGCGTTCAACTGGTGTTCACCGATTGATAAATATAAAATATTTAAGAATCAAAGTAATGATGGAACGCTACACTATTGACGTGCGCGGCATTTCTGTGGAAGTCATTCGCAAGCATATCAGGCATATTTATGTGAGAGTTTATCCGCCAGCAGGGCGGGTGTGCGTGGCAGCGCCATTACAGCTTGATGATGAGGCTGTCCGTTTGGCTGTTATTTCCCGCTTTGACTGGATTTGTCGGCACCAGGAACGTTTTCGGCGCCAGGACCGGCAATCGCAATATGCGATGGTAACTGGAGAGAATCATTATTTTCAGGGATATCGATTCCGGCTGGAGGTGGTCGAACGTGAAGGATCGTCATCAGTAAGGTTATTAAGCAATACCATAATGATGCTGAACGTATGTTCCGGCAGTGACCGTAAAATGCGGGAAGCTGTGCTGCAGCGCTGGTATCGCTGTCGTTTGCGTGAGCAGTTGCCAGCTCTGCTGGCTAAATGGGAGCCAGTGGTGGGAGTGAGCGTGGCTGAGCTTCGCATCAGGCAAATGAAAACCCGCTGGGGCACATGTAATCCTGGCGCGCGGCGTATCTGGCTGAATCTCGAGCTGATCAGAAAACCGGTATCGTGTCTGGAATATGTTCTGGTACATGAAATGACACATTTGCACGAACGCTATCATAACGCTCGCTTTCATAGATTGATGGATGAATATATGCCCCGGTGGCGCTTGTACCGAAATGAATTGAATCGTACACTGCGGGTACGGGACGATGCGTAATGCTGAGTCGATTCGCTCTTCTTGGACAGCTGCCTGCAATGATCGGAGTGTGTGGGCTCCTTACAGAATATACCTGTTAAGAACCCGGGACGAGGTTGCTGGTCAATATAGTACGGGTGGGATATACTGCAGGGATAAGTGTGGAGGCTGTACAAATACCTGTCAGGTATGTTTCATCTAAGAAAACGATCCCGTTCCCGGAATTACCTCTCAGGACCTGATGCGTTCAGATATTAGCTATCACACTGATCTGTCTTGCCAGAAAAATTTCAGGCAAGTATTACAGCCAGAATTGACTCAGAACTGAACCAGGGTAGAGCCGCTGGTGATTCTTGCAAGTGAGATTTACATGGGCTGCATTGTCAGTCGTAGGGTATCTCTCAACTTTCCATATATGGTACTTTAATATCTATGCTTTCCTTGTGACGGGGTACGGCTGTATCCGTTTTTCCCTGTACTTCTCATTAGTCCACTGGCAAGGTTGTTCCGGAAATATTATCTCTTTTTGGCTGATGGGTTGTTTTCTGCAGCGATTGATATGAATGACAAATTTCGAGGAATTTAATAAAGATGAGCGTGAAACCTAAAATTATGATTTCGTCACTCGACGCAGAGAGGCTGGAATTATTACTGGACTCTCTGCCCCAGAATGCGTTTCCGGGTAGAGATGATCTGGAAGCCGAACTGGCCCGAGCTGATGTGGTTGATCCGGAAGCTATTCCACCGTCAGTCGTGACAATGAATTCCACTGTCAGGTTCAGAGTGGAATCCTCTACCGAAGAGTTCTGTCTGACGCTGGTTTATCCTAAGGATGTTGATACCAGCGGTGAAAAAATTTCAATTCTTGCCCCAGTGGGAAGTGCGCTGCTGGGTCTTTCGCAGGGGGACGAGATTGAATGGCCCAAGCCGGGTGGCGGGGTATTGCGCGTACGGATCGAGGAAGTGACGTATCAGCCTGAGCGTTCGGGTGAATATCACCGGTAAGTAAAATAGCTATTTTCCCAGGATTCGGATATTTGAGATTGCAGGGCAAAATTTGCCGCATCCGCATGAGATTTTCCGCTTTTCTGCGTAAAGCCGGTGATGAGTGATCAGCCGACGATTTTGGCAATTGACCAGGGTACGACCAGCTCCCGTGCCATTCTGTTTTCTGTAGAGCTCACGGTTCTCAGGATACAACAGAAAGAGCTGACATTGCATTACCCGCACAAAGGCTGGGTTGAGCAGGATCCCGAAGACATATGGCGTGATACGCTCGACGTTTGTCGCCAGCTGCTGGCCTCCGATCCCGGCATAGTAAGATCAGTTGCGGCCATTGGTATTACCAATCAGCGTGAAACGACCCTTTTGTGGGATCGTAAGACCGGCAAACCTGTTTATAACGCGATTGTCTGGCAGGACCGTCGAACAAGTGCGTACTGCGAGCAGCTTCGGGCACAAGGATATGAGCCTCTGGTAACTGCTAAAACAGGATTGCTGTTTGATCCTTATTTCTCTGCCAGTAAAATTGCCTGGGTACTGGATAACATCGAGGGAATGCGCGCTCGCGCAATACGCGGAGAACTGGCGTTTGGTACAGTAGACAGTTATCTGCTCTGGCATCTGACGGGCGGGCGAGTGCATGCCAGCGATGTGACAAATGCCGCGCGGACACTGCTGTTCAATATTCTGGAGCAGAAATGGGATGAAGATCTGCTGGCGTTGTTCGATATTCCGGCCGCCATTCTTCCGGAAGTCCGGGACAATGCCGCCGGGTTTGGCAGTACTGATCGGGCGTTGTTCGGGCGGGAGATTCCCATCGGCGGTATGGCGGGTGATCAACATGCCGCATTGATCGGGCAGGGGTGTTACCGCCCGGGTATGGTTAAATCCACCTATGGCACCGGCTGTTTTGCATTGATGAATATCGGGAGGGATTTTAAGCCTTCGCACCATCGTTTGCTGACCACCCCGGCCTATCGGCTGAACGGGAAAATGACGTATGCCATAGAAGGATCGATTTTCGCTGCCGGAGCAGCGATTCAATGGCTGCGGGATGGATTGGAATTTTTTCAGGATACCGCATCAAGTGAGGCGCTGGCGCTCAGCGTGTCGGACAGTAATGAAGTGTATTTTGTGCCCGCCTTTACCGGACTGGGAGCGCCTTACTGGCGAGCGGACGTGCGCGGCATGATCTGTGGACTGTCCCGGGAGACGACCCGAGCGCATATCATTCGTGCGGCGCTTGAAGCTCAGGGATATCAAACAATGGATCTGATAGCGGCGATAGAAGAGGATAGTGGTTATCAGGCAGCTGTCATTCGTATCGATGGCGGATTGGTTGCCAACAGATTCATGTGCCAGTTTTTGGCAGATATACTGAATAAATCGGTAGAGGTGCCGGAAGTGACGGAAGCGACAGCGCTGGGTGCGGCAATCCTGGCCGGGCTTGCTGCAGAGCTGTTTCCGGGATTGGAGGCGGTTGAGCAATACTGGCAGCGAGACAGAGTGCATACGCCAGCTATGGCTGAAGACGAAAGGGGGCGACTCTACGCCGGCTGGAAAGCTGCGGTTCAGGCACTTTTGTAGACTTCAGGAAATTGATTGTTTCCCGGCGGGAGGGACAAGCCCTGAAATTTTCTGTCTGATACATCATAAGTTGAAACAGATTGGAGTTTTCGATTATGCCGATGAATCTTCCTAATTTCCTGACATGGCTGCGCATTATGGCTATTCCTCTGTTCGTCGGGATTTTTTATCTGCCGACGGAGTGGTTGTCTCCAGCTGGCCAGAATCTGGCTGCTACGCTCATATTCGGCGGGGCCGCCTTAACGGACTGGCTGGATGGCTACCTGGCCCGGGTACTCAACCAGACTTCTGCATTCGGCGCTTTTCTTGATCCGGTAGCAGACAAACTGATGGTGGCTGCTGCACTGATCGTTCTGGTGCATCTGGCAAGACTTGATGCCCCTATCGCTTTAGTCATTATCGGCCGCGAAATTACGATTTCCGCATTGCGTGAATGGATGGCGCAAATTGGTAAATCCAGGAGCGTGGCAGTTTCTTTTCTGGGCAAGATTAAAACGGTCGCGCAAATGACCGCTATCCCGTTACTGCTTTACCATGACAGCATAGGTGATTCATTCGATTCGCAAGTTATTGGTACCTGGCTGATTTATCTGGCTGCGATTCTGACGTTGTGGTCGATGATCTACTATTTGAAAGCTGCTATCCCCCATGTGATTCATCATCGTTGAAGACCGTCAGTGAAGCAGGAGAAGGAATCTGCAGTGCTGACAAATAAAAATGTCGCCGGTGAATGAATAATCGAATATAAGTGTCTGACAGAACAGAGCCGCAAGGTGAGGGTTTTATGAAATCTGTTAATTGTTGAGAATGGGTGTGAAATGAATATTGATCCGGTTACGGTTACGCCGCTCAATAAACCTTATGAGGAATGGCGGTCGCTGTTATTGCCTGAGATTTATCAGGTATTGTTCGAAGAGGAGACTGAACGTCCCGAAAGCAGCCAACTCAATGAGGAATATCGGGAGGGTATCTATTTATGCGCTGCCTGTTACCTGCCCTTGTTCGAGAGCAGGTATAAATATTTAAGCGGGACGGGCTGGCCCAGCTTTACCCGGCCTGTAGCCGGCCACGTGGGTACGAAGCATGACTACAAGCTGATTATGCCTCGAACTGAATATCACTGTGCGCGCTGTGGGGGACATCAGGGGCATGTGTTCAATGATGGGCCGCCTCCCCGCGGACAACGCTGGTGTAATAATGGTCTGGCACTTCGATTCATCCCGAAAGGGGAGGTGATCCCCGAGCTCAGAGGCTGATTTTAATAATCCGCTATCCGTATTTTTCAGGCGCGTCATTCGTTGCGCTCGGGGCTGCCGCTAGAGCATTTTTAGTTTATTTATTTACATATCCACATGAAGCGAAGTAGTT
>JBIQJX010000075.1:0-3236 GCA_044507105.1 Nitrosomonas sp.
ATGACGAGAAGCAAAACAATCAGCAGCAGATAAAGCATGACAAACCTGTGTAAGATGATTTCTTCTGAATGGATTCAGGAACCGACAAAGCGTTCACCGTTCAGCATTCAGCCGGCGGACCGGTATCTTCCTGAAAAACTCCTGTCGGACACCTTCGCCACGCCAACCCGGGCGGAGGCAGCAGGCTTCCTGTTTTTCAAAGTTATGAGACCGACGAGCGCTGACCTGCGGTTGTCAGGTTAATATATCCGGTATATCCGAAACAGCAGCCTGTCCTGGATTTACTTCATTGAACAATCTTTCCGGTCCGCCTGAAGGCTGGTGGATTTCAATGATTTTATGTCGTGACTGTGCGCCGCGTTTCAGCATGACATGCTTCAACGGAACATCGAACCGCTTGGCCAGAAATTTTGCAAGAAACTGATTAGCCTTGCCATCCACCGGAGGGGCTGCCAGCTTTATTTTCAGTTCATCGCCCTGTATGCCGGTCGCTTCCGTCTGTCTGGCGCCGGGCTGAATGTGCAGTTTCAGTATCAGATTCCGGTCAGCATCAAAGCAATACCAACTCATTGGAACAGGTGAATAATTTCACGCTGTACATTCCCCACGACCATTAACAGTATCTGCAGCAGAATAAGAGCAAACAACGGCGACAAATCGACATTCGCAACAGGAGGGATATACCGGCGCAAAGGATCCAGGACAGGTCCCGTAAAGCTTTCCAGCACGGGTGTCAGCGGATTGTGCGGATTAATCCAGGACAGCACGGCCTGAACGATGATCATGACCAACAGGATATAAATCGTCATACTGGCAAGTTCGACGAGCGCCAGCAGCGCAAAAGCGAGGATACTGTTTTCCACACCATGGCCACGCAACAGATTGATACCCAGCAGGATGATGAACTGAGCGAGCCAGGCCAATATAAATGTAGAGAGATCCACGCCTCGCCAGCCAGGTATGATGCGGCGCGCCGGTCGCACGATAAAATCCGTTACGGCGACCAGAAATCTGGAAAACGGGTGATAGTAAGGCACACGGAACCACTGCACATAAAACCTCAGCAGCAGTGCCAGAGAAAACAGGCTGAGTACAGTATCCAGCAGAAATATCATTATTTGATTGGGCATGGTTTTTCCATCAAGAATTAAGGGGATTTCTGAACTGTAATTCGATTAAGGGAATGCTGATTAAATCAGTAAATGCCAATGCAAGCAAAATGAACCCATCCAGACATTTTTCAGGATCAATAAGTTCTGGATCACTCCGTCACCACAGTCCTCATGATTACAGAGCACTCAGCATTTCCTCAAGGACAGAATTACGTACGTCCGAATATTTCACCCATTTGGCGTGAACGATCACAGGCGGTATGGATGGCACGAATAAATGCCCCTTTAACATCGGCCTGTTCCAGACTGAGTAAAGCCTGTTCGGTCACGCCCCCTTTCGAAGTCACACGGGAACGCAGTACCGCAACTGTATCCTCACTTTCGGCAGCAAGATAAGTAGCTCCCAGAAATGTCTGCAGCGCCAGTTGTTTCGCTGTATCGGCAGTCAGGCCCAGTTCCGTTCCCGCTTCCTGCATAGCTTCCAGAAAATAAAAAACATATGCCGGCCCGCTGCCGGACAGAGCCGTAACTGCGTCCAGCAGTATCTCCTCATCCACCCAGATTATTGTACCGATTGCGCCCAGAATCGTAGCAGCCTGCTCTTTCTGCCCGGCATTGACAGAAGGCAGAGCATACAAGCCGGCAACACCTTTTCCGATCAGAGCCGGCGTATTGGGCATAGCGCGAACGATATACGGGTGCTGATTCAGCCACTGACTCAGATCACTGGCGCGGATGCCTGCTGCCACCGAAATGACGAGCTTATCCTGGAGAAGATCGGCCGCCTGACGGGTGAGAGCATGTAATTGTTGTGGTTTAATGGCAAAAACAACAATTTCACTGTCGCGAATTCCCTCAGCCAGCGCGGCAGTCACTGCAATCCCGAATTCCTTCACAAGATGCTGTTGGCGCAGAGCATCGATCTCCACCGCACTTATGCGTGAAGAGGTAAAACCATGCCGAATCAGACCACCAATCATGGCCCCGGCCATATTTCCCCCGCCAATAAATGTAATATTCATGAATAATTTCGATTGATGTAAATAAATCGCAGATCCGGATGAAATCTGCACTCGCGGCCGGATGCCTTACGTACTACAACGCGGATTGTAAAACTGCAGTTTGTTTATTTTCTGAACAGATTGATGAGCACACTCAATACGACACTTACGATGAGCATGGAAGTCACGGGGATAAATACTTTCCCGTGCCGGGTTTCTATGCGGATATCACCTGGCAGCTTTCCAAACCAGTTAAACAGCCAGGGTGCAAGATGCATGGCTGCTCCGATAACAAGCAATACCACCCCTGCCAGCATGATCCATCGTGCAATCTGTTCCATTCAGACATAGAGAAAAAAAGCCCGGGTTCCGGGGACAGTTATCAGAAACCGATCTGCTGCAGCAACATCAGCTCATAACCGATCAGGCAGGTATATCCCGACAGGATCAGATAAAGCAGATGCCGACATCGCAATCCGGCAAAAATCCGCACTTCATGGTGAATGACCAAAATCATCACGGCCAGGGAAGTAAGCGCCAGTTTGAAATAAACAAATTTCTGTGTGTTGTCTTCAATCAGGGCTGCCATGAGTGCGTTGAGCTCCGAACCACCGCCAGCCAGTATATTGAGCGTCAGAAAAGCATCGGCAGCACTGAGCCCAACGATAGCCAGACAGCAGCATACCAGATGCCATCCGTACTGATCGACATAAGCCTCGCCAGATCCGGAACGTCTCCTGACAGTGCGCCTGCCTTGTCTGATTCCCCACTGATAAGGACAGACAAAGGGAATATCCACACGTCTCTCCTGCGATTGCCGCTGATCAACCGTCAGATGGATTGTCATTATTCGCTCTCCTCTTTTCTGAAGACAAAACCGGAAATCTGCTGAAAACCCGATACTCGTCTCACTGACTGGCACAAGGGCAAGTGTAAAGGCGTCAGTTCCGCTTCGCAATGATTTCTTTGTCAGTATTCACTCAATAGTGAAATACAGGTAGATGCTCCTGCTGAAGCAGGTTATTCACCATAGAATCCCGGTCAGGAACAGGATTTATCTGAAATGCTTCTTCTTTTCAGATAAATTGATTAAAAACCCGTGTGGCGTAAATTTTCCATATTA
>JBIQJX010000075.1:3336-8200 GCA_044507105.1 Nitrosomonas sp.
TCTTCTTTTCAGATAAATTGATTAAAAACCCGTGTGGCGTAAATTTTCCATATTAGGCTATAATACCCGGCTCTGAATTAAGTCAATGATATTCTCCCGGCAAAGAGCCCGCCAGCTTTTCCGGGTTTTTCTTACAGCCCAAGTATAAAAAATCTCAAAAATGAAACGTACCTATCAGCCATCCGTTATCAGCAAAAAACGCACCCATGGATTTCGTGCCCGCATGCGGACACGCAGTGGCAGAGCAATTATTCGTGCACGCCGCGCCAAAGGACGGACCAGACTCAGTGTATAGCATGAGCGAGAATCCGGGATTGGCTGTCTGAGCAATTTGTTGTCCGCCACCAGACATGCTTATTCATTGCCTGACCGGTGCAGGCTGCGAAAGGCTGCCGAATTTCGAGCGGTATTACGAAACCAGACCATACTGGATAGTGCATTTCTGAGGTTGTATATAAAACCAGCCAATACTGATTACGCACGCATCGGATTGATCGTGGCCAAAAGGATCGAACGCAAAGCTGTCAGACGAAACCGTGTCAAACGTTTACTGAGAGAGGCATTTCGCCGCTACCAGCAAACAGTCAGCGGACTGGATTGTGTCATACAATTGCGGCGTTCCATTGCCCCCTCAGAGTCGGCACGTATTTATCAGGAAGCCACGATGCTTTTACTCAAAGCAGCAAAACAGTCATGAAGCGACTCATCATCGCCGTCATCAAACTCTATCAGTATAGCGTCAGCCCCCTGATTCCGCCTTCTTGCAGATTTTGCCCGACCTGTTCAAATTATATGCAGGAAGCACTGATAAAATACGGTCTGGCCAAAGGATTGTGGCTGGGTATCAGACGGGTACTGCGCTGCCATCCCTGGAATGAAGGCGGCTATGATCCTGTTCCATGAGAAAGAGTAATTTACCCGGTTTTCTGATCCTTTATTAACATCTGTAGCACCAAACGCTTTCTGTATTTCCGTATTCCTGAGCCCATACAAAAATGGATACTAAAAGAATCGTACTGCTTATTATTTTTTCGACATCACTGCTGTTTTTATGGGACGCGTGGATAACGGAGCAGGAGCGGTTTAGCAATCCGGCCTCTGTTACGCAGACCGATCCGGCAACCGGAGCCGTTCAGGCGAAAAAAGATGACACCCTGCCTGTTCCGGGCAGTGCACTGATTTCATCCCAGGAAGAAACGGATGCAAACCAGATACCCGCGGGCAGTGATGCTGTGGAATCCGCCACGCCGCGTTTGCTGCCCACAGGGGAACAGATACGCATTGTTACCGACATGGTAATTGCGGAAATCGATTCTGCCGGCGGAGATTTACGGCGCCTCGAACTGCTTCAGCACCCTTCTTCGGAAGATAAAGAGACCCCGTATGCGCTGCTGCAAAGCCAGGCTGCACGCATCTATGTCGCACAGTCCGGCTTGATCGGAGAGGGATTGCCCAATCACAAGACGATCTACCAACCGGAATCAGCTAAGCGCAGCTATGAGCTGTCTGCCGGGGAAGATGAAATCGTTATCCGCCTGCGGGCACCTGAAGCGGATGGCATTCAAGTCACCAAAACTTATACTTTCCGCCGCGGCAGTTATGTGATCGATGTGGGCTTCGAAGTGGAAAACAAAGGAGACGCTACCGTTCGACCGTTTTCCTATTTCCAGATGCTGCGCGACAGCAATCCGCCGTCGGGCACCACTATGATGATTCCCACCTATCTGGGTGCGGCTATTTACACCGAAGAGGAGAAATTTCAAAAAATTCCTTTCGCCGATCTGGACAAGAATAAAACAGATTATCCGACTAATACGGATAACGGCTGGATTGCCATGCTTGAGCACTACTTCCTGGCAGCCTGGTTACCCCCGCAACAGACTCCGCGGGAATTTTTTGCTAAACGTCAAAGTGAGAATCTTTATGCCGCTGGTGTCATCACACCGGTTGGTGCCATAGCTCCCGGTGAAACCGCAAAAAGCATCATGCCGCTTTATGCCGGCCCACAGGAACAGGACAAGCTGGCAGAACTGGCACCGGGACTGGAGCTCACTGTCGATTACGGCTGGCTTACCGTCATCGCTGTACCTTTGTTCTGGCTGCTCTCGTTTTATCATTCCTGGACGGATAACTGGGGCATAGCGATCATCTTGCTGACTATGACCGTCAAACTCCTGTTCTTTCCGTTATCTGCCGCAGGCTACCGGTCGATGGCCAAATTACGTCTGGTGACGCCGAAATTACAGCGCATCCAGGAGCAATATAAAGGCGACCGCCAGCGCATGCATCAGGCCATGATGGAGTTCTACAAAGAGGAAAAAATCAACCCGATGGGGGGATGTTTCCCCATTCTGGTACAAATTCCGGTTTTTATCGCATTGTTCTGGACGCTGCTTGCCGCTGTTGAACTGCGCTACGCTCCCTTTGCATTATGGATCAATGACCTGTCCTCGCCGGATCCGTATTACATACTCCCTCTGCTGATGGGAATCTCTATGTTTGTGCAGACCCGGCTCAACCCGACGCCGACAGATCCTATTCAGGCTAAAGTAATGCAGATCATGCCGGTGGCTTTCAGTGTCTTCTTTTTCTTTTTCCCGGCTGGGCTGGTTTTGTATTCACTGGTCAACAATATTCTGTCGATCGCACAACAATGGAAAATCACAAAGATGTATGGCTCGCCTGCCGGCAAAGATGCTCCCGCCAAGAAAATTACCGGTAAGAAAGTTCCCAGTGAGGAAACCGCCAGCAAAAAAACTCCCGAGGAGGATGCTGTCATCGTCAGCGAAGAAACTGTCCGCAAAGAATCGGCTGGCGACGCGCCAGTCAGTGAGGGAACCGCTGCTGAGACAAAAAGTAAAAGCAGTGAGGGAACAACTGCCGGCACGAAAAGAACAGAGAGAAGGAGGAGGAGAAACAAACGCTCATAACCGTGACTGTTTTATGTTTTCTTCAATGAGGGAGATATGCTCCCGACACAAAGCAGTGACATTATCGCAGCGATTGCCACACCACCCGGCCGTGGTGGCATAGGCATCGTCCGGATTTCCGGAACCAATCTGCAACCGCTTGCCCGGGAAATTCTGGGCAAGCTTCCCGACCCGCGTCATGCCGGGTTATGCGACTTCCTTGATCAGCAGGATCAGATCATCGATCAGGGAATCGCACTTTACTTTCCCTCTCCCCATTCCTACACTGGCGAAGATGTGCTGGAGCTGCACGGACACGGCGGCCCGGCCGTTATGAATCTGCTGCTCGCCCGCTGTCTTCAACTGGGCGCACGCCTGGCTGAACCGGGTGAATTCACGCTGCGTGCTTTTCTCAATGACAAACTCGACCTCGCACAAGCCGAGGGAGTGGCTGATCTGATCGAAGCCAGCACGGCTGACGCTGCCCGCTGTGCGGTGCGTTCCCTGAGCGGAGAATTTTCCACAACGATTCAGCAACTGGTGCGTTCCCTGATTGATCTGCGGGTACTGGTCGAAGCGACTCTGGATTTTCCGGAAGAAGAAATCGATTTTCTCCAGTCAACTCATGCTGCGGAACAACTGGCTGCCATTCAGGCAACACTGGAACAGGTTCTGGCCGCCTCCCGCCGGGGGAATCTGCTGCAGGAAGGCATCAAGGTCGTACTGGCCGGTCAGCCCAATGTAGGCAAATCCAGTCTGCTCAACCGTCTTACCGGTGACGAGGTTGCCATTGTCACCGATATTCCCGGCACGACCCGCGACACCATCCGGCAGTCAATTGAAATTGAAGGTATTCCGTTACATCTGATCGATACCGCAGGGCTGAGAGAAACCAGCGACATCGTTGAGCAGCATGGAATTGCCCGCACCTACGCCGCAATCGAACAGGCTGACCTGGTATTGTTACTGGTGGACAGCCGCCACGGTATCACGGAGGAAGATCACGCAGTGCTGGCGCGCCTGCCGGAACGGCTGCCGGTCCTCACTGTTTACAACAAGATCGATCTGTCAGGCCACACGCCCCGTACAGAAGAGAACGCATCCGGAACAGCTGTTTACCTTTCCGCCAAGAATGGTGAGGGCATGGAACTGCTGCGCACGACACTGCTGGAAACCGTCGGCTGGCAGACCAACATTGCCGGAGAAGGCGCCTACATGGCACGCCAGCGTCATTTGCAGGCATTGCTCCGGACAAAAGAACTGCTGGAAAGAGCTGCCGCCTGGCTGCACAACGCCGACCACCTGGAAATCCTGGCCGAAGAACTGCGCCTCGCGCAACAAGCCCTCTCCTCCATCACTGGCGAATTTACCAGCGATGACCTGCTGGGCGAGATTTTTTCCAGTTTTTGTATTGGGAAATAATAAGCCTTCCTGATTGTATCGCAGCACCCCGAATCGGAATCAAGCGGATAAAAAGCAGGCAAATCACAGGCATAAAGAAAAATAGAAATCAGACTCGTGTGATAAGGTTAAGGGTAGCTGCCATTCCATTTAAACGGCATAAATATCTGATCTTCGCAGGGAGATGGTGAAGAAGGCTTTGTGATTCTGGAAAATATCCGTATTTTACTCACCCGCTTTTCAATAATGCAGCAAATAATCTTAATTGGACAGATAAACCAGCGGGACACACCACCTCTTCTGTCTCTCATTTCACTCAGGGCCTCAGTCATCAACCAAGCCATTGCCATAGCAACCCATTTTCCCGGACTCGCGCCTGAGCCCAATCCAACGAACTGAAACTGGATTTTTACGATGACAAGCATTCAACAGCGCGCCGCCCTGCAGCGCCAGATCTGGGCCATTGCCAACGATGTCCGGGGTGCCGTGGATGGCTGGGATTTTAAGCAGTATGTGCTGGGGACTCTGTTTTACCGCTTTATCAGTGAGAACTT
>JBIQJX010000076.1:0-8095 GCA_044507105.1 Nitrosomonas sp.
ATGCTGAATATCACTGATGAGGTGCTTCTGGCATGGAAGCATGGCCTGCCTACCTGCTGACCGGAGGTTTCGTCGGTTTTTTTGCCGGATTGCTGGGTATCGGTGGCGGTTTGCTGATGGTGCCGATACTGACTTTTATTTTTATGTCGCTGGGTTTCCCGGATGATCGTGTACTGCATATAGCCCTGGGAACGACAACTGCCATCATCGTTTTGACTTCGATTTCCAGTCTGCGCGCTCATCATGCACATGATGCTGTCAACTGGTGGATCGTGCGCTATATTTCACCCGGGATCATCGCAGGCGCACTGGCTGGTTCGACCTTGGCCGGACAGCTTTCAGGCCGGGTGCTGGGTGTTATTTTCGTTCTGTTCGTGTATATCGCGGCCACCCAGATGTGGCTCAATATCAGACCCGGTACGAACTATTCACTGCCGGGAAAAGCCGGTATGTTTGCCGCAGGCAGCGTAATAGGCGCAATATCCAGTCTGGTTGCCATCGGAGGAGGGCTGCTGACAGTGCCGTTCCTCGTCGCCTGCCGGATCAGATTGCATCATGCTATCGGCACATCTGCCGCAGTCGGATTTCCGGTGGCGCTGGCCAGTGCGGCAGGCTATGCTGTCAACGGCTTGATGCAAATACAGCCACTACCTGAGTATGCGCTGGGATATATTTATCTGCCCGCCTTTGCCATGGTAGCGCTGGCCAGCACCGTGACAGCACCGCTGGGAGCCAGAACAGCACACATTATGCCTGCGTCCGTGCTGCGGAAAATTTTCGCAGGATTGCTTTACCTGCTGGGAACCAGATTGCTGCTGGATTTCTGGAAGTAGCACCGGATTTTCGTTAACCAGAAAGTATTTACAAATTATGACTTATGATTTGCTGAAACGTGAGCTACTGGGCCTCGAAGAATATTCCGAGCGGCAGACGCTGCACAATGAACTTAATGCAGATGTCTATGAATTGATCAGTATCCCGCTGCAGCTTTCCCATCTGGTATTGTTGTCAGACCGGCAGGGGGCAGAGCGGGAACGTAACCTGGTCATTCAGCTGTGTGAGCGTTTCGGTGTCAAAATTCTCAATGGTGCTTTTGATCAGTTGAGTGTCGAACTGGGTGATTTTCGGTTGCGCTGGGAGCGGCATACGGAATATTCCAGCTATACTTTCTACAGTGCCGGGGCGTTCGATGTTCCTTTCTCCAAACCCGCTATTGCACAGGTTCCCGAGGAATGGCTGGCGAAACTGCCGGGAGAAGTGCTGGTGGCAACTCATATTGCGCTGGAAGATCGCAGGCGCCCCAGTCGTAGCCTGAGCGAGCTGGCCACGCTGTTTTCTTCGAATACGGTGATTGGCTCCAAGGTTTCAGGAGGAAGTGCCAGCGTTTGGAGCGACAATCAAATTCACCCGGATGGCTTTACCCGTATCCTGATCCACGATGACAACCTGCGCAGTCGTCAGGTGGGCAGACTGGTGCAGCGTCTGCTGGAAATCGAAACCTACCGTATGCTGACTATCCTGCCGCTGACCATGATACGTAAGGTCATCCCTCAACTGGAGCGGTATGGCGATCAGCTAACGGAGCTGATGACCGCCAATGCTGCACTCAACGACATCGAAGATGAGCAGCACTTACTGGTAAAACTGACTGCACTGGCTTCAGAAATTGAAAGAATCTCAGCCCAGTCCGGCCACCGCTTCAGCGCGTCACAAACTTATCACACGATAATGCAGCAACGCATCGTCGAGTTGCGTGAAGAGCGGATTGAAGGCCTGCAAATGCTGTATGAATTCCGGAAACAGCGCGTTACTTCCGCCATGGGAACGTTCGATCTGGTACGTTCCAGACTGGAGACGCTGTCTTTGCGCGTGGCGCGCGCTACTTCGATGCTGCGTACGCGGGTGGATATCTCAATGGAATCGCAGATCCGGGATTTGCTCAAATCGATGGATAACCGCGCTTATCTGCAGTTACGTCTGCAGGAAACAGTGGAAGGATTATCAGTTGTCGTGCTGAGTTATTATTTGCTCGGCATCACGGGTTACGGTCTCAAAGCTGCCAAAGCAGCAGGTTTAGAAATCGATATAGAATTGATGACCGGTATCGCGATCCCTGTTATCGTAACTATCGTGTTTCTTGCCATCAGGCGATTCCGGCGGATGGTAAGCAAATCGGCTCCCGGCAGCGGGAGCAGAGGGGGGTGAATACGACTTTCTGAAGGAGGGGAGAAATGGAGGACAATAAAAAGAAGCTGACTACCAGTACCGGTACACCGGTGCCTGACAACCAGAATGTCCTGACTGCCGGAGCGCGCGGCCCAATGCTGCTGCAGGATGTCTGGTTTCTCGAAAAACTGGCTCATTTCGATCGTGAAGTCATCCCCGAACGCCGGATGCACGCCAAAGGTTCCGGCGCCTGCGGCACTTTTACCGTTACCGGTGATATTACCCGTTACACACAGGCCAGGATTTTTTCACAAACCGGTAAAAAAACCGAACTGTTTATCCGTTTCTCCACGGTGGCCGGCGAGCGCGGCGCAGCTGATGCGGAACGGGACATCCGCGGTTTCGCCATCAAATTTTATACCGAAGAAGGTAACTGGGATCTGGTCGGCAATAATACGCCGGTATTTTTTATGCGGGATCCGCTGAAATTTCCGGATCTCAATCATGCCGTGAAACGCGATCCGCGGACCAACCTGCGTAGTGCGCGCAATAACTGGGATTTCTGGACCCTGCTGCCGGAAGCACTGCATCAGGTCACCATTGTCATGAGCGATCGCGGTATTCCTGCGACCTACCGGCATATGCACGGTTTCGGCAGCCATACTTTCAGTTTCATTAATGCCCGGCAGCAGCGCCACTGGGTTAAATTCCATCTCAAATCTCAGCAGGGTATCAGGAATCTGACCGATGCCGAGGCGGAGGCTCTGATCGGCAAGGACCGGGAGAGTCATCAGCGTGACTTGTATGAAAGTATCGAACGGGGAGAATTCCCACGCTGGACATTGTTTGTGCAGGTCATGCCGGAAAATGAAGCCGTCCGCTGTCCGTATAATCCGTTCGATCTGACCAAAGTCTGGCCCCATAAGGATTATCCGCTGATCGAAGTCGGTGTGATGGAATTGAATCGTAATCCGGATAATTATTTTGCCGAAGTCGAACAGGTCGCCTTCAATCCCGCCAATGTCGTACCGGGGATCGGTTTTTCACCGGACAAAATGCTGCAGGGACGGCTGTTCTCCTACGGCGATGCCCAGCGTTACCGTCTGGGGGTCAATCATTATCAGATTCCGGTTAATGCAGCACGTTGCCCTTTCCATCACTATCATCGTGACGGCGCCATGCGGGTCGATGGCAATCACGGCAGTACGCTCGGATATGAGCCGAACAGCTATCAGGAATGGCAGCAGCAGCCTGAGTATGCAGAGCCTCCTCTGGCGCTCGAGGGGGCCGCAGCTCACTGGGATCACCGTGCGGATGAAGATTACTCTATACGCAGCCCGGCAATCTGTTTCGCCTTATGACTCCTGCGCAGCAGCAGGTACTGTTCGACAATACCGCCCGCTCGATTGGCGAAGCGCCACGCGAGATTCAGATTCGGCATATCACTCACTGCCTGAAAGCAGATCGGGCTTATGGCGAAGGGGTTGCCAAGGCATTGGGGATTCCGCTGAGTGAAGCAGAGTAATGCGGAGGGGGTGCAAGGGCACTGCATAGAGATGGATCAAACCGGCAGGTTCCATTCCTGTTACCAGAGGATGAAAATATTTATTTTATTCGTTCGCGCCCTGAGCATCAGAATCGGTACCCCGATGCAATTAGGGAGAAAAAGAACTGCTGCAGAGCGCCAGCACCAGTAGCCCCCCGAGTATTGCTACTATGACGTTGACTGCAAGGCCCCATTTTGCCGTATAACCCGGCGGAAATTCATCCGGCGTGAGCGTTTGCAGGACGACCGCATACTGACGGGCGGAATAAGCGGAAGTGATTGCCCCCAAAGTAATAAAGGCCAGACCCAGCCAGGACATCATCATTAACTGGGCCGGATCGACAATCCCTGGCGAAACGGCAAGTATCAGTCTACCCGCGCGCTCCACCACAAATCCAAAGGCAATGAGGGACAGGCTGGTACGATTCCAGGCAAGTAAAGTGCGCTCGGCAGCAAATAATACTCTCGGGTCTTTCAGATTGGGCATGGGATTTCTGATCCCTAAACGGTTTGGGTCAGGGTGCTGTTGTTATTCCAATTCTAAATCAAAACTTACTTTTTCGGCTTCCCCTTGCCGTATTGTTCATACTGTCTGCGGCTCGCCTTCTCGTCATTTTTGATTTGGAAATGGAATTAATTGCAGTCACACTCCCTGCGCTTTGCCGGCCCGGTATTCACCAGATTCCATTCTATGGTCCGGCTGCGCCAGTGACTTTCGATGGCCTGGACGAATTCCCGGTTGACCAGTTTGGCTCGGTCTTCATTCCAGAGCGTAGAGTCACGACGGATAACGATACCTTCAATTTTCCCGGCCCGGTATTGACTCCGGGTCTGATCAAGCAGCTGAATCAGCTGATTTCGCGTAGTTGTGGTGCGCTTGAGCAGAGGAACGGTGGCGATGCCCAGTTGACCGGCCATCAGATTCCGCCGTTCGAGGCTCCAGAATTTGCCGGCTGATTTATCGTAGACATCAAACAGCAGAAACCAGTCAGGCAGCGCATCGTAATCCAGTGAGTGCCTGGCTGCGCACCACTCACCAAACAATATCAGGCCGGGTGTCAGGTGTTGCGTGAGGATTTGGCGGTGCTGTCCGATCCAGCCGTTCAAGCGGGAAAACTGGCCGGAGAATGGCTGTGGGAGATACTGGCCCCGGTTTTGTGCGCGTAATTCCCCCTGTTCATCGAGCGAAATACCCAGGTTGGCACCATCCAGTTTTTCCTCGATGAGAACTTCCCCCTGCAGCAGTGCGGCGATCTCGGCGCCGGACAGCACCTTGTCATCTCTGGGCTGTCCTTCTCCCAGCCAGAGCAGGTGAGGGGTATTGGGAAAACGGAAAAATTCAGACATGATCACCTGCCGGCTTTTTCCGCATGTTTAGTGCGGGACCAGTCCTTAATGATGGGTTCCAGCGATAATCCCGCATGCGCGAGTGCCTGCTCCCAGTCATGCCAGTCGGTATCACCGGCAAAAGCAATGGTGCTTTCTCCATAATGTTTCAGCGCTTCCAGTGCTGCCGCAACCATTTTCCGGTCTGCCCGGTCATGTACGACGCTATCGAGCGGGGATTGCAGTACGGCATGACCATCATCATCATATTGAATATCAACACTGTCCACCGCTGCTGTATTCCACTTATGGATAACAACCTGAATTCCATAATCATTGAATCCCAGTTTGTTGCCATATTCCGACTGAATAATACCAGCTGAATCGAGTATCAGTCGGGAGGCACTCTCTTCGAAATTAACCAGCCACTGCCATACCTGAAACCTGAGCGCAGGATCATCCGGGGTGGTATCGATATCTTTCGGCGCGGCCGGATTGACTGCACTGGCAATGATCAGCACATTGGTGTCCACCACGTAGCGATCTTTCATCCTGGAAACCGCGGGGGGACGTGACCAGGCGTGGTCAGGCAGGCAATCAGGTGCAGAGCAGCCTTGCCGACCGAGCCGGCATGAGCAAAGGTAGAAAACTCAGTATCCATCAGGATTTCCAAAGTCTGATAAAAGCCATCCACTGCGGTTTTCAGGGTTTTTCTCTGATCTGTTTCTGCTGGTGTGCAAACATCAGCCGGGCCTGCTCCCGCGTTTCACCCAACGCATCCCCGAAAAAATATTCCGGCCAGTTGTTTACCCGGCCAACATCATCGACTTCCAGCTTCTTCAGGATAGCATTGTCCGCATCTCTCTCAACGAAAAACATCGAGACCTGATCTGTTGACGTTTCTTTTCTCGCGATCAGTGTTTGCATCCGGCGGAACAGATGTTCCGAATGGGTTTCCACGATGAACTGGATAGTGCGTGACTGGCTCAGGGCGACGAAAAATTCTGCCAGGACTGATTGCGCCAAAGGATGGAGATGAATTTCAGGCTCTTCCAGAATTACCGTGCTGCCCGCCGGGGCGAAATAGCCCACTGTCAATACCGGTAAAACCTGTGATACACCGATGCCGACATCCCGCAGATTGGCTTCGACTCCATCCTTGTGGACCACGACTTCATAACGGGTGGAACGGCCCAGCTGTTTCACTTCCAGCTTTTCGGCAACTTTCATGCGGGCCAGCCAGTGGGATACGCCCGCCAGTATTTCACCCTGTTTGTCGCCTCGGGTCAGCGCACTTGCCAGCAGCGCATCAACTGCGCGATGACCGTCACTTTCGATCTGACCGGGTGTCGTCTTGTTCCAGACATAATCCCTTTCCGGCCTGCGTCTGAGTGGCCCCAGATAAATGATATTTTCCAGTTCCCGCCGAATGGCGAGACTCAAATCCTCAACAATGGCACCCTCGCTTCCCAGCACGGCAATGGCTTCGGCAGAAAATGCGATGGATCGTTCCGGAGTGAGATGTCTGCCTTTGGCGCGCGGCTGGGTTTCGTTATTGACGAAAATAGCATAGGTGCCTTTCTCCCGCCGTATGGCATAAAAACAGTGATCGGCAGTAGATAACTCCAGTTTCTGAATGGCGGGGCCGCTGCTTACTGTCTGTCCGTAACTGCAGGAAAACCGGCCGCTGCTCACCCGTGACTGCTCACCGGCCTGAAAAGTAAATGTGATGGAAAACTGGCGGGGAGATTGAGTGCCGCGTTTCAACACATCGTCAAACCCCCCGAAATTGAAAAAATCATTGGCTTCATCTCCGCCCGGATTCAGATGAATCGAACGATCCGGGGACTGGACCGTTTGCTTGAGCAGCAGCAAACTCTGGATAAGTGAAGACTTACCTGATGAATTGGTCCCCAGCAGCATGGTAACGGGTTCAAGCGCAATCGTACCGGTTTCCCGCCAGGCTTTGAAATTGGTTAATCTCAGTGAAGTAAACATGAATCAACTTTTTGTACTGTTTTTCTGACTTATTTTCCTGTTTGCCTGAACAAATAAACTCCAATATCAGTCCGATGCCGGCACACATACTATCTTACCGGCTCTGCTTTTTATCCGGCTCCAATCCTTACTTCAATTTTGCCAACACGGCTCGAAAGCTTTCAAGCCCTGCTTCCAGGTTCTCGATAATGTCTTCCGCCAGTTCATCCGGTTCAGGCAAATTGTCAAGGTCAGTCAGGCTTTTATCTTTCAGCCAGAACACATCAAGACTGGCTTTATCGCGGGTTGCCAGTTCCTGGCAACTGTATTTACGCCAGCGGCCTTCCGGGTTATTTTCGGGATGCCAAGTCTCCTGGCGTTCATCGGGAGCCAGCGGATTATAATAGCGAATGAAATCCTGCAGATCCTCAATGCGTAGTGGTTTTTTCTTGAGGGTATGATGGATATTGGTACGGTAATCGTAATACCAGACTTCTTTTGTCCAAGGATTCGGGCTCGCCGGGCGATTATCAAAAAACAACACATTCGCCTTCACCCCCTGGGCATAAAAAATCCCGGTCGGCAGCCGCAGGATGGTATGCAGATTGGTACTTTCCAGCAGCTTGCGGCGAATGGTTTCACCGGCCCCACCTTCAAACAGTACGTTATCCGGCACTACTACCGCAGCCTTGCCGGTGGTCTTGAGCATGCTGCGGATATGTTGCACGAAGTTGAGCTGCTTGTTCGAAGTGGTTGCCCAGAAATCCTGACGATTATAGGTCAGGTCATCCGTCTCCAGCTCACCCCCCTCGTTGGTAAAGCTCATGGAGCTTTTCTTGCCGAAAGGCGGGTTGGCCAGTACATAGTCCACACTCATCGGACTGGGCGCGATCAATGCATCATTCGGGGAAATCAGGCTCTCGCCGTCAATTTCGCCGATGTTGTGCAGAAACATGTTCATCAGACACAGGCGGCGGGTGTTGGCGACGATCTCGTTGCCATAAAACGTTTCATGCTTGAGGAAAGCACGCTGCGCTTTATCCAGCCGGTAGTGGTTCGGATCCACCAGAAAATCATAAG
>JBIQJX010000077.1:0-8080 GCA_044507105.1 Nitrosomonas sp.
TCATTCTGTCGATTACCCCTCCTGTGATTGAGTATCTCAAACATCGTCACAGCAAGAAATCATCCTCCAACTCTTAATTGATTACCGGACAGTATTCATAAATATACTGAAGGACGATACCATGAGTACACTTCCTATCAGCACGAAACTTCTCATGCAAATCTATCGAATGGAATGGATCGTCCAAACGCTGCAGACTCATTGGTATCTGCCTGTCGCGATTTATTTTTTGTCTCCGAGGACCATATCGTGATGTATCGGGCGCTCCCGGTACTGGCTCTGGTCAGTCTGACCGGATGTGCCGTGGGCCCGGATTATCGACAATCGTTTCCTGAAATTTCCGGTTACTGGCAAGCTGAGCCGGAAGAGGCTGATACAGAACAAGATACAATTACCCTCCTCCCCGTTGACCCGCAGGCATTAAAAAACTGGTGGAAAAATTTTGGTGACGGCCAGCTGAATGATCTGATAGACCAAGCGCTATCAGATAATCTCGATCTCAAAATAGCGCTGTCCCGTATCGACCAGGTTCGTGCCGAACGCCGTGCCATTCATGCAGCGTTTTTCCCTGCCATCGACGCAGCGGCAGGAGCACAGCGCAGTGACAATCCTTTTCCCGGGTTTGCGCCTGGCATCAAATTCAACCTGTTTGAACTGGGTTTCGACGCTGTGTGGGAAATTGATCTGTTCGGCCGTCTGCGTCGTCGGCTGGAAGCAGCCTCAGCAGATCTGGATGCCATCAAAGAGCAATACAGTCAGGCACTGGTCACATTGACAGCTGATCTGGCACGTAGCTATATCGAATATCGCAGTCTGCAGAACCAGCTGCGCATTACTCGTGCAAATCTGGCTGCGCAGCAGAGAACACAGGAACTGACGGAGAAACTTTTCAGTGCCGGTGTTGGAACACGATACGATGCAGTGCGGGCACGGGCACAAACAGAAACCACGCGGGCGCAGATTCCTCACCTGGAAGGCAATCTGATTGCGGCACTGCGGCAACTGGAAGTCCTGACAGGACGACAACCGGGGGCTCTTGCAACCAGCCTGAACGAACCGGATGCGGTACCGATGGCAGCAGGACAGGCTCTGCTGCTTTCACCAGCAGCAACCCTCCGTCACCGACCCGATCTTCGCATTGCCGAGCGCCGGCTCGCCGCTGCAACGGCCATGCAGGGGGCTGCAATTGCAGAATTATTCCCGCGGCTGTCATTGTCTGCATTTCTGGGGCTGCGCAATACTGACCTCGATGCGCTGTTCAAATCGGCAGCTTTTTCCTATAACACAGCTGCCGGTCTTTTACAGCCCCTGCTCAATTTCGGTCGCATCCGGGCCGGTATCGATCTGGCCAATGCGCGCCAGCAGGAAGCTTATCTGGCATTCGAGAAAGCGGTACTGGAAGCACTGCAGGAAACTGAAACTGCTCTGACACGCTATCTCAAGGAGGAAACACGGCGACAGGCACTGGCCCGCTCTGTGACGGATCTGCGTGAAGCTGTCAGATTGTCACAATTGCGTTTCCAGGTGGGAACCGTATCGTTTCTGGATGTACTGGACGCCCAGCGCACGCTTTACAGTGCTGAAATCGAACTGGCCCGATCAGAAGCAAAAACTTCGACTGATCTGATTGCTGTTTATAAAGCACTGGGGGGCGGTGCAAAAGCAACCGTCCCTCTCGAAAACGCCATTTCGGAGAAGCAATGAACAAGCGAACAAAATCAGTAATGACCTCTATCTTTGTGATCATTGTTCTCATGATGAGCGTCACTGCCTGGTGGATACTTCGCCCCGCGGATCTGCCTGCGGGCATCGTGGCAGGCAATGGTCGTATCGAAGCAACCGAAATCGATATTGCTACCAAAGCCCCTGGCCGTATTATCGAAATATTGGCGAGAGAAGGCGATTTTGTACGTGCTAATACGGTACTGGCACGAATGGATACCCAGGTGCTGCGTGCGCAACAAATCGAAGCAGAAGCACAGGTCCGTCGGGCTGAATATGCCTATCAGACCGCCAAATCTATCGTAGTACAGCGTAACAGTGAACAGGCAGCCGCACGAGCAGTCGTCGCCCAGCGCCGAGCGGAACTGGATGCTGCCCGCAAACGCCTGAAACGCACACAAACACTGGCAAGCGAAGGTGCATCAGCTCAGCAGGAGCTGGATGATGACCGGGCACGGGTATTAAGTGCAGAAGCTGCCGTCAGTGCCGCACGAGCCCAGGTTGCTGCCGCCAACGCGGGGATCGAGGCAGCAAAATCACAGGTAGTGGAATCAGAATCAGTCATCGCTGCTGCCCGGGCAACAGTCGCGCGTCTGCAGGCGGATATCGATGACAGTGAACTGAAGGCGCCGCGTGATGGTCGCGTACAGTACCGTGTGGCGGAACCGGGCGAAGTACTGGGCGCCGGTGGTCGGGTACTCAACATGATTGATCTGACCGATGTATATATGACCTTCTTTTTACCGACTGAAGCAGCCGGTAAAGTGGCACTTGGCAGTGATATCCGACTCGTGCTCGATGCCGCACCGAATTATGTGATTCCGGCCAGCGCCAGCTTTATCGCCAGTGTCGCCCAGTTTACGCCGAAAACAGTAGAAACTGAAAGCGAGCGCCTGAAGCTGATGTTCCGTGTACGGGCAAGAATCGCTCCCGGACTGCTGAAACAGTATCTCGAACAAATCAAGACCGGTTTACCCGGCATGGCTTATGTCAAACTCGACCCCGCCTCTGCCTGGCCTCCGGAACTTGAAATCAGGCTACCGTAATGGATAGGCCTGTTTCCCCGGGATCTGTTGTCCATATACAGAATGTCAGTCTGCGTTACGGTGATAATCTCGTACTTGATAACCTGAGTGTGAAAATTCCTGCCGACTGTATGGCGGGCCTGATTGGCCCGGATGGGGTTGGCAAATCCAGTCTGATGTCGCTGCTGACTGGCGCACGCATGATGCAGCAGGGCCGAATCAACGTACTGGGTGGTGATATTTCGAATGCCGCTCACCGTCGCACGATCTGTCCGCGCATTGCCTACATGCCACAAGGACTGGGCAGCAATCTTTATCACACCCTGTCGGTGTTCGAAAATATCGATTTCTTCGGTCAGCTGTTTGGTCATGAACAGATCGAACGCCATCAGCGTATCGACGAGCTACTCGAAGGCACCGGACTCGCTCCCTTTCGGGATCGCCCTGCCGGAAAGCTATCGGGTGGCATGAAGCAAAAGCTTGGCTTGTGCTGCGCGCTGATCCATAATCCCGAGCTGCTGGTGCTGGATGAACCCACCACAGGCGTTGATCCCCTGTCGCGTGCCCAGTTCTGGGCATTGATCAGCCATCTGCGTGCACAGCATGCCGGCATGAGTGTACTGGTTTCCACAGCTTATATGGACGAAGCAGAACGTTTCGACTGGCTGGCGGCCATGGATACCGGCACGATTCTTGCCACAGGGACAGCGTCTGAACTGCGTATGCGTACGAAGACTGATTCGCTGGAAGCCGCTTTCATTCAGCTGTTGCCAGAAGAGAAACGCAAGGATTACCAAAAGATAATTATTCCTCCCCGAGATAGTAAAGGTGATCGTGGAATCGCCATCGAAGCACACGATCTGACGATGCGTTTTGGCGACTTCGTCGCCGTTGACCGGGTCAATCTGCGCATTGCGCAAGGTGAGATATTCGGCTTTCTCGGCTCTAATGGTTGCGGCAAATCGACTACGATGAAAATGCTCACCGGCCTGCTGCAGCCGAGTGAAGGTGAAGCACGGCTGTTCGGACAGCCTATCGACGCCGGCAATCTGGCAGCTCGCAAGCGGGTCGGCTACATGTCGCAGGCATTCTCGCTTTATGCCGAACTAACTGTGCAGCAGAATCTGGAACTGCATGCAAAGCTGTTTCATCTGCCTGTTGCAGACATTCCTGCCCGTGTCACTGAAATAGCCGAACGCTTTCTCCTCGATGCAGTGATGGATGCTTATCCGAATACTTTGCCACTGGGAATGCGTCAGCGCCTGTCACTGGCAGTAGCCGTCATCCATCAGCCGGATCTGCTGATTCTCGACGAACCGACTTCGGGGGTCGATCCGATCGCACGGGATATGTTCTGGGAGCTGATCATCAGCCTGGCGCGCCGCGACCGGGTAACTATCTTCATTTCGACCCACTTCATGAATGAAGCCGAGCGTTGCGACCGTATCTCACTGATGCATGCCGGCAAAGTACTTGCCAGTGATACCCCTGAAACGCTAATCAGACACAGCGGCCATGCCACTCTGGAAGCAGCCTTCATCGATTATTTGAAAAAAGCCAGCGCACGTGATGATCCGCCGGCAGACGATCGCATCTCCCGCACTGCTGCTCCGGTACACCACCCTGCTGACGGAAGCAGTACCCGCTTCAGTTTATTACGGCTGCTCAGCTATACCCGGCGTGAGGCACTCGAACTGCGTCGTGATCCGATCCGCGGCTCGATTGCACTGTTTGGCACCGTGTTGCTGATGTTCATTATGGGTTACGGTATCAGTATGGATATCGAAAATCTGCGCTTCGCCGTTCTCGATCGGGATCAGACTACACTCAGCCGGAACTATGTGCTTGACCTTGGCGGATCACGCTACTTCACGGAACAACCCCCGATCACAAGCCATGACGAGCTTGACCAGCGTATGCGCAGTGGCGAGCTGAGCCTCGCCCTGGAGATTCCACCCAACTTTGCACGCGATCTGGCGCGTGGTGATCATGTCAGGATCGGTGCCTGGATCGATGGCGCAATGCCCACTCGCGCTGAAAACATACTGGGATATGTACAGGCCATGCACCAGAGCTGGCTGTTCGAGCAGGCACGTCGTCACGCCACAGGCCGTGTCCCTGCCAGTCCGATTACGATCGAGACCCGCTTTCGTTACAATCCGGATGTCAAAAGCCTGCCGGCCATCGTACCTGCTGTGATCCCCATCTTGCTGATGATGATTATGGCCATGCTCAGTGCACTCAGCGTGGTACGCGAAAAAGAACTCGGCTCCATTCTCAATCTGTACGTTACACCGGTAACGCGACTGGAATTTCTCTTGGGCAAGCAACTCCCTTATATCGCTCTGGGGATGGCCAATTTCTTCCTGTTGTGTGTACTGGCCGTGTTCGTTTTTGGTGTGCCGCATAAAGGCGACTTCCTGCTGCTGACCGTAGCGGCACTATTCTACGTGACAGCAGCTACCGGTCTCGGCCTGCTGATTTCAGCCTTTACACGCAGCCAGATTGCCGCGATCTTCGCAACTTCCCTCGCCACCGTCATCCCCTCTTCGCGCTTCTCCGGCATGACCGATCCGGTATCTTCACTGGAAGGCGGTGCACGGCTGGTCGGTGAAATTTTTCCAGCGACTTATTTTCTGGCGATCAGTCGGGGGACCTTTTCCAAAGCCCTCGGTTTCGCTGAACTGGGTGTCCTGCTGTTACCGCTCGCACTTGCCATTCCCGTCATTCTCGGCCTCGCCGTCACGCTGCTGCGGAAGCAGGAACGCTGAACGTGCATACGCTGCTCAATATCTTCCACCTCGGTATCAAAGAATTGCGCAGCCTGGGGCGCGACAGACTGATGTTGTTCCTGATCCTGTTCGCCTTCACCGGTCAGGTGTATCTGACTGCCACCGGTCTGCCGGAATCATTGCACAAAGCCCCCATCGCCATCGTCGATGAGGATCGCTCCCCCCTGTCATTGCGTATCATCAATGCTTTTTACCCGCCCCACTTCCTGCCGCCCATCACTATCGAGCAGTATGCGATCGATCCCGGCATGGATCTGGGTTTGTATACCTTCGTACTGGATATTCCTCCCCATTTCCAGCGCGACGTGCTGGCCGGGCGCCAGCCGGCAGTTCAGCTCAACGTCGATGCCACGCGCATGTCTCAGGCTTTTATTGGTAACAGTTATATCCAGAATATCGTGACGGGTGAAGCGATGGCATTTGTGCAAGGGCATCGCACCGTTCCCCTCCTGCCGGCGGAACTGGAAATACGTGCACGCTTTAACCCGAACCTGAGTTCGGTATGGTTCGGTTCGGTGATGGAGGTCATCAACAGTATTACCATGCTGTCCATCATCCTCACAGGCGCAGCACTGATTCGTGAACGTGAGCATGGCACCATCGAGCATCTGCTGGTAATGCCGCTAACACCGTTCGAAATCATGATGGCCAAAGTCTGGTCGATGGGGCTGGTGGTGGTCATCATGGCAACTGCATCGATTATTTTCGTCGTACAGGATTTGCTTCATGTGCCGATCGAAGGTTCGATCGGGTTATTTGTTAGTGGAATGGCATTACACTTGTTCGCCACCACCTCGATGGGCATTTTTCTTGGTACGGTGGCACGTTCGATGCCCCAAATGGGGCTGTTGATGATCATTATTCTCCTGCCATTGCAGATGCTGTCCGGTGGCATGACACCGCGCGAGAGTATGCCCGGGCCGGTACAAGATATTATGCTTGCCGCCCCTACGACACACTTCGTCTCGCTGGCTCAGGCGATTCTCTATCGCGGGGCGGATTTCAGTATTGTCTGGCCGGAATTCCTTGCTTTGATCATAATTGGCAGCACCTTTTTCCTGCTGGCGCTTGCGCGTTTCCGCAGGACGATCAGCGCTATGGCATGATCCCTTCACAGCGGTATAGAGATAAGCCTGAAGCTCTGGGGCACCCATAATCCAGGAAATCTCCCCAAATATGTCAATTTAGCACCGACAATCCTTAACTGATTCTTCAGCTCCTTATCAAGTTCGGGCGCTTAAGTGCCGTTATGCTGAAAGCTACAGCCGGTTACCTCCGAGGCATCTGGTGCACTGTATGACAAGACGTGACGCGGCAGCAGGGCTATTCATTTTCCCTGCAATAAGGCACGACGCAATCCGACGATATACAGCCAGGCAATTGGGTGTGTCTCAGCCTTACCAGTCGGGTCGGCATGAGCAAAAGCAGCAAACCCCTATCCGGTGGGAGTTTCCAGAAACCAATAAGCGATCAGCCGCGGTTTTTAGAGTTATTTTAATCACATTAAAACCAGCAGGAATATTTTGCGGACATTTATCTTCATATGCGAAACCCATGAATCGATGTGTCATTGATTACAAAACGATAAAAGCCACACAGCCCGAGATCATTTCCAGGATTATTGAAATCGACGAAGAATCCCAGAACTGCTTCAGGGAAATGGATAACTTACTGCGGTCCGATCAGGCAGTCGCATCGTTTATTCTCCGGGTAGCCAATTCCCCTATTTATAATCGCAGCCAGCCAATCAAAATCCTGCCCATCGCCATCAGCCTGCTGGGAATCAATATCATTCGTTCACTGGTGATACTGGCTTTCTCCCGGTCAGTATTTTCAAAAAGCAAAAATGAACTGGTTTGCAAACATATCTGGCACCATTCTCTATTGACCGCGATCGCAAGTTACAACATCAGTTTGGAATTCGGGAAGCCCGATGATTGTGAGGAAGCATTCGTGGCCGGTTTGATACACGATATCGGTAAAGTCCTGCTTTTCACACATGTGCGCAAGGAGTATATGGATGCGCTCACTTATTCGCTCGAGAATTGCTGCCCGAGCACGGAAGCAGAGCAAAAATTTCTGGGTACGGATCATCATAGAATCGGTGAGCAGGCAGTTCAGGAATGGAAACTGCCACAGCAATTCAACCAATATGTCAGTACTGATCTTGACCGGTTCTCCCCCGGACGAACACAAAACAACGTACTGCTTTGTCTGGCAGTAGCCAACAGTCTCGTCAAAGGTGCCGGCATTGGCGCCAGCCCCTGGGAGCCGGCCGTCCGCAAAGAAAAGCTGATGAGCTACGGTCTGAGCGATGAATTCTCCGATTACCTGCTCCATGAAGAATTCTTTCAGAAATTGATAACCAATGAGATCTATCAGTTCTGCGCCTATGACTACGGCTGAAATACCCCCCGAAGCCATATCAGCAGCAGGCGAGCCGGTTATCTCCCGTTCTTGCGGAGCGATCTTCATTACATCGCTCGAACAGAATATCTGGTATGAACTTGAAAAAAGGATCGCACTGTCGTTAGAGCGTTT
>JBIQJX010000009.1:0-35656 GCA_044507105.1 Nitrosomonas sp.
TCAAAGGTCATCATGAACGGCTTATGATGACAGACTGCCCAATTCTCAGGGGGTCACCCGCGTATGCCAAAGTGGTCAATAAAAGTACGCCCGGGGTGAGCAGCCGGAGAACGAGGGCGAATCGATCGTGCATATATCTTTTTCTCCAGTCCAATTGTGTCAGGTTTAAATTCCTAAAGGTTGGCACTCGCTCAATTTTGGCAGGGATTTATTCCCTCATCGTTTCAACGTATTGTTCGTGCAGATGCCTGAGCAGAACAAGCAATATCGCACTGATCGGCAAGGCCAGCAGAATTCCGATAAAGCCGAATAACTGACCAAAAGCCAGCAATGCAAAGATGACTGCCACCGGGTGCAGGCCGATACGTTCGCCGACCAGCCTGGGAGTAACCAGCATGCTTTCCAGGAGTTGTCCCGATCCGATCACAATCCAGACCGCTATGATATCACTCCATTCTTCAAACTGTGTGAAGGCCGCAAACGTTGCCAGCGCAAGACCGATTATGGTTCCCAGATAAGGCACAAATACCAGCATGCCGGACATCAGCCCGATCGGCAACGCGAATTCCAGTTTGACCAGCCATAGGCCGGTTATGAAATAGATGCTCATGATGATGATTACGGCTGTTTCTCCTCGCATGAACTCAGCCAGCACATCATCTGTTTCTTTGGCCAGGGCAAATATCTGTTTTTGCCAGACCGGTGGAATCAGCTCTCCCGCCTGTCTGACCAGAGTATTCCAGTCGCGTAACAGATAGAACAATACAACCGGCACCAGTATCAGATTCATCAAAAATGTCAGTATCACCAGCCCGCTGCTTTTCAGAGTGGGCAGCATTTTCGCAGCGACCCCGCCCGCCCGTTGCCAATTGTCCATCAGCACTTGCTTAAGCAGAGCAATATCAATCTGCAATTCGATATGGAAATTATCCTCCAGCCAAGGGATAAAACGATTCTTGATTAAATCCAAAAAAAACGGAATGCGTTCTATCAGCCGCGAGATCTCTTTTTCGAATAAAGGCAGCATGATCAAAATCATGGCAGTAAAAATACTGATTGTCATGAGCATGACAAAGATAGTACTTAGCGTGCGGGGGATTTTTCTGTCGGCAAGCCAGGTCACCAGTGGATTACAGATATAGGCAATGGCCGCCGCCAGTAAGAACGGGGTAAGAATGGGTCTGAGCAGATAAATCAGCCCGCCGATAATGACTGTAATGATCAGACACCAGAAGAAACGGGAATCGGAGAAGTGTTTACTGTCCATTTAAGGTAGAATTCGTGCCTTAAATACCGCACTCTAGCTTTAACTCTGCGAGAACTCAACTTGACTGCATCCAATCCGTCAAATCCGGCTACAACTCCCATTTCCTACCGCGACTCCGGCGTCGATATGGATGCGGGAAACCGCCTGGTGGAAAAAATCAAGCCTTTTGCACAACGTACACTGCGCCCGGAAGCACTGGGCGGAATCGGAGGGTTTGGTGCTCTCTTCGAAGTACCGGGAAGATATCGACAGCCGGTATTGGTATCCGGGACAGACGGAGTGGGGACTAAACTCAAACTTGCGTTTCAGTATCAACGACATGTAACGGTCGGCATTGATCTGGTCGCCATGAGTGTGAACGATATTCTGGTGCAGGGTGCGGAACCTCTGTTTTTCCTGGATTACTTTGCCTGCGGCAAGCTGGAGGTGGAAACTGCCGCCCAGGTGATTCAGGGTGTCGCGCAAGGGTGCGAGCAGGCAGGCTGTGCGTTGATCGGTGGAGAGACAGCGGAAATGCCCGGTATGTATCCGGAAGGCGAGTATGATCTGGCAGGCTTCGCTGTCGGTGTGGTGGAAAAAGACCAGATCATCAATGGTTCCGGTATCGAAGCAAATGATTGCATATTGGGCATCGCATCGAGCGGTCCGCATGCGAATGGATTTTCGCTGATTCGCACGATACTGGCTCGTCAGGCAGTGGACGCCGATACCAGACTTGGCGAAACCGGGCTCCTGAATGCTCTCCTGGCCCCTACCCGTATTTATGCAAAATCATTGCTGGCGCTTATAAAAGCACTGCCTGTCAAGGGGCTGGCCCATATTACAGGTGGCGGATTGCTGGAAAATACTCCACGTATTCTGCCAGGTAACGTCATGGCACAGATTGACCGTCATGCCTGGATACGCCCCCCCTTGTTCGATTGGCTGCAGCAACACGGCAATGTGGCGGATGAAGAAATGTTGCGGGTTTTCAATTGTGGAATCGGTATGGTAGCGGTCATAGCTCCGGAATATATACAGGCTGCTGTTGAAATTTTGCATGCGAGCGGTGAAACGGTGTGGCAGATCGGTAAAATCAGGCAGCGTGAGCCAGGAACACCGCCGATTGTAATTGCCTGAAAGAAGGACCCATGAAATCACTGGTCATCCTGATCTCCGGTCGGGGCAGCAATATGCAGGCGTTGCTGGAGGCTGATCTGCCCGCCGGCCCCATTACTGTCATCAGTAATAACCCTGCTGCAGAAGGGCTGAAATTTGCCCGCACACGCGGCATTCCTGTTCAAGTGATCGATCATCGCGCCTTTCCCAGCCGGGAGGCTTTTGATACAGTGCTGGCAGAAGCAATTGATGCCCATCAGCCCGACCTGATCGCCCTGGCGGGCTTTATGCGTATTCTTTCTGACCGGTTTGTGAACCATTATCGGGGAAAGTTAGTCAACATTCATCCTTCTTTGCTTCCGGCTTTTCCTGGCCTCAATACGCATATCCGGGCACTACAGGAAAGAATCAAAATTCACGGTTGTACGGTTCATTTCGTGACACCGCAACTTGATCACGGGCCGGCCATCATTCAGGCTGCAGTACCGGTTCTGGTTGGTGATACCCACGAAACGCTGGCTGCCAGAGTACTGGTACAGGAACACCGGATTTACCCTCAGGCCGTACGCTGGTTTCTGCAGGGACGATTGACGCTGGCTGATGACCAGGTCGAAATCGAAGCAGAGGGAACCGATTATGGACAGGAGGTTTTATATTCACCCGGAATCGAGCCATGAGATTTGCAGCAATATTCGCAATTATATTTTACTGGATGGCCAGTATTGCCCTTGCTAGTAATCTGCCTCCCCGGGTCGATATTGAATATACGCTTAATGGACGTATTGGTCAGGGCAAGGCGCATGAAACCTTGCACATCCGGAAAGAAAATGGTATTCGATACTATGTTATCACCAGTGAAATTTCAGCTACCGGATTTCTCAGTCTCATCAAACGGGGCAGTATTCTTCGCCATAGTCAGGGTACAATCGGCCCGCACGGCCTGCAGCCTTTAAACTTTACCGATCAGCGCGGTAATAAACCGGCGCGTGAAGCTGAATTCGACTGGGATGGAAAACGCATCATATATCGACGCAAGGGCCGGGAAATGACCGAAACGCTGCCTGTCGGAACCTTGGATGAATTAAGTCTTTCTTATCAATTTGCATTTGTTCCGCCCTCGCCACCAGGGTTGATCATCCATGAAACCGATTATCGTCAGCTGTACACGGCACGTTATGCGGTTACCCGGGAAACCCTGGATACACCGATAGGTACGCTTGAAACGGTCGTGCTTACAAAACAGCAGGAACAGAGTGATCCGTTCAGAAAAAAAATCTGGCTTGCAACAGAGCATCATCTGCTGCCGGTACGTATCATTACGACGGAGAAAAACGGTCTGGAAGTTGATCAGATTGTTACAAAAATAGACTATACATCTGACGATTTTGCCCAATGATTCATTTGATCTGTCGATGAGACTGACCTCTGAACGACTGGATCTGCTGGTAACGGCCCTGCGCAAAATATTACCTTTGCAGGCTCCGGCAGATGCCCTGCTGCATCAGTTTTTTCGGGATCATCCGCGACTGGGGCAAAATGACCGGGCAATGATCGCGGAAACCGTATTCGGGGTTTTGCGTCATCGCTTTTTTCTGGAAAAACTGGCCGGGAGAGCGACTGCGCGTGAACTGGTACTGGCCTATTTGGCCAGGTTTCAGGGAATGAATCTGCGCGAGATGATGCCGCTCATCCGGGAAACAGAAGGTAAATGGCTCCGACACATCAAGGCAATTGCACTGGAAGAACAATCACTTTCCATCCGCGCGGAGTTTCCGGAATGGTTAGTGGAGAAGCTGCGCCGATTCTGTTCAGATGAGGATATTCTTCATCTTGGGCAGGCGCTGCAACAGCCTGCACCGCTGGACATACGTGTCAACAGTCTGCTCGCAAAGCGTGAGGAGGTACTTGCTGTGTTGAATCAGGAAGGAATCGGAGCACAGCCTACCCCTTTTTCTCCGGTTGGGATTCGTCTGACAGGGAAGCCGGCAATTAACCGGCATGCACTGTTTCTCTCGGGTAAAATTGAAGTGCAGGATGAAGGTAGCCAGATTCTGGGTTTTCTGCTCTCACCGAAACGAGGGGAAATGGTGGTGGATTTCTGTGCAGGCGCCGGGGGCAAGGCATTACTGCTTGGTGCCTTAATGCATTCCCGCGGGCGCCTGTATGCTTTTGATATTTCCGAGAAACGACTCAATAATTTTAAACCCCGGCTCAAACGCTCTGGTTTATCCAACGTTCATCCACAGCGAATCGACAGTGAGCGGGATATAAAACTGAAACGTTTGTCAGGGAAAATTAATCGAGTGATGGTCGATGCACCCTGCAGTGGACTTGGTACATTACGTCGTAATCCGGATTTGAAATGGCGCCAGACTCCGGAAAGTATTGAGGAGCTGAGAAAAAAGCAGACAGCCATTCTCACCGCCGCCGCCAAACTTCTCAAACCCGGTGGACGACTGCTCTACGCTACCTGTAGCCTGCTGCCGGAAGAGAATCAACAGATTGTCGAGAGCTTCCTGTCCAAGCATCCGCATTTTTCCATCCTGCATTGCGGGGAACTGCTCGCACAACAAAATATTTCTTTGCCAGATACGGGAGAATTTCTGCAACTTTCACCGCTTCACCATAACACTGACGGCTTTTTTGCTGCTGTACTGGAATATTCCAAATAGCGGAATGAAAACTAAAAAGGGGCGTTAGCCCCTTTAGGAAACAAGCAGTAACGAAAGAACCGGCTGCTTGTCAGATAAATTAATTATTATTATTTCAGATCAGCGATACTGGCACCAAAATTAATATGGAATGCAGCACCATCGATGACCAGGGCAGGAACTGATTTTACGCCGGCATTTTCAGCTTCACTGATACGGGATTTATCCGTACCCAAGTGCACATTCTCGACTTCATATTTTGAAGGGTCAATAGCATTGGCGACAGCCTGTTCAGCAGATACACAGACAGGACAGCCCGCATGATAAAAAACAGCTTTTGATGCCATGTGTTTCTCCTTTATTAAAAGTCAAAAAACGATGTGTAAGACACAATGAGAAAATCCCCGGTTTCCGACCGGAATTGAAATCGCTATGATGCGTATCAATTATGCAATCTTCTATACACTTATTTTACACCATAAAATCAATTAGTAAAGCGAATTTTTCCAACTCTGTCTCAATCTCAGTAAGGAGGGGGAGGGGGGGGATTTCCCGGAGGCGGTGGTGGTATATTTCTATTTGAAGGGGAAGGGACGGGAGAAACGCCCTGGTTTGTACCACCACTTAATCCTTCAGTGAATCGGGCAGAAACTGGAACACGATGGCCATTGGCATACATGCATTGAATATAGGCAATATCGTACCGTTCCTGGCTGAGGGAACTTGACGACTGCGCGGTGCTGCTTCCCGCTAGGCCGCCTCCCAACAGGCCGGCCCCTGCACCGATGGCAGCACCACGTCCGCCACCAAATGCTGCACCTGCAGCGGCACCGATGGCAGTGGCAAGAGCAGCACTTTCCATGCCACTGGAGATGCCGGTTTGCTTGGGAGTCTGGAAATCGGTCTGCTGGCTGGCAAACTGACGGCATAAATAGTCATCACTTCTAAACTGATCAAAGTTTTTGCTGTTACCCGGCAGTACCATGACACTCGGTCCGGTTGGGACATGCACGCAGGCTGCCAGCAAAGCTGCGGTTGAAAAAACAATCAGTCTCAAAAAATATTGCATTTCATTCTCCTGCATCATTGAGCGGGTCTGGGGGAACCTGTATCCAGCCACCTGGACAGCTTTCAACTTCCGGATAATAACCGGCGGGATCTTCACAATAATGCCAGTAATGAGTTGTCGTAATGACTGAAGCAGCAGGAGGAGCTGGCTGAACCGGTTGCGGCTGCTGGATATAGACGGGGGGAGTAGCAGGAACCACCACTACTGGCGAATACAGGGGAGGATAATAGGCAGGTCCGTAAAAGCGGCTGCTAAAATAACCGTAATGACGGGGACGGTAGAAAGGCCTTCCGTAATAGGGGAAAGGTCGTCCGTAACCAAAACTTCCGTAAAATCCAACGGTGCGACCACGGTGACCGAAACGATTATAATGCCCGAAAGAGCCTGTGCGATACCCGGCGCCAAAGGAAAAATTTTGTTTGCCGGCAAAATAACCATGGCCATGCCTGTGATCACGGCCCCATGAAATATCGCTCCATGCCATTCCGCTCAAAATCAGAGATAGACAAAACCAGCCGGTCTTTTTCATCCATCATTCCTCATGCTCGTGGTACAGTTTCAAGATTATATGCTGTCTTTACATCCCCGGTTAGGCTGTTTTCTCTGATAAAGGTTTCGTGCCTGCGCGATTATCGCTTCAACCCGGCATTGGTACGCATGACATTTTTGCGAATATAGAATATATGTTGTGTCATCTTGGTCATTCACCGGGATTCCAAGATAATCTTTGCGTTGAGTTATGAATTTTCAATGTTTGCCACGAGGAATTTTTGATGTCGGGACTGTTTATTGCCCTTTCGCGAGCATCGATCAACCTTTTCAATCCCCGAATGTTGTGGATATGGAGCTGGCCGCTACTGGTATCTGCCTTATTCTGGGGATTGATTGGAATGCTTTTCTGGACACCTTTGTCCGGCTGGATGCTGACGGTCATCCCAGTAGACAGGCTCCAGGACTGGCTGGAAACTTCACAGCTGCAATCCATTGCCGAGGGGGTGGAAACCATCGTTAATCTGATCATTTTCATGGCATTAACAATCATCACCAGCCTGGTGATTACGGCATTGTTTGCTATGCCGGCGCTGGTCAATTTTGTGGCGAAACGCTACTATCCCGATCTGGCCCGGGTACAGGGAGGGACGATTGCCGGCAGTATGCGGAATATTATTGTGGCTATCGTGGTTTTCATTATGATCTGGGTGGTGACTATTCCGCTATGGTTTACCGGAATCGGTCTGCTGGTACCTTTGCTGGCGGCCGCTTATTTAAATCAGCGACTGTTTTTCTATGACGCTCTTTCTGATCATGCAGACAAATCTGAACTGAACAGGCTGTTATCCATGGATAGTGTATCGCGCTGGAGTCTGGGTTTCCTGACAGGTTTGCTGCAATTTGTTCCGTTTTTGAATTTTTTCGCCCCAACATTGACTGCTCTGGCCTTCATACATTTTGAACTGGCACGTCTGGCAAGGCTCCGCATTTCCCGGTGAATCGTTAAGGATTGTCTGAAATAACTCTGTATTTTTACACACTCAGTACGTATTGATTCGTGAGAGCATAATTTATCTACAGTCATTCAGATTCTCTCATTTTTCCTTTTGAACAGGCTCTTGCGCCAGCATAGCAAGAAGCCACATATCCTCAACCAACGTATTTTTGCGGCAATGACTTAACACCAGCTAATAGAAGATATAATGTCCATTCTTGTTTAATGGAGATAAAAATGAAGAGAGTGATTGGGTTACTGGCGATTTTTGCGTTGATGGGATGTGCGAGGACTGATCCTTATACACCACCGGAAAATGCCAGTGGAGAGGATATTTTTTATGCAAATTGTACCAAGTGTCATAAACCTGAAACGGATGGCAGTGTAATGATCCTGAGTAGTGGAATGACTACGAAGGAAGCTGTCATTGAGAAAGTGCAGAAAGGGAGTATGAGGATGACCGCTTTTCCTAATATTACGGGTGGGCCTGCAGAACGTCTGGCGGATTTCATTTTAGCGAACAGTAAGACCAAATGAAATGATTGACAGCTGATGATATTTTCTGATTCCATTTTCTACCGGGAGTGGAATCAGTCCAGCTGTTCGGATGTCATCCGCTGGGGAATGCTTACTGGCCACTGCAATTCCTGACGGATTGCCTGTGCGAGCGCTTCGGCATTAGCAGGTTCACCATGGACAACAAATGTTTTTCGCGGTGCCTGATTGAATCCTTTCAACCAGTCGAGCAGGTTTTGCTGGTCTGCGTGAGCAGAAAGCCCACCGACGGTATGGATTGATGCACGTACAATAATTTCTTCCCCAAAAATACGAACACTTTTAGCACCATCCACCAGCCTGCGTCCCAGTGTTCCTGCAGCCTGAAAACCAGTAATCAGAATACTGCATTCTGGTCGAGACAGATTGTATTTCAAATGATACTTGATCCGTCCGGCCTCACACATTCCACTGGCGGAAATGATAATTGCACCGTGTTGTATATGATTGAGTCTGATTGAATCCTCTACTTCCTGCACAAAATGGATCCGCAGATTTTCGTTATTCTGATTGAACCATGCCAGCGTATCAATGGTTTCTCTATCAAGTAGCTGATCGTGTCGGAGTGTAATTTCTGTGGCAGCTAATGCCATGGGGGAATCCACATAAATATCCATAGCCTCCAGCCGGCCCTGGCGTTGAAGATCGGCCAGCAGAAATAACAGATCCTGAGTGCGTCCTACGGTAAAAGCCGGGACGATGATATTACCGCGTCCTCGTACCAGCGTATCCTGAACGATTTGTACCAGTTCATCGCGGGTATCCTGCATGCTGCGATGACAGCGATTCCCGTAAGTGGATTCGACCAGCAGAAAATCTGCTTCTTTGATAAGTGTCGGATCACGGACGATAGGATGACCCGGTTGTCCCAGATCTCCCGAGAAGACCAGTTTTTTCTGCTGTGAACCTGCTTTTACCCATGCTTCAATAATGGCGGATCCGAGGATATGCCCTGCGTCACGAAACCGGCAGTGTACCGAAGTATGCGGCACGCAGATTTCATCGTAGTCCACGCCTCGCATTTGTTTGAGAAATGCTTCGGCTTGTGCGATGGTATAAAGTGGTACATTTTCGTAATCCAGCCGGCGTTTTTTACGTAACAGTGTTTTATTGCGCCATTCGGCTTCTTTTTCCTGAATGTACGCGCTGTCTCTCAGGATGACTGAGAGCAGATCGGTAGTAGCCCAAGTCATATAGACAGGCCCCTTGAATCCCAGGGTACTCAGACGCGGCAGCAGCCCGGAATGATCAATATGTGCATGTGTCAGCAAAACGAAATCAATCGATTCAGGGTGAAAGTTAAGGGCGGTACGGTTTTTATAATCTGCACTTCGCCCCCCTTGAAACATGCCACAGTCCACCAGGAAACGTATATCGGTGGTCTCAATCAGATAACAGGATCCGGTAACCTCCCCGGCTCCGCCCAGAAAAGTAATTTGCATGAGTATTTATAATATAAGGGGCAGGTATCTCCCGGCCGCTCCTTTAAAAAATATGGAAATCCGATATTTGGCCGCAGTGTGCCTGTCTATACATCACATTTTTGAGCGTCCACAGACTTGAAATTCTCCATGACAGCCTTTATTATTAGCACTCGCCATCATTGAGTGCTGATAATTTGTTTCATGTATCTGATGGCGGCTGTAATTCATTGGATCAGATGATCAGATTTCTTACCATTTTTGTTAATCATTGTAGGAGAAAGGACTATGAATATCCGCCCGCTGCATGACCGTGTAATTGTCAAGCGATTGGAAGAAGAACGCAAGACAGCCTCCGGAATCGTAATTCCCGATACCGCCGCAGAAAAGCCGGATCAAGGGGAAATTATCGCCGTAGGCAAAGGAAAAGCTGGTGATGACGGCAAGATTCGGGCACTGGAAGTCAAAGTCGGAGACAAAGTACTTTTTGGTAAATATGCCGGTCAGGCTGTGAAAGTCAAAGGTGAAGAATTTCTGGTGATGCGTGAAGAAGACATCATGGGTGTGATTGAAGGTTAATTGATCGTTGAATAACCAACTGAAAGCAGGAGAAAAATATGGCAGCGAAAGAAGTAAGATTTGGTGATGCAGCACGTCACGCCGTGATTAATGGTGTTAATGTACTGGCGGATGCAGTTAAAGTAACGTTGGGCCCCAAGGGGCGCAACGTTGTACTGGAACGTTCATATGGCGCTCCTACGATTACCAAGGATGGTGTATCGGTTGCCAAAGAGATCGAGCTGAAGGACAAGTTCGAAAATATGGGAGCCCAGATGGTCAAGGAAGTCGCGAGCAAAACTTCGGATACAGCGGGTGATGGCACGACGACAGCGACTGTACTGGCACAATCCATCGTTAGAGAAGGTATGCGTTTTGTCGCTGCAGGCATGAATCCGATGGATTTGAAGCGTGGTATCGATAAGGCAGTAATTGCAGCGGTTGAGGAATTGAAAAAACTTTCCAAACCCTGTTCCACAAGCAAAGAAATTGCTCAGGTTGGTAGCATTTCTGCCAATTCGGATACAGAGATCGGTGAAATCATTGCCGGAGCAATGGATAAGGTTGGAAAAGAAGGGGTAATTACCGTCGAAGACGGGTCTGGCCTGCAAAATGAGCTGGATGTGGTGGAAGGGATGCAATTTGATCGGGGCTATCTCTCTCCTTATTTTGTCAGCAGTGCAGACAAACAAATTGCAGCACTTGAAAATCCTTTCGTGCTGTTGCATGACAAGAAAATATCTAATATCCGTGATCTTCTGCCGATTCTGGAGCAGGTGGCAAAAGCTGGAAAACCGTTGCTGATCATCGCCGAGGATGTGGATGGCGAAGCACTGGCTACTTTGGTTGTGAATAATATTCGCGGCATCCTCAAAACCTGTGCAGTCAAAGCCCCTGGTTTCGGTGACCGTCGCAAGGCAATGCTGGAAGATATTGCAATTCTGACGGGGGGTACTGTAATTGCCGAAGAAGTCGGCTTATCCCTGGAAAAAGCCAAACTCGAAGATTTGGGACAGGCCAAGCGCATTGAAGTCGGTAAGGAAAACACTACTATTATTGATGGTGCCGGTGATGCTAAAGCCATTGAAGGACGGGTTGCACAGATTCGTGCCCAGATTGAAGAAGCCACCAGCGACTATGATCGTGAGAAACTTCAGGAACGTGTTGCCAAACTGGCTGGAGGGGTAGCCCTGATCAAGGTCGGTGCCGCTACTGAAGTGGAGATGAAAGAGAAGAAAGCACGCGTTGAAGATGCCTTGCATGCAACACGTGCAGCAGTGGAAGAAGGTATTGTTCCAGGTGGCGGCGTTGCTCTGCTGCGTACCCTGAAGGCTGTCGGGACTGTCAAAGGCGATAACTACGATCAGAATGCTGGTACCAAGATCGTTCTGCGTGCACTGGAAGAACCGCTGCGTCAGATCGTGACCAATTGTGGAGACGAGGCTTCAGTGGTCGTTAATAAAGTAAAGGATGGCGAGGGTAACTTTGGTTACAATGCTGCCACAGGCGAATATGGTGATCTGGTTGCCATGGGTGTCCTGGATCCCACTAAAGTAACCAGATCGGCTTTACAAAATGCTGCCTCGATCGCAGGGCTGATTCTGACAACTGACGCAATGGTTGCAGAGCTTCCGAAAGAAGATTCAGGTGGAGCAGGAGCCGGTATGGGTGGTATGGGTGGTATGGGTGGTATGGGCGGTATGGATATGTAACCCGCCAGCCCGTTTTCGTAATCACAAACCACAACGACCGGCCCTCCTGTATGCCGGTTCGTTGTGGTTTTTAGTTTTATTGGTGTGCTAAATGGATTGTGACAAGTGAGACTGGACACTCTGAAAACTTACCTGGCCGGCCAGGATCTTCTTAAAGACCGTGTCATCCTGGTGACGGGGGCAGGGCAGGGGATAGGACGTACCGCGGCTCTAACTTATGCAAAACATGGTGCTACCGTTATTCTCCATGGTCGTAAAGTCAAAAAACTGGAACGTGTATACGATGAAATCGAAGCATTAGGCAGAGAGCCTGCGATTATTTTGCCTTTCGATCTTGAACAGGCGACTGATGCGAGTATTACTGCGCTGGCTGAAGCAATTACTTCTCAGGTAGGCAGGCTGGACGGTATTCTGCATAATGCGGTCTGGACATACGGTGCCATGCCTCTGGTGTTTCATACATTCGAACACTGGAAAACCATCATGCAGGTCAACTTGCTGGCACCTGCCGCACTGACCCGTATCTGTTTGCCGTTACTCCAGGCTTCCCCTGATGCCAGCATTATTATGACAGGGGATACGCATGGCCGAGTGCCTGCAGCCTATTGGGGTGCTTTCGCGATTGCTAAAGCAGGGGTAGAGGCGCTGGTCAAGATTCAGTCCGAAGAATGGGAGATGTATCCGAATTTACGGATTAATGCATTGATTCCCGGCCCTGTTGATTCGCCACAGCGAATCAAAACTCATCCCGGCAGTAATAATCGTTTATTGCCTCAACCGGTCGATTTGATGAAAACTTATCTCTATTTAATGGGGCCAGACAGTACCGGGGTGACTGGTCAGACCTTTTTTTGCCAGGAGGAAATATCATAGGATAAAAAGGAAAGCTGAGACACCCTCTTGGGGAAGAAGGTATAATTAATCGAAGAAAGCGATCGTGTGGCGGGCTGTAAAACCGGTTTTTCTGTAACTTTAAGAACAGATAAGCAGGTTTCCAGTTCTTAAAATGCTGGGATTTTCAGGTGAAAGGACCCGGCGCGCGAAAGTGGCGAAATTGGTAGACGCACCAGATTTAGGTTCTGGCGCCGAGGAGGCGTGGGGGTTCGAGTCCCCCCTTTCGCACCACAGAAGTGTTTCGATGAGAGCTCATTTAGCAGTATGATTATACTATTACTTATTTAATTTTTATATCAGTTCAGGAAAACAGATGCAGACACAAGTGGAAACCTCCAATCCACTGGAGCGCAACGTTGAACTTTCCGTGCCCCGGGAAAAAGTCGAGACTGAAGTGGGCGAGCGTTTAAAGCGTCTAGCGCCGAAGGTAAAGATACAAGGGTTTCGCCCCGGAAAAGTGCCATTGAAAATCGTAACCCAGCAATACGGTCAGCAAATCCAGCAGGAAGTTCTGGGAGAGCTGCTGCAAAAGCAATTCAATGAGACTGTCAAAAAAGAGAATCTGCGTGTCGCAGGCCTGCCAAATTTTGAGGCCAGAAGTTTCGGAGAGAATGGTTCAGACTACGAATTTAGTGTAACCTTTGAAATCTATCCTGAGTTCGAACCTGAAAATCTGGAATCGATTACAGTTCATAAGCCTGTTTTACAGATCGGAGAAACAGAAATTCAGAAAACGCTGGAGGTTCTGCGCAAACAGCGGGCGGACTATGTGTCGGCAGACCGCCCGGCACAGTCTGGTGACCGGGTCAATATCGATTACCGGGGAATTCTTGATGGAAAGGATTTTGCCGGCGGTCAGGCAAGTGATTATAGTTTCATCATTGGCAATAGACATCTCCTGGAGGATTTTGAGGCATCAATCCTCGGTATGAGTGCAGGAGAGGAAAAAACATTCGATATGACTTTTCCTGATGATTACCCGGGTCAGGATGTGGCGGGGGAAAAAGTGACCTTTACAATTACCCTCAATAAACTTGAAGTACCGGAATTGCCAGAGATAGATGCTGAGTTTGCCAGATCACTGGGCATTGAGGATGGGGATGTGGAGAAAATGCGCGCTGAAATCCAGGCTAATCTCCAGCGTGAAATTACTCAGCGTATCCGTATAAGACTCAAGGAACAAATCATGCAATCTCTGCTGGATAAAGTGTCAATCCAGGCCCCCAGAGTTCTGGTTCAGCAGGAAATAGACCGACTGATCAAAGAAATGCGCGATGCGCAGGCAACACATAGTCTTCGTAAGCCTTTAGATTTGCCCAGAGAAATGTTTCAGGAAAAAGCTGAGCGGCGCGTCAAACTGGGGCTCATTCTGGGCAAGCTGATTGAGACCCATGGATTGAGTGCCAAACCGGATCAGGTCAGGCATTATATTGAAGAACATGCTCAAAGTTATGAAAATCCTGAACAGATTGTCAAATGGCATTATGCTTCACCTGAACGGCTTAAGGAAATTGAGCCTTTGATACTTGAGGATAATGTCGTGTCGTGGATATTGGAAAAAGCCCAGATTGTTGACCAGGATATTACCTTTGAGGAACTGATGGGTTATTCTGATGTTTCTAATGTTTGATCAGGAGAAAACGAATTGAATACCACCGGATTGGGCCTGATTCCCATGGTAATAGAGACCAGCGGTCGGGGGGAACGTGCTTATGACATTTATTCGAGACTACTGAGGGAAAGAATCGTTTTTCTGGTGGGTCCGGTCACAGAGGTATCGGCTAATCTGATAATTGCGCAGCTTTTGTTTCTGGAATCTGAAAATTCAGATAAAGATATTTTCCTTTATATCAATTCTCCGGGAGGGCTGGTGACTGCGGGACTGGCGGTTTATGACACGATGCAATTCATCAAGCCGGACGTTAGCACACTATGTGTGGGTCAGGCGGCCAGTATGGGTGCTTTGCTGCTGACCGCCGGTGCTAGTGGTAAACGTTTTTGTCTGCCTAATTCGCGGGTCATGATTCATCAGCCGATGGGTGGATTTCAAGGTCAGGCATCAGATATAGAAATACATGCCAAAGAGATTCTGGTGCTGAAAAGCCGATTAAACGAAATCTTGGCCAGACATACCGGTCAAACTGTAAAAGCAATTGAGAAAGATACCGATCGTGATAACTTTCTCAGCGCGGAAGCTGCAGTGAAATATGGTCTGGTAGATACAGTACTAACCAGCAGGGAAATGAAACGGGAATAAACTGAATTACCCGAGCTGGATTTTTAACATGCAATGTTCGTTCGATAATTGCGGGGTGAAGTGATGTCCGAGAAAACAAGTGATGAAAAACTTTTATACTGCTCTTTTTGCGGGAAAAGTCAGCGGGAGGTCAGAAAGCTGATTGCGGGGCCTTCTGTATTCATTTGTGATGAGTGTATTGACCTTTGTAACGACATCATCCGTGAGGAAATGCAGGTTAATGAAACAGCCAAGCTATCCAAGACCAGTCTGCCGACGCCTCATGAAATACGCCAGACTCTGGATCAGTATGTCATCGGACAGGAATCGGCAAAAAAAATATTGTCTGTCGCTGTTTACAATCACTACAAACGACTGAGGAATCTGTCAAAACTTAATGACAGCGATGATATTGAGCTTGCCAAGAGCAATATTCTGCTGATTGGCCCGACCGGATCTGGTAAAACGCTGCTCGCACAGACCCTCGCGAAATTGCTTGATGTACCGTTCGTCATTGCTGATGCAACGACATTGACAGAAGCGGGGTATGTTGGCGAAGATGTAGAGAACATCATTCAGAAACTGCTGCAAAAATGTAACCATGATGTCGAAAAAGCACAGCGTGGAATCGTTTATATTGACGAAATAGATAAAATTTCCCGTAAATCAGATAATCCTTCCATTACGCGGGATGTTTCAGGAGAGGGTGTACAACAGGCACTACTCAAATTAATTGAGGGAACGACCGCTCTGGTACCTCCTCAGGGGGGGCGCAAACACCCTAATCAGGAATTCATACAGATCGATACTACAAATATTTTGTTTATTTGTGGGGGAGCATTTGATGGTATCGATAAAATTATACGGGCGCGTTCAGAAAAAAGCGGCATAGGTTTTGGGGCAGATGTTACCAACCAGAACGATCGCAAGGAACTGAGCAAGATACTGAAAGATATCGAGCCCGAGGATTTGATCAAATATGGTCTGATTCCGGAGTTTGTCGGGCGTCTGCCGGTTGTGGCAACGTTAAGTGAACTGAATGAGACTGCGTTAATCCAGATTCTGGTTGAACCCAAAAATGCGCTGGTCAAACAGTATTGCAAGCTATTCAGTATGGAGGGGGGCGTCGAGCTGGAATTTCGCGAACAGGCACTTGCAGCTATCGCCAGAAAAGCACTGGCACGAAAAACCGGAGCACGTGGATTACGTTCTGTTCTGGAGGAAACATTACTGGATATCATGTATGACCTGCCTTCCATCGAAAATGTGTCGAAAGTAGTGATAGAAAGCGGGTCGGCTACAAACGATGATCTCCAGCCGATCATAATTTATACAGAAAAACCAAAATTGGCCAGAAGCTCGAAGTAAATACAAATCAAATCCGTTTTTTGAACAAGCTGTTTTACAGCTTGTTTTTTTTCAAAGCAACACCATAACTTGAGTTTATTCGTATTCCCTGCAGGGGGTAAAAGACATGACATCAGATATTATTAACGAAGAATCAAGTGAGCTGGATTTGCCCTTGCTGCCACTGCGTGATGTAGTGGTTTTCCCGCATATGGTTATTCCATTGTTTGTGGGACGGCCGAAATCTATTAAAGCTTTGGAAATTGCAACAGAGACTGGAAAAAATATTCTGCTGGTATCGCAGAAATCAGCGGCTAAGGACGATCCTGCTCCTCAGGATCTTTACAGAGTCTGCTGCGTTTCAAGTATTCTCCAGATGCTGAAACTGCCTGATGGCACAGTAAAAGTACTGGTGGAAGGAAATTATCGGGCAAAAATAGAATCCTTTAATGATTCAGAATCTTGTTTCTCCGGTAAGGCGGTTCAGATTCCAATTGATGAAATTGATACGTCAGAAATAGAAGCTTTGCGGCGTGCGCTGCTTTCTCAATTTGATCAATACGTCAAGCTGAACAAAAAAATCCCTTCTGAAATTCTTGCTTCTTTGACAGGAATTGATGAGGCCGGGCGTCTGGCTGATACGATTGCTGCCTATCTTCCGTTAAGACTGGAGCAAAAACAGGAAATCCTGGAGACTTTTGATATTCAACATCGGCTGGAACGTTTGCTGGGATTGTTGGAAGCTGAGCTCGATATCCTTCAGGTAGAGAAACGCATTCGCGGCAGAGTCAAGCGCCAGATGGAAAAAAGCCAGCGAGATTATTATCTGAATGAACAGGTTAAAGCCATTCAGAAGGAATTGGGGGAAGGTGAAGAAGGCGCTGATCTGGAAGAAATCGAAAGAAAAATAAGAGCTGCTTCTTTACCTCGGGAAGCGCTTGCTAAAGCTGAGTCAGAGCTTAAGAAATTACGCCTGATGTCTCCCATGTCGGCAGAGGCAACGGTTGTAAGAAATTATATCGATACATTGGTCGCATTGCCATGGAAACAAAAGACTAAAATCAGTAAAGAATTGAGCGTAGCTGAGACAGTCCTTGATGCAGATCATTACGGACTGGAAAAAGTCAAGGAGAGAATCGTTGAATATCTGGCTGTACAACAGAGAGTAGCTAAATCCAAAGCTCCTATACTTTGTCTTGTGGGTCCGCCAGGGGTGGGTAAAACTTCTCTGGGGCGGTCCATAGCGCGAGCTACCAATCGCAAATTTGTCCGCATGTCTCTCGGGGGAATGCGGGATGAAGCGGAAATTCGGGGGCATCGCCGGACTTATATCGGTTCTATGCCCGGGAAGATTTTACAAAGCATGACAAAAGTCGGCGTCAGGAATCCGCTGTTCCTGCTGGATGAAGTAGACAAAATGGGGATGGATTTTCGGGGTGACCCTTCATCGGCATTGCTGGAGGTACTTGATCCGGAACAGAACAATACATTTGTCGATCATTACATAGAGGTTGAGTACGATTTGTCGGATGTTATGTTTGTTGCTACTGCAAATACCCTGAATATTCCTCCGGCATTACTGGACAGAATGGAGGTTATCCGGCTGTCAGGCTATACTGAAGATGAAAAGCTGAATATCGCCAAGCGTTATCTTCTTCCTAAACAAATGAAAAATCATGGACTTAAAGAAGAAGAGTTATCTGTTTCCGAATCTGCATTGCGTGATATCGTTCGCTACTATACCCGAGAGGCAGGGGTGCGTTCGATGGAAAGAGAGGTATCCAGGATCTGCCGCAAGGTTGTCAAAGCACTGCTGATCAAGGGAAACAAAGGCAGGGTTATAGTCAATTCCCGCAACCTGGAAAAATACTTGGGAGTGCGCCGTTATGTTTATGGTATGGCCGATGAAAAAAATCAGGTGGGACAGGTTACAGGTCTGGCTTGGACCGAGGTAGGCGGGGAGCTGCTCAGAATAGAAGCAGTCGTGCTGCCGGGTAAAGGAAAAACCATTACAACCGGTAAGTTGGGCGAGGTCATGCAGGAATCCATCCAAGCTGCACTGTCTGTTGTTCGCAGTCGCTCTGCCGTTTTAGGGATAGCGGATGATTTTTACCTGAAAAATGATATTCATATCCACCTGCCGGAAGGTGCAACACCCAAGGATGGGCCAAGTGCCGGAATTGGAATTTGTCTGTCGATGGTATCTGCGTTGACTGGTATCCCGGTTCGTGCATCAGTTGCCATGACCGGGGAAATTACATTGAGAGGGGAGATTTTACCGATCGGCGGGCTCAAGGAAAAACTCCTTGCAGCTCACCGCGGAGGAATTACTACCGTCCTGATCCCGGAAGATAACGTCAAAGATCTGAGTGAAATTCCGGGAAACATCAAAAGTAAACTGAACATTCAACCGGTAAAGTGGATTGATCAGGTACTGGAAATTGCCTTGGAGTACAAACCCGAGATGTTGCCCTCGACTATTCCCAGCCAGGTTATTACATCTGTATCTGAAAAAGGCGCCGCGAGCACTTCTGCTATCAAGCATTGATTACCAACTGAGTGCGCAGAGATATAGTGAAAATAGTCTCCAATTCTTCTTCCAGACGGCAAACAGAAGCTGTCACAGGGAAGGCCTGCGAGTAATAAGCCATCCGGTATAGAATTACGGAACCGGATGGCTGTTGTGTTTCTGGCGTCATTTTCGTTTACTGCAAACCGGGTAGCTATTTCTGGTTGCCTCTCTTCCTGTGATTTGCAATAACGTGATTTACCCGTTATTCGAATTCTCCTATTTCATCACAATGACAATCCACAAATATTTTATCCGGCTGAACGTTTTATATTTTGAGCCGGCCGGATAGTAAATTTTCTGATCACTTGATAGAATCCCTGTTTCAATTCTCGAAGGGAATCTCTGGAAATTCACGTTATTCGCGGGAATCAGGACTAAAAAGCAGAATAACTGAACTCAGGCCCCGGAGATTTTCCCGGCAATATCTTCATCCATATTTTTTAGGAATATCAATGACCACCACTGACAGCTTTCGTCCGGAAAAAAAAATAACCACATTCTATCCGCCACAACGCATTTTGATGGGTCCGGGACCATCTGATACGCATCCTCGAGTTTTATCAGCCTTGGCACGCCCAACGCTGGGGCATCTCGACCCGGTTTTTACCGAGATGATGGAAGAGCTGAAAGGTTTACTGAGATATGTATTTCAGACGAAAAATTTATTGACTTTTCCTGTATCGGGCCCCGGTTCGGTCGGTATGGAAATGTGTTTTGTCAATATGATCGTACCTGGAGACAAGGTGGTCGTTTGCAAAAATGGTGTTTTTGGTGGACGTATGATCGAAAATGTCGAACGCTGCGGCGGAATCCCCGTGGTAGTGGAGGATAAATGGGGTGATCCGGTGGATCCCCAGAAAGTGGAAGATATCCTGAAAAAGAATCCGGATACTAAAATTGTGGCGTTTGTACATGCTGAAACTTCTACTGGTGTTCAATCTGATGCCCGGGCACTCAGTGAGATTGCGAAAAAATATGGCTGTCTCACAATCATGGATACGGTAACTTCCCTCGGTGGAACACCTGTTTACATGGATGAATGGGATATTGATGCCATTTATTCGGGCAGTCAGAAATGCTTATCCTGCCCACCCGGGCTTTCGCCAGTCAGCTTCTCCGAGAGAGTGGTAGACCTGGTCAGAAATCGTACTGAGAAAGTACACAGCTGGTTTATGGATATCAGTTTACTGCTTGGTTACTGGGGGTCTTCCCGTACTTATCATCATACCGCTCCGACTAATTCACTGTACGGTCTGCACGAATCCTTGGTGATACTCTATGAAGAGGGGCTGGAACACTCTTGGGCAAGGCATCGCCGTAATCACGAGGCGCTGAAAGCCGGCCTGAAAACACTCGGAATCGAGTATGTAGTGGCTGAACCCTATCGCCTGCCACAGCTGAATTCAGTGCACGTTCCCGCAGGCGTGGACGAAAAAGAAGTGCGACGCCGGCTGCTGGCTGATTACAATCTGGAGATCGGTGCCGGACTGGGTGATTTTGCAGGGAAAATATGGCGTTTGGGATTAATGGGGAATTCCAGTAAACTGGAAAACGTAATGTTCTGTTTGGATGCCTTGGAACATATATTGGTGGATATGGGTATAAAAGTCGAAAGAGGGACTGCGTCGTCTGCTGCTCATCAATACTATGCGGAAAATCCCATGGCGTCATAGCAGCAAATGAATAATTCCTGACCAGACCAGCGAATTTTCTCGATCTATAAAAGAGAAAAATTCGCTGTCATGCATGCTGATGAAGTTACCGGATAAATTTATGGTAGTTATTGGGATTTTTCCTGCAGGTACGATTGCGATATTTAGATAATGTGTTATTTGAGAATGAACTGTATCGCAGAACCACTGCCGCTTAATAGAAATACTGCGATTAAAAACGCTCTTCTCTATTACCTGTGATTTTCTGCATGCATGCCCCACTTGTTCTGGCACCGCTCGTTGCATTCATTACTGCATACCTGATGCTTTTCTGGCTGGCAGGTACTACTGCTGCCCCAAAAGTGCTGGATTATCCTGATGCCCGGTCACTGCACAATACCCCTGTCCCTCGCACAGGGGGTATTGGCATGATTACCGGGATAATGCTGTCCTGGTTATTACTTGATACAGTTCCCGGGGCATTGTGGGCGGGAGCTACTGTACTGGCAATCATTTCCCTGGCTGATGATGTAAAGGGGCTGTCGGTTTCATTGCGTCTGATGGTTCACAGTGTGGCTGTTATGATATTTATTGTTTCGCTGGTCTACGTGCCTTACGGGAGCGTGATCGCATGCGGAGTTGGTCTGGCGATGCTTTGGATGATCAATTTATATAATTTCATGGACGGGTCGGATGGACTGGCCGGTGGCATGGCAGTGATCGGTTTCGGTTGTTATGGCGTGGGCGCTGTACTGGCGGGGCATATTACATTTGCAGCAGCCAATTTTTGTATTGCGGCAGCCGCTGCAGCTTTTTTACTGTTTAATTTTTATCCGGCTCGAATATTCATGGGAGATACAGGGTCGATTTCGCTCGGGTTTCTGGCGGCGGCACAGGGATTTTTAGGCTGGCTGCAGGCCACGTGGTCATTATGGTTACCCTTGCTGATCTTTTCTCCTTTCATTGCTGATGCAACCGTTACGCTCATCAAACGACTGTGGCGAGGTGATCGGATCTGGCAGGCACATTGCGAACACTATTATCAACGGTTGGTGCGCAGCGGTTTCGGGCATCGTAATACCGCATTGCTGGGTTATGCAATCATGCTGGGGGCAGGTGGAAGTGCGCTATGGTCGCTGACCCGACAGGACATCATGACGCAAGTGTGGCTGGCAGGAATATGGAGCGGGATTTATTTTATTATGATGACAGTTTTTGACTATTATCAAGATAGTCGTTCTCGCAATCAGCAGAGTGATTGTGATTAAATCCCAGATTCGTTCAGCAATTGCATTTACACATGATTTCCTGGCAATAATTCTTGCCTGGTGGCTGGCTTATCTGTTTCGTTTCAATTTTGAGATTCCTGATGAATTCCAGCAATCCCTGTGGCATGTTCTGTTATGGATCCTGCCGGTACAGGCAGGGATTTTCTACTCTTTTGGTCTTTACCGCGGATTGTGGCGCTATGCCAGCCTGCCTGATCTGAAACGGATATTTGCAGCGGTAATATTGGGCGCAATCACGGTACCGTTCCTCCTGTTCATACTCAGATCACCTGATCTGGTTCCACGTGCCACGATTTTTCTCGCCCCGATGCTGCTGATGCTGATCATGGGGGGAAATCGTTTTGCTTACCGCTCCTGGAAAGAACAGCGCTTATACAGTCTGAAAGATTCTGAGCGCCAATCCGTGATCGTGCTGGGTTCAGGCAGTACTGCCGTCAATCTTGTTAAGGAACTGAATAACAGTCGCGACTGGCATGTGGCGGGTTTGCTGACAGATAATCCGAATAAACTGGGCACCCGCCTTCGTGGCGCAAAAGTTTTGGGTATGATAGATGACCTGGCTGAATGGGTGGAGAAATTGAACGTCAGCCATGTCATTATTGCCATGCCTTCCGCTTCTCAGCGTCTGCGTCGTCATGCACTCGATATCTGCACGAGAATAGGTATAAAACCCATGACCGTTCCTTCTTATGTGGATCTGGTCAGCGGCAGGATGACTGTTTCACAGATACGCAATATCGAGCTGGCTGATCTGCTTGGTCGTGCGCCAGTCGTCTTGGATACGGAAGGATTACATGAGTTACTGACTGGAAAGGTGATTCTGGTTACCGGTGCCGGCGGGTCGATTGGTTCTGAGTTATGCCGGCAGATCATGACATTCAAACCTGGGTTGCTGGTAATGCTGGAACTCAATGAATTTTCTTTGTACACCATCAAGGAAGAATTTCGTGTCGATTTTTCAGCGATCCCCATGGTATTTCTGATCGGAGATGTCAAGGATCAGGCCAGACTCGCCCAGATATTCAGTAAATATCAGCCAACCGCTGTATTTCACGCTGCAGCCTACAAGCATGTTCCATTGATGGAAAATGACAATGCGTGGCAGGCCATACAAAACAATGTCATGGGGACTTATACACTGGCACGGGCTGCCATTGAGCATGGTGTGGAAAAATTTGTACTGATTTCGACGGACAAAGCAGTCAATCCCACCAGTATCATGGGGGCGAGTAAACGTTTGGCGGAGATGGTCTGCCAGACATTGCAGCAGTTTGTTAAACGCGACAATCAGGAGGGTATATACACTCATTTTGTCATTGTTCGCTTTGGTAACGTTCTAGGCAGTACCGGCAGCGTCATTCCCAAATTCAGACAACAGATCATGAAGGGAGGACCGATTACCGTCACTCATCCGGATATCAGCCGTTATTTCATGTCATTGCAGGAGGCAGCACAGCTGGTTCTGCAAGCAGGAGCCATGCGCGGTACGGGAGTAAGCGGAGATATTTTTGTCATGGATATGGGAGAGCCTGTCAGGATCGTCGATCTGGCAAAAGACATGATTCGTTTATCCGGCCTCAATGAAGAAGATATTAAAATCATTTTTACTGGCCTGCGACCCGGAGAAAAACTGTGTGAAGAATTGGCAAGTCAAAATGAAAGCACCTTGCCGACATTACATGAAAAGCTTCGTATCACTACGCAGTCTCACCCGACTGATGGGCGATGGCTGAGTTGCTTTCTGGAATGGTTTTCCGGACAGCCGGCATTGAATGATGAAGAAGTCAGATCAGCGCTGGCAAAATGGGTGCCCGAATACTATGATCAGCAGAAGATTGCGCAGGGTGCGGGGAACGAGACCTATCCCGTTGAATGACATATTTTACCGGATGATCTCCGGGTGTAATTCTATTGGTCATTTCCACAAGGTATTGTTACAGAGGTGTATACCGATCTATAAACCCGGAAATCACGGTTGATTGCCTATCGCTTTGGAAGCTCTGATGGGTAACGAGAATGAGCTTGCAACCTTCACTCTATACCCACCTGGCGGGTGAGATCATCATACACCCGACGATACGCCGGGCAGCTTGTCCGGCTGCATGGTTTGCTGTTACAGAGAAGGATCATGTAGCCGCGTCGCGTCCCGTCAAGTAATGTCTCGGATACACATTCCAGTATCTCTAACTGCAGTTTCCGGGGCAAAACAGCAATTTATAAATTTTTTCTGATCGAGAGTAATTTAAAAAATGCCAATTACCAGATTGGAACCCTGCGCACTCAGTCTGACAATTAATCATGACATACTGGATTTTTCAGATACATCCGATTTGACCGGGCAACCACTTGCCTGGATCGGGCAGGAGCGGGCCCGGCAGGCAGCCTATTTCGGTTTGAAAATGGAACAGCCGGACTATAATCTTTTCGTGCTGGGCGAGACAGGCAGTGGTAGATCTTCCCTGTTGCGACAGGCAATGATAGAGGTGGCAGCCAGCAGGCCCATACCGCCTGATTTGTGCTACGTATATAACTTCGATGTACCGGAGAAGCCTTTGGCACTACGTCTGCCTGCAGGGCAGGGCAGCCGGCTGCAGGAACAGCTTGAGCACTTCCTACAACATTTGCGGCAGGAAATACCAGAGCGTCTGAGTGGAGATGGCTTCAAAGCTGAGGCCGGGCATATTGAAAAACATTTTCAACTGGAAGAGGCCCGCCATTACAAAGCATTGAATACCTGTGCTGAAACATTGCAGTTTGTGATCCGGCGGGAATCAGGACGTCTGGTTTTCACGTTTCTGGATGAATCCGGAAAATTACTGACTGAAGAGGAGATTCTGACTTTAACGAAGGAGCGGAGAACGGCCATTGATCAGGCAGAGCAGGTACTGCGCAGTGAAATCACGTTTTATCTCCAAAAAATCCGGCTGCTGGAACGAAACCGGGATAAAGCGCTGTCCCTGTTACGCAGGAACTGGATCGAGCCTTTGCTTGATCAGATAGTAAATACTCTACTGGATGATCTGGATCGAGCCTTTGCCGATCGTGCCAGACTTAAATACTATTTGCACAGCCTCAAACGCGATGTACTCGAAAACCTGGAGACATTCCGATTACCTGAAATATGTGAAGAAAAAAACCAGGAAGAATTGGAACGCCTGCTTGAGCGCTACCGGATCAACCTGGTGGTGGATAACCGATATTTAGACGGGGCACCGGTCGTGGTTGATGAAAACCCGTCATTCAAATCGCTGGTGGGTAGCATCGGGTATCAGTCTGTTGAGGGTGTGTTGATGACAGATTTTACCTGCATTCGTGCTGGTGGCTTATTGAAGGCACACGGAGGATTCCTGATGCTGCATCTGGATGATCTGCTGACTGATGCTCTGCTATGGGAAAAAATATGCCGGTTGCTGCGCAGCCGTTTGTTGCAGATCGAAGAGCCATGGGTGTTTGCTGGAGCTGCGCCGGTTGCGTCGATCGAACCCGAAGCGGTCGGAGTGGATATCAGGATGGTTTTGATCGGTTCTCGCGAGCAATATTATTCAATTCAGGAGGATAATCCCGAGCTTGCGCGACGTTTCCGGGTAAAAGTCGATTTTGCTGCGACATTTCCTGCCAGTCTGCAAGCCTATCACGCCTTATCCGTTTTCATTTCCCGAGTCTGCCAGCACTCAGGCCTGCCGCATTTTTCCCGGACAGCAGTCGCACATGTGCTGGAGGTCTGTCACAGAACAGCTGAGGATCAGAAGCGATTGAGTGCCAATTTCAGCCATACTGAAATGCTCATTATGGAGAGTGCAATGCAGTGTAAAGCTCGGGGTGCTTCAGTAGTTGAAGTAATAGATGTGAGGACTGCCGGAAAGGTCCGTTTTCTGCGGCACAGTTATCCGGATCAATGTGCACAGGAAGCTATTGCTGATGGTGAGGTGGTAATAACTGTGCAGGGCGAAAGGGTTGGTCAGATCAATGGCTTAAGTCTGGTCGAGATGGGAGATCAGAGTTTTGGCATACCGGTTCGTGTGACGGCCCATACCTTTGCCGGGGAAGACGGTTTGCTCAATATTGAACGTGAAGTCGGTCTGTCCGGTCCGATTCATGATAAAGGGGTGTTCATCCTGCATAATTTTCTGTCGGCATTGTTTCATCATAATGCGCCGCTTGCGCTCAATGCTTCCATCGTGTTCGAGCAGGAATATTACGGGATAGAAGGAGATTCAGCTTCCTGTGCAGAGTTGTACGCATTGCTCTCAGCTTTGTCAGGGTTGCCGCTCAGACAGGGTATTGCGGTTACCGGTGCCATCAATCAGTATGGGGAAATACTTCCGGTGGGTGGTATCAACGAAAAAATCGAGGGTTTCTTCAGAATTTGTGAAACAGTCGGACTGGATGGAACACAGGGAGTATTGATTCCCGAGCGTAATCTTCGCTACCTCATGCTGGCCGATGCAGTGATCAGGGCGGTATCCGAAGAGAAATTCCATGTTTATACGGCCGGGCATATGAGTGACGGACTCGAATTATTGACCGGTTTTCCTGCGGGAATCACTGCTGATGCCGGATTGAACGAAATTATCAATTATCCTCAGGAGACCGTTCTGGGCCAGGCGCAAAAAGCATTACGCGCTTATCGGGTTGCCTGTCAGCAGCCACAACGTACCAAATCCGCGCATAAACGGATGAATGAATCTGTATGAAGATGATTTTGGGATGGAAACTTCGCAAGGTATCTTTTTTCGAATGGTTATATTTTTCGCAAAGGAGAAGTGAGATGAGAGGCAGGTTTGTTTACACAGCTATCCTGTTGGTAGTGACTGCATTGGCGCAACCGGTTTTTGCCTGTCGCAGTGGTTTGCTCGACCAGGATTTCCGCAGACTGGCCATAACAGGAGTAGAAAATTTGTGTGATGTGTATGGCGGCAAGGTAGTGTTGGTGGTGAATACAGCCAGTAAATGTGGTTACACTCCCCAGTACGAAGGACTGGAACAATTACATGCAAAATATGAAAAACAGGGATTTACCGTACTGGGATTTCCTTCCAATGATTTCATGGGACAGGAACCGGGGACTGAACAGGAAATTCAGCAATTTTGCCGCTTGACTTACGGTGTCAATTTCCCAATGTTTGAGAAAACGACCGTCAGGCGGGGAAATGCACATCCGTTTTTTGTACAGCTGGCTGATGTATCAGGTGCTTATCCTTCTTGGAATTTTCATAAGTTTCTGATCGGTCGGGATGGAAAATTGATCGCCCAATACAGCCCCAGGACTGAACCCTTTGATGATGAACTCATTGCAGCGATAGAGCAGGCATTGCTGCAATGAATACGATGAATCTGCGCTCTCTTTCCTGTTTTCCCGAAGCGGAGAGAATGGAGCTGCTTCACAGCAGCGCGTTGATTTCCATTAAATCCTGTTCATCCAATTCGCCGGTTTCTGCTTTCAGTCGAAGCCGAGCCATCAGGTAATCATAATAGGCCTGTGCCAGATCTCTGCGGGCGGAAAAATATTGTTGCTGCGCATTAAGCACGTCTATTTCCAGCCGGACGCCGACTTCCTGGCCCAGCGCAGTTGAATCCAGTTGGCTCCGGCTGGAAATCAACGCCTGCTTCAGTGCCTTGAGCTGTGCTATGCCATTGGTAACGTTGAGATAATTCTGGCGTACCTGCAAGGCAATCATCCGCTGTGCATTTTCCAGATCTTTGCGTGCCTTATCCCGATTAGCCAGAGCTTCCCTGACGCGGGATTGTACCGACAGGCCCTGAAAAATCGGCACATTCAGCTGTAACCCGACAGACTTGCTGACGAGATCAATTCCCCGCCCGGTAAAAGTACCGCCGACACCGCTCTGATTGTTGTATTGCGCAACCAGATCAAGTGTTGGATAGTGACCGGCTTTGGCGAGTCTGATGGCCTGCTCGGAGAGCTCATAGGTGATGCGCTGCATTTTCAGCTGGAAATTTTTTTCTTCTGCAAGTTGTACCCATTCTTCCATGTCATCACGCGGCAAAGATAACGGGTCTGCGATAATTTTATCCAGACTGGCGTCCTGCAGATCATTCGGGAGCCGGTTGATGAGTACCTGTAATGTACGTTGACTGATTTCCAGAGTGTTTCTGGCAGCAATTTCCTGTGATAGGGTCAGATCGTAACGGGCTTCAGCTTCATGCGTATCGACAATTGTCGATACGCCGACTTCAAAATTACGTTTAGCCTGTTCCAGTTGCTCATGAATGGCTTTTTTCTGAGATTCGACGACTTCAAGGTTGATTTTAGCCATGAGTACATCGAAGTAAGCTTGTGCGACGCGCAGAATCAAATCCTGAGCAGCGATGACAAATTGTGCATCAGCCTGGGCCACTTCATTTTTCGATTGTTCATAAATAATGAAATTTTCGATACGAATAATCGGCTGAGTTGCAACAACAGTAATTCCCCGGTTTTGGATCAACCTTTCCGGGCCGGTACCCGTATCGATATACTGGTTCTGACCAATACCAGTCATACGGATATCCGGCAGTAATCCTGCCCTGCCCTGGGGAAGCCGTTCCTGCGCAGCTACATAAGCAGCACGTGCTGCTCCGTATTGGGCATCCTGTTCCAGGGCTTCACGATAAATTTGCATTAGATCAGCCGCTTGTACCCGGGTACAGAAAAATATACTGGCGAGCAACAAAAAGGCGAAACCTCGCGAATTTTTCATTATTAACAGGAGAATTTCGATAGCTTCAGGTTTCCATCAGTTGAGGATACAACAGAGTCGTTTTGCTTTTACAGCTACAAAACAGCTGGCGGTCAAATCTTAAAAATGGAAACGCTCGCGCTGCAATGCATTTCTAAGGGGTGCTGTGCAGGTCTCAAATAAACGAGTGGAATAATAATTTCCTGGTGCGGTGCAGGTTATTAATGTCGCTTCCATAAGAGGTTCTTCGCCAATTATGGCAAACAGCCGGCCTCCGGGTGACAGGCTTTGTTGGAAAGCTTCCGGCAGCACAGGCGTGGAAGCAGTCAATACGATGACGTCATATGGTTCATGATTGGGCCAACCACGTGTACCATCCCCCTGCTCCAGGGTAATATTGGTGATACCCTGCACCTGGAGATTAATTTTGGCTGTGGTATGAAGTGCCGGCACAATTTCCACACTGTAAACATGCGTTCCGAGTTCTGCCAGTAACGCAGTCATATATCCTGTACCCGTGCCGATTTCGAGTATTTTATCAGTTTTATTGATGTTCAATTCCTGCACAATGCGCGCTTCCATTTTAGGCGTCAGCATTACAGCATCGTGTTCCAAAGGAATTTCCATATCCATGAAAGCCATGGAACGGTAGGCCGCAGGCACGAATTCCTCCCGTTTGATTTTGTATAACAATCCCAGAACATCCTGGTCTACCACGTTCCAAGTTCTGATCTGTTGTTCGACCATATTGAAACGAGTTTGTTCGAGACTCATCATAGATTTCATCACTCTGTTATTAATAAAAGAATCGGGCTTGCAATTATTCCATATTTACTTTAGCTTGGCAGCTTCGGCTGGGGGTCCGCATTCGCAGGAAACTGGAATGCCGGTGAGAGAGTCCCTTAATACCTGATGCGGATAACGCCGCCGTAGGGAAGCCAGGAGTAACTCTCCGGCTCCTCGCGGCATCTTGAGGAGCATAGCATGAAAACCACTGTTTCTAAGCTGCAGAAATTTACAAACAATAGTGCGCAGGTGGATAGGGCCGCAGTTGAACCATTGCCCAATTCACGCAAAATATATATTCAGGGTTCCCGCGCAGATATCCGGGTGCCTATGCGGGAAATCAGCCAGTCAGATACCGTTACCACCCAGGGGGTTGAAAAAAATCCCCCGGTGTATGTCTATGATACCTCGGGGCCGTATACTGATCCGGCTGCCACCATCGATATCCGTCGCGGTCTGGCTCCTGTACGTGAGCAATGGATTGATGAGCGCGAAGACACCGAGGTACTCGCCGGATTTTCTTCGGACTACAGCCGGAAACGCCTGTATGATCCTCAGCTGGCAGAAATGCGTTTCAATCTCACGCGCCCCGTGCGTCGTGCCAGAAATGGTGCCAATGTTACTCAGATGCATTATGCCAGACGCGGCATCATCACGCCGGAGATGGAATTCATCGCCCTCCGGGAGAATCAGCGCAGAGACAGCATGGCTGAGATGTCAGGGAATGATTTGCTGGCCCGGCAGCATTCCGGCCAGAGTTTTGGTGCCGCAATACAAAAATGGATCACGCCGGAATTCGTGCGTGATGAGGTGGCACGGGGGCGTGCTATTATTCCCGCTAATATCAACCACCCGGAAACAGAACCGATGATTATCGGCCGGAATTTTCTGGTGAAGATAAACGCCAATATCGGTAATTCTGCGCTCGGCTCCAGCATTCAGGATGAGGTGGAGAAAATGACCTGGGCGATCCGCTGGGGGGGTGATACGGTAATGGATCTTTCCACCGGAAAAAATATCCACGAAACGCGCGAGTGGATCATTCGTAACAGCCCGGTTCCGATCGGGACAGTACCGATTTATCAGGCCTTGGAAAAAGTGGATGGCAAGGCAGAAGAACTGACCTGGGAGATTTTCCGGGACACACTGATCGAGCAGGCAGAACAGGGGGTGGATTACTTTACTGTGCATGCCGGAGTACGTTTACCTTTCGTACCCATGACAGCCAAGCGCATGACCGGCATTGTCTCAAGGGGTGGTTCCATCATGGCCAAATGGTGTTTAGCGCATCATCAGGAAAGCTTTCTGTACACGCATTTCGAAGATATCTGTGAAATCATGAAAACTTATGATGTGAGTTTCTCCCTGGGTGACGGTTTGCGTCCCGGCTCGATTTATGATGCCAATGATGAGGCTCAGCTTGCAGAACTGAAGACATTAGGTGAATTGACACAGATTGCCTGGAAGCACGATGTACAGGTGATGATTGAGGGCCCCGGGCATGTGCCCATGCACCTGATCAGGGAAAACATGGATTTGCAGCTCGAATACTGCCATGAGGCGCCTTTTTATACATTGGGTCCGCTTACCACTGATATCGCACCCGGTTATGATCATATTACTTCCGCAATCGGTGCGGCTATGATTGGATGGTATGGTACTGCCATGCTGTGTTACGTCACTCCCAAAGAGCATCTGGGTTTACCGGATAAGGATGACGTCAAGGATGGTATTATTGCTTACAAGATCGCTGCCCATGCCGCCGATCTGGCTAAAGGTCATCCCGGTGCACAAATACGTGATAATGCTCTCTCCAAGGCACGTTTCGAATTCCGCTGGAATGACCAGTTCAATCTGAGTCTCGATCCGGACAAGGCCAGGCAGTTTCATGATGAAACTCTGCCGCAGGAAGGGGCCAAGCTCGCTCACTTCTGCTCAATGTGCGGTCCTAATTTCTGTTCGATGAAAATTACTCAGGATGTACGCGACTATGCCGCACAACAAGGTATTTCTGAAACAGAGGCATTGCAGGATGGCATGGCCCGGAAGGCGAACGAATTCATTGAGAAAGGTGGAGAGCTTTACAGCAAACTATGATTTTTTCTGTGGTTTTTTATCTGAGCAACAAACGCTAGCCTGAGATGGACTGGCTGATACTTTTCAAGGCTTTTCTGCTCGGTATTGTCGAAGGACTTACCGAGTTTTTACCGGTCTCATCTACCGGTCATCTGATTCTGGTTGGAGATTTACTTGATTTCAATGACGATAAGGCCAAAGTTTTTACAGTCGCAATTCAGCTGGGGGCGATTTTGGCGGTTTGCTGGGAATATCGAGTGCGATTGGCCGACGTAATCAGAAATTTGGGCACGTCACAGGCCAATCGTTTTGTCTTCAATCTGTTTATTGCTTTTCTACCGGCGGCGATACTGGGTTTGTTGTTCATCAAAACGATAAAATATTATCTGTTTCATCCGCTGCCCGTCGCCGCAGCATTGATCACTGGGGGCATACTGATATTGTGGGCTGAGCGTCGGGTACACCATGTGGAAGTAGAAATAGTGGATGATATGAGCTGGAAACATGCCCTGAAGGTGGGTTGTGCACAGTGTTTGGCTCTGATTCCGGGTACTTCCCGCTCAGGTGCGACAATTATTGGTGGATTGCTTTTTGGTTTGTCACGCAAAGCTGCTGCAGAATTTTCATTTTTTCTGGCAATTCCTGTAATGTTCGCTGCGACTTTTTATGATGTCTACAAGCATCAGGAATTTCTGCATATCGATGATTTAGGAATGTTTGCGATAGGCTCGGTAGCAGCCTTTATCAGCGCACTGATAGCAATCCGGGGACTGATCCGATACGTCAGTCATAATGATTTCACGTTGTTTGCCTGGTACCGGATCGGCTTCGGTTTGATCGTATTGTTTACGGCTTATTCCGGTCTGGTTGACTGGTCCATGGACTGATCAGCCCTGAGCCCAGGGCAACCCGGCGGCCTTCCATCCGGTTTTCTGTCCACGATGGCCGCCTTCATCCTTGTCGCCTTCGAAGCCTTCCAAGATGTTGTAACAATTGGAAAAGTCATTCTGACTCATGATCGCGGCAGCCTGATCGGAACGGCCACCGGTACGACAGATGAACAGGAGCACGTTATCATCTGTAATCCGGTCCGTAAGCTGATCCAGGAAATCCGGATTGGGTTGCATCCCCGGATAAGTCAGCAGTTCAACCTCAACGGCTCCCGGAATACGTCCTACCCAATCCAGCTCGGCTCGAGAACGTACATCTATGATCTTGGCTTCCGGTACAGTCTGCAGTACGGCGAATGCTTCTGACGGCAAGAAAGCCCCTTTATAAGACAGTCCCATTTCTTCTGCCCGCTGATGGGCTGTTTCCAGAATTTTATCAATATCTTTCATTCCAGTATCTTTTCAAAAAATATCTGCCAAGGTAAAGATTATCTGCTTTTAATAATTGGTGGAATGCTTACAGTACAAATAATCGAAATTTCAGCTCAAACATTTTCCGCTTTCTGAATAATGACATCTTCCAGTGGAACATCCTGATGCCCGGCAGAACGACCAGTTTTTACTTTTTTGATCGCGTCAACCACCTCCCTGCCTTCGACGACTTTGCCAAATACGCAATAACCGAAGCCTTTTGGCGTTGTATCGGTATGATTCAAAAAATGGTTGTCAGCAACATTTATAAAGAACTGTGCAGTAGCAGAATGAACATCTGATGTACGCGCCATAGCAATAGTATAGGTTTCATTGCCGGAGCCCTGAGCTGCTTCATTCTGAATTGGAGCCAGTGTGGTTTTCTCTTTCATTCCTGGCGCATAACCGCCGCCCTGAATCATGAAACCGTCGATCACCCGATGAAACAAGGTGTTATCGTAATGTCCATTCTCGACATAACGCAGAAAATTTTCTGTGGTAAGAGGTGTTTTCTCGCTGTCGAGTTCCAATGTAATGACACCATAATTAGTATGCAGTTTGATCATCTTTTATCCTGAATTTAGGGGTGGTGTGGGTCAGCAGAAGCCGGGATCAATTGAATATTTTCAATAATGACCATATTCCGAGGAACATCACTGGTAAAAGGTCCTGCAGCGCCGGTGGGTGTACGGGCAATATTACTGACGACATCCATGCCGGCAGTTACTTTGCCAAATACGGTGTAACCATATCCCCTTACAGTGGGAGCCGTATAATTGAGGAAATGATTGTTCGCGACATTAATGAAAAACTGTGAGGAAGCAGAATGTGGTTCACTGGTACGTGCCATGGCAATTGTACCGATATCGTTTTTAAGGCCGTTGGCAGCCTCGTTTTCAATTGGGGGCCGGGTAGATTTTTGTGTAAGATCCTGATCGAAGCCGCCGCCCTGTATCATAAATCCCGCAATAACCCGATGAAAAACTGTGCCGGCATAATAACCACCTTTGACATAGTTCAGAAAATTCTCGACTGTTTTGGGTGCCTTGTCGGGGTACAGTTCTACCTGTATGGGGCCCAAGTTCGTCCTGATTTCCACCTTGGGATTGGCTGCAAAGACAGAAGTGCCTGATATCAGCAAAAACAGGATAAAGATGAAACTGGTAAACAGAATTGGCTTTGCCGGGCGGACAAATGGGTGTCCGGGGGAAAAGATTTTCATTGTGCTATACTTCCACGGTTTTGCCCGGTCCAGGGCGATTAATGATATCAAACACGGTAAACTCCGGATTTTACCAACAAGATAATCATTTCCACAATCTTGCCTATTTCTTCCGATGCTAAAAATTTACGATACGCTCACCAGAACCCGGCGCGAATTCATTCCTTTGTCTCCTGGAAAAGTCAGCATGTATGTGTGCGGTATGACAGTCTACGACTACTGCCATCTGGGGCATGCGCGTGTACTGGTGGTGTTCGACAGTGTGATGCGGTGGCTGCAGACACTCGGCTACAAGGTAACATATGTACGTAATATTACCGATATCGATGACAAAATCATCCGTCGTGCCCTGGAGAATCATGAGCCGATCGAAACGCTGACTACCCGTTATATTCAGGCAATGGAAGCAGATGCTGCGGCACTCGGTGTTGCCCGGCCTTCTTTCGAACCACGTGCCACTGAATGTGTCGAGAGTATGATTGTGATGATCGGATTGTTGCTGAATAAGGGGCTGGCATACATCGCGGATAATGGTGATGTATTTTATGCTGTCCACCGTTTCCCGGGTTACGGCAAACTATCGGGAAAATCACTTGAGGATTTACGTGCGGGTGAACGCGTGGAAATTGATACAAATAAACAGGATCCATTGGATTTTGTGTTGTGGAAAGCAGCTAAGCCCGATGAACCCAGCTGGGATTCACCCTGGGGCAGGGGACGCCCGGGCTGGCACATCGAATGCTCCGCTATGAGCGAATACTATCTGGGCAAGCAATTCGATATTCATGGAGGGGGCCAGGATTTACAGTTCCCGCATCATGAGAATGAGATCGCCCAGAGTGAAGGCGTGCATGATCATCCTCATGTAAATTACTGGATGCACAATGGATTTGTGCGGGTGGACAATGAAAAAATGTCAAAATCGCTGGGTAATTTTTTCACTGTGCGAGAAGTCCTGACCCGTTATCAGCCGGAGGTCGTCCGTTTTTTTATTGTACGTGCTCATTATCGCAGTCCACTGAATTATTCGGACGCCCATCTGAATGATGCGAGAAATGCACTGGAGCGACTTTATACGGTGCTGAAGAATCATGCGCCTCCCTATGAACAGGGAGAAGCAACGGTCACGATTGACTGGGTAAATGATATTTACGCAGCCCGTTTTATGGCAGCGATGAATGATGACTTCAACACACCCGAAGCCATTGCAGTATTGTTCGATCTGGCAAGCGAAGCCAACCGGACGTCTGAGCCGCGTTATGCGGTACTGCTCAAGGCATTGGGGGGGATATTGGGGTTATTGCAGCAACCGCCACAACAATATTTACAAAGCTCTATTTGCCGGCAAAGCGATCAATATTCGGTAGAGAATATCGAGCATATGATCCGACAGCGTTTGCAGGCGCGCAAAGAAAAAAATTTTGCTCAGGCAGATGCACTGCGCCAGCAACTGGCTGAAGGGGGGGTGATTCTCGAGGATGGGCCGCAGGGGACGACATGGCGGCGACAATGATTCTGTCAGACTACATCATGGTATTTGCCAGATATAGTATACGAATACAGAACTGCCGGGGTCATCCAGTCTGATGTCTCGGTCGGGCATGATGCCGGGAATCGTGAAGGTATTGCTGATAAAGAGACTGCTCGGACGCGTTTCCTGACGGGCTTTTTACCATAATAAAAACATTGGTACGAGAGAAAGATAAGCATAAACCACCTCATAT
>JBIQJX010000009.1:35756-48872 GCA_044507105.1 Nitrosomonas sp.
TTACCATAATAAAAACATTGGTACGAGAGAAAGATAAGCATAAACCACCTCATATACACCGGCAGTTTTGTCCGGACAGTAGAGTTCTCAGTTTACTGATCCAGCAGGGCAGGATTGTTCCCGGCAGGCAGGCGGCCAGAATACTGTCCCGCAGGACCGTGAGTGTTTTTTTCAGTGAGGATTCAGGAAAATAATGTTGACGGTGTATATCAGTCCGGAGGTGTATCGTTCCGGGTGATGATCCGGGTGCTGATTTCATCTTCGTTATGAATGTCTATGTTACCCTGGTTTTCGCGGGTAATGGTATCTTCAGCCTTTTTGTTCATGACAATGATGCTGATCCGACGGTTGAAGGGGCTGTATGGATTTTGTGCGTCGAACATCACGGCAGAAGACAGTCCAACCACACGTAACATTTTTTCCGGGTTCATCCCGCCCGCGATCAGTTCACGGCGAGAAGCATTGGCGCGATCCGCTGATAATTCCCAGTTACTGTAGCCTTTTTCACCGGCAGGATAGGGAGTGGCATCGGTATGTCCGGAAAGGCTGACTTTGTTGCTCACATCATTGAGCATTTTGCCGATTTCATGCAGGATGACTTTGGTATAAGGTTGTAATTCCGCTTTCCCGATTGCAAACATGGGGCGGTTCCGTTCATCGACAATCTGAATGCGCAGGCCTTCCGTTGTGATATCCAGCAGTAATTGGCTTTTGAATTTATTGAGTGCAGGATTGCGGTTGATGGAACGTTCTATTTTCTTTTTGAGTTTTTGCAGCTGTTCCAGCTCGATACGCTCCTGAAGTGCCTGTATTGCTTCATAGTCGATGGAATGCTTCAGATCATCGAAATCGGCTCGCTTGATCTGCCCGATTCGCCGGCTCAGATCATCTCCGCCGCCTTGAATGACACTGGAACTGTCTCCGCTTCCATCCCCTCCGAGCAGTGCGACTTTCAGAGGTGTCTTGAAGTATTCAGCGATTCCTTCCTTGTCACCTTGTGTGGTGGAGCCCAACAGCCACATCAGCAGGAAAAAAGCCATCATAGCGGTAACAAAATCGGCATAGGCAATTTTCCAGGTTCCGCTGTGCTGTTGACCTGTTATCTTTTTGATGCGTTTGATGATGATGGGTTTTTGTGAGAAATCTTCAGCCATTCATGACCTCATGCGACAAAGCAACCCAGATAGGAAACATCATTTGGCTTTACTCTGTTTGACATGTTTCTCGAGCTCGATGAAAGAAGGCCGTTCGGTAGAAAACAGGACTTTTCTGCCGAATTCGACGGCCAGCGCAGGAGCGTAACCGTTAAGATTGGCCAGCAGAGTGACTTTGATACACTCCAGCAATTTGCTTGATTCATGCAACCGCTGTTCCAGGCGGCTGGCCAGCGGGCCGACGAAACCGTAGGCCAGCAGAACACCCAGAAAGGTTCCCACCAGTGCTGCGGCGATCAGTTTGCCCAGTTCTACAGGTGGAATTCCAACTGATGCCATAGTATGGACGACCCCCATTACTGCTGCCACGATTCCAAAAGCGGGAAGTGCATCGCCAATCTTACCGATGGCATGGATAGGTACTTCACCTTCCTGATGATGGGTTTCGATTTCACCATCCATCAGATTCTCGATTTCTAGCGGATTAAGATTGCCACCGACCATCAGTCGCAGGTAATCAGTAATGAATTCTATGACATGATGATCAGACAGGATTCCGGGATATTTCGTGAACAGCGGACTTTTGGCAGGATCATCCACATCTGCTTCGATCGACATCAGGCCTTCCTTACGGATTTTGCCGAGTATTTCGTACAGCAGTGTCATCAATTCCATATAAACGGTCTTGGTATACCGCGTGCCTTTGAAAATGCTGGGAAGGGCTTTGAAAGTGGCTTTGATCGCCTTGCCGGAATTGCCGACGAAGAATGCGCCCAGTGCGGCCCCTGCGATCATGAGCAGCTCCACCGGCTGGAATAGTGATCCAAGGTGACCACCCGCCAGAGCGAATCCGCCGAACACAGAAATGATGACGATTAGATATCCGATGGTTACCAGCATACTTGAAAATCCTCTGGAAAATTTCAAGCTTTAACGGCTACTGGCGGGTTGACTTTAGCTGGTTACCTCGTTTGTCAGAAAATGGATGGGTACAACAGGGAATGGGAAATTAGAGTCTGTCAGTAAGGCGCGTATACCGGTAGCGGGAATTTTGCCGATAAATCCAGCGGTTTAGCAGGCTGCGGGCAGCGGGGATGATTTCTGATGCTGTCAGGCCCACAGGGCCATGTTGCTGATCCAGCAGGGTATCTGCCGCTGCACCATGCAGAAAAACGGACAGCAGCAGGGCATTTTCCGGTGAAACTCCTTGCACCAGCAGCGCGCCCAAAAACCCTGACAGGACATCGCCGGTCCCGGCGGTGCTCAAACCAGGATTGCCGCTGGTATTGAAGTGGCAGTGACCGGTCGGGAATGCACAAATACTTCCTGCCCCCTTCAGAACGACCGCGCAGTTGAATCGCCTGGCCAGATTCCGGGAGGTATCGGGCCGATTCCGTTGTATTTCGGTAACTGTTATGTTCAGCAGGCGGGCTGCCTCGGCCGGATGGGGAGTAAGAATGGTCGGGGCAGTGCGTGTCCGGAGTAACTCATTTAATTCAGAATGACACGCCACCAGATTGAGCGCGTCGGCATCCAAAACTAGAGGCAGACTGGTTTGCAACGCCTGCTCAAGGTAGATACACGCTGCAATTTCTCTACCGAGCCCGGGGCCGATCACCAGACAATCCAGAAAATCCTGTATGAAAAAATCAGGCGGTGCGCGTAGCATTAATTCAGGCTGAACCAAGTCAACGGCAGGCATATCCTCCTGTGCAAGCAGGCCCAGATAAACCCGGCCTGCACCTAGCTTGAGCGCAGCCCGCCCTGTCAGCAGGGCCGCGCCGACCATGCCGGCTGCTCCCCCGAGAATACCCAGCCTGCCATAAGTACCTTTATGACTGTTGGCATATCGGGGATGAGGCAGCCGTGATCTGATATCTGCTTTGTTCAGCAGCCAGTTACCCGGAGGAGGCAGGATGGTACTATCAAGCCCCAAATCGCACAAAATGATTTTTCCGCAATGATCGCAGCCGTCATGGGTAAGCAGACCCGGCTTAAGCGCTATGAAAGTAGCGGTAAGGGAGGCTCTGATTGCAATATCCTGCACATGACCGGAATCACTGTGTAGCCCGCTTGGAATATCAAGTGCAAGGACCGGTAGATTCAGATCATTGATATACCGGATGAGCTGCCGGTATTTTTCCTCCAGTCTTCTGGTTTCGCTCAGGCCGATACCAAACAGTCCGTCTATCACGCCATCCCATTGCATGCCGGCAGGGATTGTCGGATTGACAGATCCACCAGTTGACAGCCATTGTTCCAGTGCCTGTTTCGCATCTGGTGAAAGGCGTCCGGCTTCGCCGGTAAAAACCAGTGTCACCTGTATTCCCCAAGAATACAAATGACGGGCTGTAACCAGCGCGTCTCCCCCATTATTGCCAGGTCCTGCCAGTACCAATATCCGGTTACCATTGCCAGTCAGCAATTTAGTTTTGGCAATTTCTGCAGCGGCCAGCCCGGCTTTTTCCATCAAATCGGGTGCATCAGGCGCTGTCAGGACAAGAGATTCGATTGCACGAATTTCTGCAGTCGTATAAACGGGCGTGGTATTCATCGGGTCTTGGCCTGTTCGTGTAGAATCATGTCTTTTTGCTCTCGTTCTTAACTGGTCGAATTCTGATGCTGCAATTCCGCGGGCGCAACGCGCTGTCTTCTTTTCGTCTGGAGCGCCTGCTCCATTTAACTCAGGCAATCGTACCGCAAATTTCCGATATTACTGCTGAATATTGGTATTTCTGTCAGATACGACGTGAATTGGTCCAGGAAGAGACCGGCCGTCTGCAGCAGTTGCTCGATGCCGATCCAGCAGGAGCGCAACCGGATACCGGAGATAAGCGGTTACTGGTCGTGCCCCGTCCCGGTACGATTTCGCCCTGGTCGTCGAAAGGGACCGATATTGCTCATCATTGCGGTCTGGACATGATCGAGCGGCTGGAACGGGGAATCGTTTTTGACATCCGGTACGGATCATCGCCCTCTTCAGAGCAGATATACCGGATCGAGGAATGTATTCACGACCGAATGACCGAGGTGGTATTACATTCGCTGTCTGACGCAGCGATATTGTTTCATCATTCAAAACCGGCAGTATTGAATGAAATAGCAGTATTGAGCTGTGGAGTTCAGGCACTGCGTCAGGTAAATCAGGAAATGGGTCTTGCACTGTCTGCCGACGAAATCGATTATCTGCAGGACTATTTTACCGGTGTACAGCGTAATCCCACCGATGTCGAACTGATGATGTTTGCGCAGGCGAATTCTGAGCACTGTCGACATAAAATTTTTAATGCAGACTGGATCATCGATGGGGTGCAGCAAACGAACTCTCTGTTCGACATGATTCGATATACGCACCAGGTTCATCCTCAGCATACAATCGTTGCCTATGCGGATAATGCAGCCATTCTCGAAGGAGCAACGATAGAACGATTTTATCCGGGAAAAGACAGTAAATACGAATATGGCGCGGAACTCACACACTGGCTGATCAAAGTGGAAACCCATAACCATCCGACCGCGATTTCTCCCTATCCGGGCGCTGCAACCGGTGTGGGTGGAGAAATCCGTGATGAAGGGGCAACCGGATCGGGCGCAAAACCCAAAGCCGGCCTGACCGGATTCAGTGTATCCAATTTGCGTATTCCCGGTGCTATTCAACCTTGGGAAAAAGGGAAGCGGGAGGGTGGTTACGGAAAACCGGGGCATATCGCTTCAGCGCTGGATATTATGCTTGCCGCCCCCCTTGGTGGTGCAGCCTTTGGTAACGAATTCGGTCGACCCAACCTGGCGGGGTATTTTCGCACCTATGAGAGGGAGATCAATGGTCAGGTACGAGGCTATCATAAGCCCATTATGCTGGCGGGTGGCATAGGACAGATTGCCGCGCGCCATACTGAAAAACAGCGTTTCCCGGAAGGGACATTGCTCATCCATCTGGGAGGGCCCGGTATGGCAATCGGGCTGGGGGGAGGGGCAGCTTCCAGCATGGATGCCGGGACCAATGAAGAAGCGCTTGATTTTAAATCGGTGCAGCGGGGTAATGCGGAGATGCAGCGTCGTGCGCAGGAAGTAATTGACCGTTGCTGGCAGCTGTCGCGCAGTGGGCGGCCTAATCCGATTCTTGCCATTCATGATGTAGGCGCCGGTGGACTTTCCAACGCTTTGCCTGAACTGGTGCATGGTGCCGGGCGTGGCGGACAGTTTGATCTGCGTGCCATACCTTCGGATGAACCAGGGATGTCGCCGATGCAGATCTGGTGTAACGAAGCGCAGGAGCGTTACGTAATTGCTGTTGCCCCGGAATCACTCCCTTTATTCCGGGAAATTTGTGAACGTGAGCGTTGTCCCTATGCAGTCGTAGGCAATGCACTGGCACAACCTCGACTGATCGTGACGGATAAACAATCTTCAGTTGCGCCAGCGGATATGCCTTTATCGGTATTGTTGGGCAAACCTCCCAAAATGGTGCGCGATGTGAAGCGTATCGTTTGTCATCCTGTTCCACTGGACATGACGGGTATCAGTCTCCGGGAAGCTGCCTGTCGGGTTCTGCGATTGCCGGCCGTGGCGGACAAGACTTTTCTGATTACGATTGGGGATCGCAGCGTGGGCGGTCTGACTGCGCGGGACCAAATGGTTGGCCCGTGGCAGGTGCCGGTAGCGGATGTGGCTGTTACCGCCATGGGTTTTCAAACTTATCTGGGTGAGGCATTTGCGCTGGGCGAACGGACTCCGCTAGCTGTGATCGATGCTGTTGCTTCGGCTCGTATGGCAGTGGGGGAAGCAATTACCAATATAGCTGCTGCTGCGATCTGTGATCTCGGCTCAATCCGATTATCCGCCAACTGGATGGCCGCTGCTGGTCATCCGGGTGAAGATGCGGCCCTGTATGATGCTGTGCATGCGGTAGCGATGGAATTATGTCCGCAGCTCGGGCTCAGTATCCCGGTGGGTAAGGATTCGCTGTCAATGAAAATGGCCTGGCAGGATACGGAATACCAAGAGGTCATTGCACCGCTTTCGCTGATTGTTTCAGCTTTCGCCAAGGTGTCAGATATACGTAAAACACTGACTCCACAACTTCGTACAGAGAGGAGGGAAACTGAGCTGATCCTGATTGATCTCGGGGAAGGCAAGCATCGTTTGGGTGGTTCGGCACTAGCACAGGTTTACGGACAGTCTGGAGACAGAGTCCCCGATGTGGCAAACCCGGTAAAACTTAAGGGATTTTTTAGCGCCATTCAGGCCCTTAATAACCAAGGATTATTGTTGGCTTATCATGATCGTTCCGATGGCGGCCTGTTCGTGACATTGTGCGAAATGGCATTTGCCGGGCATTGTGGAATGACAGTTGTTCTTGATCCGCTGGATTCCGGTTTTCTTAGGGAGAAAGAGGGTAATCCCGTGCATCCATCAGTTGGCTCGTGTGATGAGGTTAATGACCGGATACTGGCAGCTCTGTTCAGCGAAGAGCTGGGGGCCGTTATTCAGATTGAAGCCCGGCATCGTGATGTAGTGATGTCTATTCTGTCGGGAGCAGGATTGGAGCAGGTAAGCCATACAATCGGGCGTCTGAACCGGGAGGATGAAATCTGTTTCAGGTACGGTAATCGGGCGGTATTTCAGGAGAAGCGTGTGGTATTGCAGCGAATCTGGTCGGAAACGACCTGGCAGATGCAGAAATTACGCGATCATCCGGAATGTGCACAGCAGGAATTCGATCGGATTCTGGATGTAGACGATCCGGGGCTGCACGCACGTCTGACCTTCACGTTCGATAAAAATATTGCTGCTCCGGGTATACTTGCCAGTCGCCCCACGGTTGCCATTCTGCGCGAACAGGGAGTGAACGGTCATGTGGAAATGGCAGCTGCATTTGATCGCGCGGGATTCGATGCGGTAGATGTGCATATGAGTGATATTCTGTCCGGACAGGTTACGCTGGCGGAATACAAAGGGCTGGTTGCCGGAGGCGGGTTTTCTTATGGTGATGTACTGGGTGCAGGTCGGGGATGGGCGCAGTCGATTTTGTTCAATTCTCGAGGGAAAGAGGAATTTTCGGCATTTTTTAACCGATCCGATACTTTTGCGCTGGGGGTATGCAATGGTTGCCAGATGATGAGCCATCTGCAGACAATTATCCCCGGTGCTGCGCATTGGCCGCGGTTCTGGCAGAACCGGTCCGAGCAATTCGAAGCACGTTTCGTCATGGTAAAAATCGGGGCCAGTCCTTCGCTGTTTTTCGATGGAATGGCAGACAGTCTTTTACCGGTTACCGTTGCTCATGGTGAGGGACGGGTGGTATTCCGGGATAATGAACAATTGCAAATGGCCGGACCTTTTATTGCTATGCAGTTCGTCGATCACCGGGGGCTTCAGACTGAGACTTATCCGCTCAACCCCAATGGTTCACAGGCAGGGATCACTGGCGTAACCTCCGTCGATGGACGGGTCACGATCCTGATGCCACATCCGGAAAGGGTATTTCGTACTGTGCAGCATTCCTGGCATCCCGCTGACTGGCCTGAAGATTCTCCTTGGATGAAAATGTTCAGAAATGCGCGTAAATGGGTAGACTAGACTGAACGACTGAATTTCATGATCAACAACCGTTGTTTATTTCTCGGATTTTAAAGAAAAAACCGTAATGATTGATTTCAACCCAGATAATTCATTAAAACCCGAGATAGCGGTAAAACGGTTTATGAGTGGATTTACTCACCTGTGCTGGGTCAGTAATAAGATGCCCGGACAAAATAAGGACATAAAGATGCTGCAAATCCTCCGTCAATTTCTGTGCAGACGCGAAGTGCTGACTCTGGCTAATGGATTATCTGGAGTCAGCCCACACTGGCGATTTATCATATCCGGTTTCATGTTATTGATAGGGGTGGCAAATTCTTCTGATCTCTTCGCACAAATCAAACCGGGGAGCAAACCTGATCCCGCCGCTAATCAGGTTGCATCAGGTGAATGTGTACCAGTTGCAAACTGGGTGATTCCGGGGAAAGGAACTGTGACGTTGTCCGAGGTGATTAGCTTGGCGTCGAATCAATCGGTAGTACTGCTTGGTGAAACTCACGTCAATCACGAGCATCATCGTTGGCAACTGCATATGCTGGCCGCATTGTATGCGGTGCGTCCCGAGATGGTAATCGGTTTCGAGATGTTTCCGCGGCGGGTACAGAAAGTTTTGGATCAGTGGGTAGCAGGGGAATTATCGGAATCAGAATTTTTATCCCGGTCGGAATGGCAATCGGTATGGAATACGGATGCGAATATGTATCTGCCTCTGTTTCATTTTGCGCGGATGTACCGGATTCCGATGCGTGCGCTCAATATTGATATTAAACTGAGACGACTGGTTGCGGCGAAGGGATTCGATGGGGTGCCGGAAGATCAAAGAGAGGGTGTCACCCGTCCGGCTCCTCCCGCGCCTGAGTATCTGGAGTTTCTGTTGCCGATTTATGCACAACATAATCGCCCCAGGCAGGAAAGCCCTGGCCAACGTGGTAAATCGAGCCGTTATGATCCCGATTTTTTGCGATTCGTGGTCAGCCAGCAATTGTGGGATCGGGCGATGGCTCAGGAGATTCACGCAGTACTGAGCACTTATGATCCAGGCAAGAGTCCGCTGGTGGTGGGTATCATGGGCTCCGGACATATTCTGAAGGGCTATGGTGTACCGCATCAGCTGAAGGATATGGGGGTGAAAAAAATTACTTCGCTCCTGCCGTGGGATACCAGCAGGTCCTGTAAACAACTGGTAGCAGGTTATGCTGATGCGGTGTTTGGCGTAGCTCCGTTTGTATCGGGATCGACACCTCCTTTGCGACAGCGTTTAGGGATTCGCTATGAATTCAGCCAGGAGGCAGGAGGAGCCCGGGTGATGCAAGTTGAACAGCAGAGCATTGCTGAATCTGCCGGGTTGCGCGAAGGAGACGTAATTTTTGAAATGGCGGGCGGCACGATGAAAGAGAGTAACGACGTTATCGCTGTCGTCAACCGTCAGGCACCCGGTACCTGGTTACCTCTGAAAGTAAGGCGGGAAGGCAGGACAGTCGAAATCATCGCCCGATTCCCCGTGCTTGAGAAATGAATACCTGCTATGTACTGTTTGAATGATGCCGTGGTATTCGTTCCCGGTCAGATCGAGGTGGCGAACCGTATTCAACGCCCTGTCCCGCATCAGGTCGATCAGGCTTTTTCCCGCACTGGTTTATATAATGTAAAATCAAGCTGGTGTCGCTGCAGAAGTTTGTAAAATTCGGTGCGGTTGCGCTTGGCCAGTTTGGCTGCCTGCGTGACATTGCCAGCTGTAATTTTCAGCAATCTGACCAGATAATCTCTCTCGAATTGCTTGCGGGCCTCATCGAATGAAGTTATTTGTGTCTCATCCTTGTGCATGGCATCACGCACAAGTTCGCAGGAAATCAGGGGGATCGCACTCATGACGACGCTTTGTTCAATAACATTCATGAGTTGCCGGATATTACCGGGCCAAGTAGATGCCAGTAAAAAGCTGATTGCTTCGGGAGAAAAACCGTTGATATGTTTCTGGTGCTTCTCGGCAAATACGCGCAAAAAATGATTGGCGAGCAAGGGAACGTCCTCACGCCGTTGTGCAAGAGAAGGGATAGTCAGTCCTACGACAAAGAGACGATAATATAAGTCTTCACGAAAATTGCCTGCCTGGATTTCAGATTTCAGGTCTTTGTGGGTAGCGGAGATAATACGTACGTCAATCGGAATGCTTTGCGTGGATCCTACCGGCCGGATGACTCTTTCCTGCAGGGCGTGTAGCAGTTTTGCCTGCAGTAACAGAGGCATATCACCGATTTCATCTAAAAACAGACTCCCTCCCTCAGCTAACTGGAACAGGCCTTTGTGATCCCGGACAGCACCGGTAAAGGCCCCTTTGGTGTGGCCGAACAGCTCGGATTCCAGCAGCTGTTCCGGAATGGCTGCACAATTGATGGTTATAAATGCCTGGTCACAGCGTTTAGATGCCTGATGAATGGCACGAGCGAATAATTCCTTACCGACGCCACTTTCTCCGGACAGCAGGACGCTGGCATCCCCCTGAGCCACACGATCTACCTTTGTGAGCAGATCTTCCATGATTGCACTTTGAGTAATGATGGTTTTACGCCATGAAGGTGAAGGCGCTTTACAGGGAGTAGTGTCAACGACGGGAGAAAGGCCTATCGCCCGTTCGATCTGATTCAGCAGGATTTTAGGGTCGTAAGGCTTTGTAAGATATCCGAATATTCCTTGCTGAACCGCTGATACAGCATCCGGAATGGTGCCGAACGCCGTCAGAATAATAACCGGGAGGGTCGGAATGGTACGATGGATATATTCAAACAGCGCCATGCCATCCATGCCACTCATCTGTATATCGCTGATTACGAGATGAGGACGAGATATATCAAGGTAGTTGATGGCAGCTTCAGCACTGTCTGCGAGAACCGTTTCATACCGGGCTGCTGTCAGGCGGATGGAAAGTAATTCGAGTAAATCTTTATCATCATCCACCAGAAGAATTTTTTTGTTTTGCATCATGAAATTCATTAATCAAGGTGTATTTCTGCGCATGAGATTCTTTTCAATATTTTTTATCGCATTGATTTTATTCTGCAGAGTCTTTACCTCTGCTTCGGTTGCCCGCAGCTTCGCAGACAGGTTCTGCACTTGGAGGCCTGCAGTCTGCTGTTGTTTCAGTAACAACGTCAGCAGATTTTTAAAGGCCGTCATGTCAGGCGTGGTTTCTGTCTGCTGTGGAGGATTTTCCAGCAAATCCAGTGCGGTACGGATGTTCTGAAAATCAGTATTCGGTAACAGAAGCAATATCAGAAATTTGAGCCGTTGTCGAGCATCGGTACTTTCTCGATAGTGATTATCTGCATAATTGTATTCCTCTGTAAGTTCCTGCTCGGATTTATTCCGTAATGAATCGTAATAGCGTATCACCTCATCCAGATCACTCTGTGAGTGCTGAGTTGTTTGTGTTTCCGTGTAATCAGGCGGTGGTTTATGCCCTATAAGTGTGCATCCCGTAAATAACGTAAATAAAATCAGTCCCGCCAGTGATTGATAGATTTTCGTCATGATGAATATTCAGAATTAGAGATCGGCAAAGTCAATCGAAAATGCGCCCCGCGTTCTCCGGCCCCCCGGATAAGCTCGATATTTCCGCCATGCGCGATGGCATATTCTTTTGCAATAGCCAGCCCCAGACCGGTACCTTTAACATGAGTGTCAGGCATATTACGTCCCTGATAAAAGGGCTCGAATATCCGGCTCTGATCCATTCTGTCGACACCCGGACCGGAATCTGTGATATCGATCTGCGCCATACTTCCATGGGATGAGGCAGTAATTTCGATGCGACTACCGGTTGGAGAAAATTTGACAGCATTGGAAAGCAGATTATCGAGAATGATGTCCACTTTCTGTTTGTCACATTCCAGAATCAGTTCCGGGCAAGTCAGACTGATTTTGATATCTTTGCTCAGAATGGAAAGATTTTGCGCCTTTATGGCAGAGCTTATTACCTTGTTCAGATTGGTAGACTGCCGGACAAGCGTGATCATATCCGCCTGCAGTGCGCTGAAATTCAGCAGATCTTCAATACGTTTCTGCAGTTGCATGCTGCTGGTATGCAGTATACCGGCAATGAGCTGCTGTTTCTGGTTCAGATTACCGGTAATACCTTCCGCCAGTAAATCAGCGCCTTCCCGAATGGCAGTCAAAGGCGTTTTCAGTTCATGAGAAACATGCCGGAGAAATTGCATTTTCTGTTCTTCCAGCTTGAGCAGTCGCAATCGCAACCAATCCAGGCGTGCTCCGATATATTCCAGGTTTTGTGGTCCATCGACCCGAATGGGCTGAGCAAGTTTGCCTTGCCCCATATGGACAATTGCCTCATCAATCTGGCGAATCGGGCGAGCAATGAATACAGAAAAAGCCAAGGCCAGAAAAACGACCAGCGGAATCAGGATAAGTAATTCCCATTCGACCAGAGTACGGGTCTGTGCAGCAATTTCACTCATTTTCCCGACATTCTGACCGATCAGCTGAAAGCTGTTAGTTGAAAATTCCTGCGCGAGCGTGAGTAAAGAGGCAAAACGGTCGAGCAGATATTGTAAATCCTGCGGCTGTTCGTTCAAAACCAGTATTTCGCGAAAAATGCTGGTCTCCAGCAGACGCAATTTTTCCAGCGCAAGCTGTTGTTCCAGGTAAACAGAAATATCGGACAGGTGATTGGTAATTTTTTCAAATCGAGTATGTGCCAGAAAATATCCTTCCAGCAGCGTTGCGTCATCCAGTACCAGGGCATGTTGCACACTGCGTTCCATGGTCATGATCTCGCCGATGATGATGCTGCTTCCGCCAGTGACTTGGGTTGCCTGATAGACATTATTGCGGCTTTGTTCAGACAATTGATCGATACGCATGGCACTGTAGACGAGTGCACCGATCAGAGGCAATCCTACAATGGAAAATCCGATCAGAATCAGAGTCAGGAATGATTTCGGCTTGTGTCCAGATCTCGGCCGCCGGTGTGGCCGCTGCCTGGCAGCCTTCGCAGGGTTTGCAGGAATTTTCATATCAAATTCAGCCTTCTTGACAGCTGTTGGACGATAGATTTCCGGAAGCATGTACGATCAATACTTATATCCGTCAAAAATAATATCCATTATCCTGCAATTAGCACATTTAGGGGTGTTTTATACTAAATCTCATGAAAATTCAGAATCATAGAGTTTGCTGTTAATGATCGTGACTTTTTATGGTGATATCGGTATGTCCCGGAAGAGAGATGTAAATTAGTTGATAATTCTTATGCTCCACTAAAGTGTCCCCTAATATTTTGAAATCCGGCAGGCATGCCCATATTACTGGGGACGGGACGCTTTGTATCATCGCCCTTATCTTATCCTCAGCGGTATCATGGTGC